>CAZXLJ010000010.1:50606-55047 GCA_964641175.1 uncultured Cellvibrionaceae bacterium
ATTAAACCCCCCTAAATCCCCCCTTTGCAGGGGGGACTTTGTAATTCCACTTCTGCAGGGGGACTTTGTAAATCTCACCTCTGCAGGGGGACTTTGTAATTCCCACTTCTGCAGGGGGACTTTGTAAATCTCACCTCTGCAGGAGGGGCTTTGCAGCCCCTCCTCCTGGGGATGCCGCCGCCGGAACTCAGGGCGTAAGATCCATAAACTGCAAATATCGCTGCAACAGGAAATCACCCCAGAGGAAGGCTACAAAGCCGGCGATGGCGAGGTAGGGGCCGAAGGGCAGGGGGCGGGAGCGTTCGCGGCCCAAAAGGATAATGCCGGCGACGCCCAGCAGGGCGCCGACAAAGGATGACAGGATCACGATCAGGGGCAGCATCTGCCAGCCCATCCAGGCGCCCAGTGCGGCCAGCAGCTTGAAGTCGCCGTAGCCCATGCCTTCCTTGCCGGTGGCCAGGCGGAACATCCAGTAAACGCCCCATAAAAACAGATACCCGAGCATGGCTCCCAGCACCGCGTCGGCGAGGCTCGTATAGGTGCCCAGCAAATTGGCAAGCAGCCCCGCCCACAACAGCGGCAGGGTAATGGAATCGGGCAGCAGGTAATGATCAACGTCGATCATGGTGAGGCACACCAGGCTCCACAACAGCACCAGTCCGAACCAGGCCTGCGGCGTCGCGCCGAAGTGCCAGATAACGTAAGCGCTTAACAGGCCTGTGACGGCCTCAATGATCGGGTAGCGCTTGGAGATGGTTGCGCCGCAGTTGGCGCACGCGCCTTTGAGCCACAAAAAACTGAGTACCGGAATATTCTGCCAGGGTTTGATGGCGGCATCGCAGTGAGGGCAGCGGGAGTTGGGGGTGGCAAGATTGAAATCGTCGGGCGCAATAACGTCGTCTTCGCGGCGATCGCGGGTGAAAGCTTCACATTCCTTGTGCCAGTCCCGTTGCATCATTCGCGGCAAGCGGTAAATCACCACATTGAGAAAGCTGCCGACCAGCAGCCCCAAAATAAGCGCGCCAACCACAATCATGGTTGGCGCCACCGCGTAGATTTCTGCAAATGACATGGTTTATATAACTTGGCCGATCTGGAAGATGGGCAGGTACATGGCGATCATCAGGCCACCGACGAGTACGCCCAGGACCGACATGATCATGGGTTCGAGGAGTGAAGTCAAACTGTCTACCATGTTATCCACGGACTCTTCATAGTAGGTGGCCACCTTCTCCAGCATGTCGTCCAGGGCACCGGATTCTTCACCGATACTGGTCATTTGCAGCAGCATGGACGGAAAGATCTTGGCCGAGCGCAGTGCCACGTTCAACTGGGTACCGGTCGACACTTCATCGCGAACTTTATAAGTGGCAGCTTCGTAAATGGCATTTCCCGTGGCACCGGCCACCGAATCCAGTGCGTCAATCAGCGGCACACCGGCGGCAAAGGTGGTGGACAGGGTGCGCGCAAACCGGGCGATGATGGATTCATAAAGAATTTTGCCAACAATCGGAATGCGCAGGGAAAACCGGTCCACGGCCACGGCCACCGCGCGGTTTCTCTGCCTGGCCTGCTTGAACAGATACAGCGCCACGCCAACAATCACAATGGCATGCAGCCAGTAAGCCTGGGCCAGTTCCGATAATCCCAGCACAAACAGCGTAAAGGCGGGCAGTTCGGCACCAAAGCTGCCAAAGGTTTCCGCAAACTGCGGCACGACTTTGACAAGCAGAATACCGGTGACAACAACGGCAACCACGACCACCGCAATCGGGTAAGTCATGGCCTTTTTGATTTTCGCTTTTAACTGTTCGGTTTTTTCTTTATAGGTGGCGATCCGGTCCAGCATGGTTTCCAGGGCACCGGATTGTTCACCGGATTCCACCAGGTTGCAAAACAGGTCGTCAAAATATTTCGGGTGTTTGCGCAGGGACGGGGCAAAGCCACCACCGGCGGCCACATCCTCGCGGATGGCGCGCACCAGGTCGGCAAGAGACTGGTTTTCCACACCTTCGGCAACAATATCGAAGCTTTGCACCAGGGGCACACCGGCTTTCATCATGGTCGCCATCTGCCGGGTAAACAGGGCGATGTCCATGGGTTTGATTTTCTTTTTGCTGCCGAATAGAGGTTTGGGTTTTTTGCGAACGTTCTGCGGACGAATGCCCTGCTTCATCAATTGCGCTTTAACCACGGCCGAGCTGGTGCCGGAAATCTCGCCTTGTATTTTTTTGCCTTTTTTATCCAGGCCTTTATATAAAAAAACACTGCTGCTACTGCTTTGTGTCGCCATGATTAATCCTTCGTTACCCGATTAGCTTCTGCCAGGCTGGTCATGCCCCAGGCGGCCTTGCGCAAGGCCGCGGTGCGCAAATCGAAAAATCCCGCCGCACGTGCTGCATCGGCGATCTCGATCGAATTGCCCCCTTCCATAATGATTTTCGAAATGGGCGGCGTTATGCGTACCACTTCATACACGCCCACTCGTCCCTTGTAACCATTCACGCACTTGTCACAACCGACCGGATGAAACAGTGTTATTTCTTCCCGGGGGAGGCCCACATCAAAGAAGCCTTCTTCCTTGAGAATATCGTCCGGTATGTCCTTCGCCTCTTTCTTGCAGTGCACGCACAACCGGCGCGCCAGGCGCTGGGCAATAATCAGGCTCACGGTGGTGGCGACGTTGAACGTCGGCACACCCATATTCAGCAAGCGGGTCAGCGTTTCCGGGGCACTGTTGGTGTGCAGGGTCGACAGCACCAGGTGACCGGTTTGCGCCGCTTTAATGGCAATGCTGGCGGTATCCAGGTCGCGAATCTCGCCCACCATCACCACATCCGGGTCCTGCCGCAGGAAAGAGCGCAGGGCCTCAGCAAAGGTTAGCCCAACTTTTACGTTTACGTTGACCTGGTTAATTCCTTCAAGGTTGATCTCCACCGGATCTTCCGCTGTGGAGATGTTGCGCTCCACCGTATTGAGGATATTCAGGCCGGTATACAGCGAGACGGTTTTGCCCGAGCCGGTGGGCCCGGTCACCAGAATCATGCCCTGGGGTTGCGCCAGCGCATCCATGAAAAGTTTCTTCTGGAAGTCTTCATAACCCAGAGCGTCGATACCGAGCTTGGCGCTGGACGGGTCCAGAATCCGCAACACGATTTTTTCGCCGAACAGGGTCGGCAGGGTATTCACCCGAAAATCGATGGCGCGGGTTTTGGAGATCTTCATCTTGATGCGCCCGTCCTGGGGCACGCGTCGCTCGGAAATATCCATTTGCGACATGACCTTTAAACGCGCTGCCAGGCGAATGGACAGGTTGCTCGGCGGCCGCGCCATTTCCTGCAAAATGCCATCGACCCGGTAGCGCACCCGATAGCTTTTTTCATAGGGTTCAAAGTGAATATCCGAAGCGCCCATCTTGATCGCATCGAGCAACACTTTATTAACGAAGCGGACGATTGGCGCTTCGTCCACATCCGAGGTGTCATCGGATTTTCCTTTGCTGCCGCTGTCGCTGACCGCTTCAATATCCAGGTCATCCAGCGAGTCTTCATCCAGCCCGCCGAGGGCATCGCCCAGGCTTTCCTCCGACGCATTCAGGTAAGCGTCGATCGCGCGGGACAGCTTGTCCACTTCCACCAGAATCGCTTCGGTGGTGAGGCCGGTATTGAATTTGATTTCATCCAGCGCGTGCAGATTGGTGGGATCGGCCACGCCCACAAACAAACGGTTGCCGCGCTTGAACAGGGGCAGGGCGTGGTGCTTGGACACCAGTTTGGCATCCACCAGTTTCGACGGCAGGCTGCCCGGCTGCAACGTGCTCAGGTCCAGCACCGGCGTGCCGAACTCATCGGATGCGGCGATACAGATCTGGTTGGCGCGCAGGGCTCCCGACTCCACCAAGGCAAAAGGCAGGGATTTCCCTTCCTTTTGCGCTTTGACCAAAGACGCTCGGGCGGTTTCCTCATCGAGCAGGCCATCGCGCACCAGGCGCCGGGCCAACCCGCTTAATGTCGCTGCAGGATTATTCATGTCATTTAATAGCGTTAAAACCACGGGAGTGAATGTCTTCGATTTCAGTCTAGCCGATTGCTGGCGACTTACCGGGTAAATGCTGAGGCTACGGAGCTTGTCACAATTTTGACGGCAGCACTGCCAGCCATTAACGGCAGGCCATCGGCGTCCTGGTTGACGAAAATTGTCAGTAACTGTCTGGGATGGGCTGCGGGTTGGCGCAATTCAAAATGCATGTCTAGACTGAAATTCAGCTGTAACCCACGTCGCATCTGAATTTCCGGAACATGGCACAGCGTTTGAATTAACGGGTTGGACGAAGAGTCATACCCCCCAACGAGGAATTTTGAAGTATGAAAAGGCAACAAGGTTTTACACTAATTGAATTAATGATCGTGGTTGCGATCATCGGTATCCTGGCGGCCGTCGC
>CAZXLJ010000011.1:0-24257 GCA_964641175.1 uncultured Cellvibrionaceae bacterium
CTAGCTAAATGAACAACGAAGGTTTTTTATGGGATCAGACAGACAGCGAATGCGCTAGCTGGCAGGGTCGTCCCGTGGTTGTGCAAACCCACTGCCCGTCGTGGGTCCCCGCGTGCGCGAGAACGACGGATTTGAAAAATACTTTTCGTACACAGCCTGATACTGTCACCCGCCGTTCGCCGGTTCCACGAATAAGTGTTCCAGACCGTCCAGCTGAATCGGGCGGCCCTCCCTGTTAGTGGCGGCGCCGCAGACTCTGGCATTGATCATGAGCGCCTGATCGGGTTCGCGGTAGATGTCCTGCTGGAATTCAAAGCGGATGCGCCCCAACCGGCGCACGTTCAGGGCAACCCGGAAGCTGTCGCCGCTGCGCAGCGGTTGCCGGTAATCAACCTCGATGCGTGTCACCACCAGGAAAATCCCTCGTCGGGTCAGCTCAGCAAAATCGAGATTGCGGCTGAGCAGAAACTCATGCCGTGCGTGTTCCAGATATACCAGGTAATTGCTGTTGTTGACGATGCCCTGCAGATCGCATTCCGAGTCCCGCACCTTGAAAGGCAGGGTGAACTGGTAGCCCTCGGTCACCCCAGCACCCTCGTCCATTAAAACAGCACCCGGCAGCGGATGGTGGCGGGAATGGTGCGCAGCTGTTCCAGTGCCAGTTCGCTGTACTCCGAATCCAGGTCGATGACCACATAGCCCACGTCATCGCGGGTTTGCAGGTACTGGCCCGCGATATTGATGTTGTTGTCGGAAAAAATCTGGTTGATGGCCTTGAGCACGCCGGGGACGTTCTGGTGGACGTGCAGCAGGCGATGGATTTTGTCGTGCGTGGGCAAGGCGACTTCGGGGAAATTGACCGAGCTGGTGGTGGTGCCGTTGTCGGAATACTTGATCAGCTTCTGCGCCACTTCCACGCCGATATTCGCCTGGGCCTCCATGGTGGAGCCCCCGATGTGGGGAGTCAGGATGACGTTGTCAAAAGCCCGCAGGGGACTGACAAACTCTTCCTGAGCGCCTTTGGGTTCCGCGGGGAAAACGTCAATGGCCGCGCCGGTCAGGTGCCTTGCGGCCAGAGCGTTGGCGAGCGCGGGGATGTCCACGACCGTGCCCCGGGAGGCATTGATCAGTATGGCACCGGGTTTCATGACAGCCAGTTCTTTGGCGCCAATCATGTTTTTGGTGCTGGACGATTCCGGTACATGCAGGCTGACGATCTCGGAACGGGACAGCAGATCGACCAGACTGGCGCACTGCATGGCGTTGCCCATGGGGAGCTTGTCGACCACATCAAAAAACAGAACGTGCATGCCCAGGCTTTCGGCCAGAACGCTGACCTGGGTGCCGATGGCGCCGTAGCCGATAATTCCAAGTGTCTTGCCGCGAATCTCGAAAGATCCCACTGCCGACTTCAGCCATTCACCGCGATGGCAGGCGGCATTTTTCGCGGGGATGTCCCGCAGCAGCAGGATTGCTTCAGCGATTACCAGTTCTGCCACCGAACGGGTGTTGGAATAGGGCGCGTTGAAAACCACCACGCCATGTTCCTGTGCCGCTTTCAGATCGACCTGGTTGGTGCCGATACAGAAGCAGCCGACCGCGACCAGTTTTGGCGCCTGGGCAAAAATCTGCGCGGTGAGCTGTGACCGTGACCGGATGCCGACGAAGTGCGCATCCCGAATTCGCTCGAGCAGCTCTGGCTCGCTCAACGCTGTGGTGACATAGTCGATGTTGCGATAACCGGCAGCATTGAATGCATCGACCGCTGACTGGTGGACACCTTCAAGTAGAAGAATTTTGATTTTGTCTTTTTCAAGAGACGTTTTTTCAGACATGGGAATTCCGGGGGTTGGGCGGGCGGGAAGCGCGCGATTCTAACACAGCAGCCAGGACCAAAATGAAATCCGGGGAGCCTCCGGTCAGGGCCGCTGCATCGTATTGATGCCGTCACCGGTGGCTACCAGCAGCAGATCAGCCGGACGGCGAGCGAACAGGCCGTTGGTAATCACGCCGGTGAACTGGTTAATCTCGGCTTCCAGCGCGAGGGGATTCCGGATTACCAGGTCGTGCACATCCAGGATGTGACCACCGTTGTCAGTCACAACGCCGGCGCGATGAACCGGCCGCCCGCCGATGCGTTGCAATTGACGGGCAACATGATTCCGGGCCAGCGGAATGACCTCCACCGGCAGAGGGAATTTGCCCAGGGTCTTGACGCACTTGCTGGCGTCGACGATGCACACGAAAGTAGTGGCGACGTCGGCGATGATTTTTTCCCGGGTGAGGGCTGCACCGCCGCCCTTGATCAGCTGCAGCTCCGCCGTGGCTTCGTCGGCACCATCAATATAGAAATCCACATGCGCCAGATCGTTGAGATCGCGTTGCGGGATATTGAGCGCCTGCAGTTTCTCAGCCGACCCCATGGAGCTGGCGACCGTGCCGGCAAAGCGGTCTTTGTACGGTGCAAGGGCTTCAATAAAATAGGCGGTTGTCGAGCCGGTACCGATGCCCAGCACTGAGGTGCCGGTCAGTTGTGGCAGCACCAAATCCAGAGCGGCCTGGGCGGCCGCCCGCTTAAGTTGATCTTTTGTCATCGGAACTCCTCACCAGGGCCCCGCCGTTCGGGGGCGCCATTTTACGGCCAAACCGGTAAGGATGAAACGCCGGAAACGGACGTGTTCAAAAAGATAGCTTTAAACCGACCGCCGCACTTAGGGGTTTGTTCGGGCGAGCTCCGTCGGGGTCACGCGAAACAATATTCTGCTCGTCCAGCAGGTTCTCTAATTTCAGGAAAACCTCGGCGACTTCGTTGAGGCGGTAGCGGGTGACGGCGTCGATGACGAACAGGGAATCAGTCCGACCCAACGGGTTATCGGCACGGTTGCACCCGACCGCCACGCAGGTTTCGTCAACATATTTTGCGGTCAGATAATTGCGCCAGCCGGAAGAATTTTCCAAGCCGATGCGCAGACTCACAACCTGTTCCGGAACATCCTTGAGTGTATCGCCGTCCACGACACCAGACAGCGCATTGTCTGCACTGATTTCTGCCTGAGTGTAGGTGTAGCTGAGGTCAACGGGTATCGTCCAGCCGCCTAGGGTGTATTGAGCGCCCCATTGGGCCTCCACTCCACTGATAATGGCTTCGCCGGTATTGAATGAACCGGAGGTTTCGCCATTGCTGCAAGGGGTTCCGACGGAGCAGTTTTCAGCTTTCGAGGAAAAATCACTGTAGAAACCGACGATCTCGGTGAAAGTTTCACCTGCGCGATAGCGGAAACCGAGTTCCCAGTTGGTACTGATTTCCGGCTCTTCGTTTTCCAGGCCGCCTGCGCCAAGCGGGGTGAAACCTCTGTGAACGCCGGCGAGGAGTTGCCAGGTGTCGTTCAAATCATAGGTCATCGACGCGCCCGGCAGCCATTCATCTGAGCTGCTGGAGATCGTCCGGCTGAGACTGTTGCGCTCAATGTCGGTGAAGCGCTCCTCTTTGGTCTCGACGTCTTCGTATCGAAGTGTCAGATTACCGTTCAAACGCGGAGAAATCTGCCAGGAGTCCTGCACCCACAGGGCCAGAGCTTCGGCTGAGCCCACCCGGTTATCGCTACTTCCGGGCAGGGTAAGCGATGCGAATACCAGAGATCCATTGACCTGGTCGTATACTTCAACTGGTTGAAAGCGATCTACTTCATCTTCGTGAACGCGCCCTCCGATCTGAAGCTGATGCGCGCCCAGATCAAGGTCGAAGTTGATATCCAGACCCTGCGCGTAATACTTGCGGCTGTTGTGCTTGTAACCGAGACCGGTGGTGTCGATGGTGCCGTCGAGAATGCCCTGGGCCGTGGCATCACCCTCATTGGCTGCAGCAACCAGGTCGCCACCGCCACCGAGCTTGAACCAGTCGCGGGCGAATTCGTTGCGGTAGAGTGTGGCGGTGCTGGTAATGCGATCACTGAGGGCGAGCCGGTGTGTGAGGCTGATCCCTGAGTGTTGATTGTCCATTTGGTCGATACTGGACAGACCGTAGCGGCGGTTGGAGTCGCGGGCAAAATCCGCGTCGGTCAGTCCAAGATAGGTTTCATCCGAAATTTCTTCGGAGTATTGGGCCTTGAGCAACACACTTTGTTCCGGCCCGCTCATGGATTCCCAGCCGAGCTTGATGACGTAGTCAGCGATGTCGAAGCCGCTGTCACGCAGGCTGCGGTCGATCTTTTTGAATCCGTCGCCGTGACGCTGAGCCGTTTCCAGCAGCCATGACCATTGCTGATGTTTGCCACCATAATAGGCGTGCAGCTCTTCACTGCCGTGGGTTCCGGTACCCACCGTAACCGCGCCACCCAGTGCCTCCGGCACTGGCGTACTGACCAGATTGATGACGCCGCCGGTAGTCTGCGGGCCGTAGCGCAGCAATGGCGCCCCCTTCAGGATTTCTACCGAATGCATGCGCAAAGCGGCGGGAAAATAGTAGGCAGCCGGGTCGGCGTAAGGGGCCGGAGCAACAAGCACACCGTCCTCCATAAGTGTCACGTTGGCACTTCGTTCCCCGGTTGCGCCGCGCACGCCGATATTAGGGCGCAGGCCATAGCCGTCTTCTTCCCGAACATAGATGCCTGGCACGGTTTTCATTGCCTGATTGATATCGGTGATGAACTCTACTTCCATTTGTTCTGGCGCCACGACAGCGGCCGAACCGGCGGTGGCTTGGGCATCATCGCGTGAGCCGAGAATGACGATGTTTTCCATCAGGCCGTCATTGGCATAGACAGCGGTCGGGAGCAGGGCAAGAGCGAGTGGCAGGGCTTTTCGGGTAAACATGGAAGGGTTCCTGAAGATCGGGTTACATCAAGGGACCGTAGCCGTCAGCAAAAAAGCCGGCACAGCTGAAGTGGCCCCGCGCAGACGGGAACAGCGCGGCGGGAATCGTAAGTGCTTTGAGAATCATTTTCAAATGTAATGCGCCACCATTTACCGTCAGCACGTCACATCCACCAATAAAATTCTCGCGTAACCAGGGCAGAGGTGTCCGGAAAGCTCGTCATCGCCAATCGCTTGGGAGTCATCAGCATGCGCTCATTGTGGCAGTCAGAAAAATCTCCTGTCGGATATCCGGCAGCCAGTGGCCGTCGGGTCGTGGATACGATCGTGATCGGTGGCGGCATCACCGGTGTCACCACTGCGTTCAATCTTGCCAGGGCGGGAATTCAGGTCGTGTTGCTTGAGGCACGGGGGCTGGGTGAGGGAGACACGGGCCGGTCAACCGGCAACCTCTATAGCACGGTTTCAGGCGGACTGGCCGCAGTGGCAAAAAAATGGGACGAGTCGGTCGCCCGTGAAGTGGTGGATTTGCGCACGGCGGCCATCGACACCATTGAGCGCCGGGTGATTCAGTACGGTATCGACTGCCAGTTCCGGCGCTGCCCGCTATTTCTGACGGTAAGTCGCGATGGGGAAAATCCGGGAAAGCATGCTGAAAAACTCGAAGCTGAATTCGAGGCCAGCCGCACCGCCGGCCTGCGGGCCGAGCGTGTGGATGAGGCTGCCGGGCTGCCATTTGTGATGCAGGCCGGAATGCGCCTGGAGGGGCAGGCGCAGTTCAATCCCTACCGCTACGTGACGGGGCTCGCCCGAGCAGCGGTGGACCTGGGAGCTCAGATCCACGAAAACTGCCTGGTCCGCCAGTTTGATGCGAGCACCGGCACGGTCACCACGGATCTCGCCGAATTTCGTGCCCAGAACCTGGTGTTCGCGACCCACACTCCATTGGGTGTGAACCTGCTGCAGGCTGAAATGGAACCCTTCCTCGAATACGGCGTGGCCGGGGTTCTACCCGATTCGGCACAGCTGCCCGGCAGTTGCTGGGTGCAGAACGATTCGGTCTCCCTGCGCGGTTATGAATTCGGGGGGGAGCATTTTCTGGTCGCAGTTGGCAGCAAGCACAAGACCGGAGAGGGCGCGGAAGGCGAGGGCTATTATCAGCGTCTGCGAGACTATTTAGGAAAGCGGTTCGCGGTGACGCAGTTCCCCTGCAAATGGTCCGCCCAGCAGTTCAAGTCGGCGGATCTGCTGCCGTATATCGGTCACGGGGGCCACGACAACGTCTGGGTAGCGACCGGCTTTTCAGCGGACGGTCTGACGTGGGGTGCCTTCGCCGGTACCTTGATTGCCGAGCAGATTCAGGGGCTGGAAGCCCGGGGCGGCAGTCTTTTCAATCCGCGCCGTTTCACACCGCTCAAATCCGCCGCTCAGTGGGCCAAAGAAAATATCTCGGTCACTCGCCATTTTGTAAAAGATTATCTGACGCCAGCCCGATTGAAGCATCTGGAGCAGGTGGCGCCCGGTGAAGGCCGCATTGTCAGTCTGGATGGTGACCGGTTGGCTGTTTACCGTTCACCCGACAATGAGCTGTCGGTCCTCTCGCCCGTTTGCCCGCACATGAAATGCATGGTCGCGTGGAATGCCGCCGAAACTACCTGGGATTGTCCTTGCCATGGCAGTCGCTTCGCCGTTGACGGCAGCGTACTCGCCGGTCCGGCATTGGAGCCCCTGGCGCGGCGGGAGGACTGACACGAATCCGGCGCCAGGTCACGGCAGGCAATGGGGCAGGGCGCTCTCGAGGCTTTCCGGCTGAATCTGCAGATCGGCGAAGGTTTGTACGCCTTCGCCCACGACATTGTCCATTTCCAGCAGGGTCAGCTGGTCCAGAGTCAGGGGCGGATTGGGCAGCCACTGCATGAGTTTCACCAGCTTTTTCCACATCTGGAAAGACACCGGCATCAAGTGCCGCTTGCGTTGCTTGTAAGCCAGCACCAGCTCGACGGCTTGCCGATAGGTGTAAATTCTGGCGCCACCGAGTTCGAATATGGGCGTGCCGGATTGGGGGAACGCAAGGATGCGGGCGCAGGCGCGGGCAACGTCTTCGACGAATGCGGGTTGTAACCGGGCGGTGCCAGTTCCGAACAGCGGTATGATAGGCGCGCGCGAAACCGCTACCAGAGAGGACACGAAGGCGTCGCGGGGGCCAAACAGGACGCTGGGCCGCACCATGATTGCCCCCGGATAATTATCCTGCACCGCCTGTTCGCCCCGGGCACGCGCGCTTATGAACGGGGAGTTTGAATGCGCGTCCACGCCGATGCCCGAGATGTGAAGCATGCGGGAAGCGCCCGCTTCCCGGGCCAGGCGGGCCACCTGAGCAGCGGCTTCTACATGGATGGCTTCGAAGGTAAGGGAATCTTTCTCGACAAACAGGGAAACGGCATTGACCACTCCGCGGGCACCGGCCACCGCCTTTTGCACTGCCGCCGCGTCCCGCACATCAACCAGCAGGTTTTTTACGCGGCTGTCGGTTTCAGGGGCTGGATGGCGACTGGCGACCCGCACGTGAAAGCCCTTCCGCAACAACGCAGTGACGATGTATTTGCCGAGAAAGCCAGTGCCGCCGAATACGGTGGCGATGGGTTCGTGCATGCTTTACCTCGTTAGCGGATGTGGGTCACGTACACCGTGACACTCGCACCATCACAGGATCACGTGAGGGACGTAACGGGAAAGATCCTGCGTAACCATCTGGCTGTCCTCCCGCATGGAAATGCCGGCAGGCCGGTCATCTACCAGCCAGCTGCCGACCAGCGTATGCCGGCCCTCAAACTGAGGCAAAGGTGTATACGCCTGATAGATAAAACCTTCTTCACCATACGGGCCTGGTGATGAAAACACGGTTTCCCCGCCGATCACAATGTCTACATTAGCACCTTCGCGGGCGAAGATCGGCTTGCGGACATAGGCGTGAAGCCCGCCGACCAGCGGGTCATCACTGAAATAGGCTGGCAGGAGGTTGGGGTGGTCGGGATAGAGCGTCCAGAGCAGGGGGAGCAGCGCCTTGTTGGACAGGATCGCTTTCCAGGGGGGTTCCAGCCAGGCCAGGTTACAGCGTTGCAGCAGTCCCGCGTAGTCTTCCCGAAACATGAACTCCCAAGGATACAGTTTGAACATGGCGCGGATGATCCGGTCCTGCAGATCCGTCAGCTCGCCACCCTCGCCCTGGCCGAGGTCTTCTACG
Organism: uncultured Cellvibrionaceae bacterium; assembly: GCA_964641175.1. Classification (GTDB taxonomy): domain Bacteria; phylum Pseudomonadota; class Gammaproteobacteria; order Pseudomonadales; family Cellvibrionaceae; genus CAYNST01. The sequence goes on from CAZXLJ010000011.1 coordinate 8,057, forward strand.
AAAATGAATCGATTATCGATGCCCGCCGAACTGGCGCAATCCTGCAGATATTGCACCGTGCCCCGATCCTCGGCCGAATCCCGGCAGCAGGCAAAATAAAGCGGTTGTGGCCGGTTTTCCCGGAAGTAACGGGCGAACCACTCGATGAGCTTGTCCTGCAGGGAGTTGAACTGGTCCGCGCCTGCGGGCAGGGACCCATCGCGGATCCGGTCTTCCAGCCAGAGCCACTGCCAGAATCCGGTTTCATAAAGGCTGGTGGGTGTGTCAGCGTTATTTTCCAGCAGTTTTGCCGGACCCTGGCCGGTATACGCCAGGTCGAGGCGAGAATAGAGGCTCGGGTCCCGCTGGCGCCAGGATTCATGGACCAGGTCCCAGTGGGCTTCGGGGATGCAGAACCGTCGCAGCCAGAACTCATCGCGCACCACAGTATCCGCGGCCGCCAGACACATTTGATGCAGTTCAGCGGTCGGGTCTTCCAGATCCTGTTCGACCTGTTGCAGGGTGAAAGCGTAGCAGGCGCTTTCATCCCAGTAGGGCTCGCCATACAGCGTGTGGAATCCGAAGCCGAATTCCCGGGCCTGCTGGCGCCAGTGGGGGCGCTCGGCAAGACGGATACGTCGCATCAGCCGCCCCAGCTGCCGCTACGGCTGCCCCGGTTGCCACCCCAGTTGGACTTTGCCGCTACGGTGGATCCGAAGCCGCCGCGTGAGATGGTCCGTGTGACTGCAGGCTTGGGCTTGAATGCATCCTTGCCGACCTGGAGGCTGCGGTTTGAACGGTTCCCGTAGGTTTTTCCGTCTACGCCGGTCCACTGACCATAATGCGGCGAGTTGCGATTGGTGGATGAGTACAAAGGCGCGGAGCGGTAACCACCGCCGTCGAGGGCGCGTCCGAGCATGAATCCCGCCATCGCGGGCATAAACCAGCTCTGGCTTTGCTGTTGCTGTTGTTGCTGTGGTTGATTGGCCGGTTGTGTCGCGACGCAGTTTTCCGCGCCGAATTCTGCCTCGCAATCGGCTCGGGACTGGTATTTCGGCCCGGCTTTCGCGGCCTCGTCCCGCGCCTTCTGGAAGGCAGCCCGGCATTCGATATCAAGATCGGGGTTTTCCGCCAGACATTGCGCCACAGATTCATAGGCCAGAGCCGGGTCTCGCGAGCTGCATCCGATCAGTGTTGCCGCCGCGACTGCCCATGCCAGAGGTTTGACCGGCACGCGCTGCCAGGCATACTGCCGCATGCTGTGAATGTCGATGGATCTGGAGCGCTTCATGGGGCCTCCTCCTAATAAGTCATGCAGGCGGCGTTGAGAATGCCGACCGCTACGGAAGTACCACCCAGAATGATTCCCGCAGGGATTTCATTGTCTTCAATCCGTTGTACCAGCCGCGGCATGAGGATGAAGCGGACCAGGGCGAATGCCAGCGTCTGGGCGATCAGGGCGACCACGGCCCAGACCAGGAAATCCGGAAGCGACACCGAATGGGAGGCGGCGCTTCCCAGGGCGAGGGCAAAACCGATGATTGCACCGACCAGCCCCAGCGCGGCCGAGGTGTTTTTCTGTTCCTTGACCAGCTTCCACTCATCGTGGGGCGTGATGAGCGTGTAGACATACTTGAATGTCAGCAACAAGACCAGAGACACAAAAAAATAGAGAGAAAAATTTATCAACCCGGTCAGTGAAGCAGTCAAATGTTCCATGTCGTGTCCTGTGTGGTGCGGTTAATTTCTTCGGGATCAGAGCCCCTGTCCGATGACGGTGAAATCGGCGGACCCGAGATCCATGCCGGTGCTGACGACCAGGCAACGGTCCACCCGATCATCAATAATTTTTTCTTCGGCCGAATAAAGGACGTATTCAAACAGGTCCCCTTCAATTTCCCGCTGATACAGCATGGCGAACTGGTCAGTACTCGCCGGCGGACCGTCGCCGGTATGGGTGGTTTCCGTCATGGCGACCGGTGGCGCGGCCGGGCCGATGCTTTCCCAGACGCGCCGGTAAGTGTGTCCTTCCAGCTCAATGGATGGCTGGCTGATTTTTTCTTCGAGCAGTTTACGCCAATCGGCTTCGCTGCCCACCGATTGTGTTTCATAAAAATGCCAGAGTTTGGCGTCGGTAATGTGCTGCTCGTCGCGTCCGCCGGTCAACAGGATCTGCAAAAAAGCATCGTCGTCGGTGTAGAAGCGCAGCAGCCACGAGGATTCGTCCAGTTGCACATCGCCCACCGCCTGAATGAGCTGGGTGGCGGCGACATCCTTTACCACGAGCCGCGGTTCCATCAATTTCAACCGCAGTGAATCCAGCTCAAAAGCACCACCGAGCCGTAAACCCATCACCTCCGGGGCGGCAGGCAGTTTGGCATCAGCGGGGGCGTCAGTCGCGTAACCGAACAATTTTTTGAACATCGGGCAGGTTCCGGTTAACCGCGGCGGGGCCGCGGGTCGTCAATAAACAGTGGTGATACGTCGCGACCTTTCAAAGAAGGCCGCTGCAGTCAAGACAGTTGGTATCCTCCACTGCAGCGTCTGGTGGTCTGCGTATCGGTCGCGGTCTGTTCGGTCCTTTATTTCTGGCCGAGGATGCGGGCCAGTTCGTCATCGGCAGACGCCTGGCCACCCTTGATTCCCGCGGCTGCGAGACGCGTTTCCAGATCCGTGCCCGAATCGTCTGCTGCGAGTTCTTCGGCCGCTTCCAGTTCGGCGCTGCGCTGTTGCTGGCGCTCCTGCATGCGGGTCAACGACTCGGCAGCCGTTTTCATACGGCCATTTGCGCCCATGTGTCGAGACGATACTGCGATCTGGGCTTTTTGCACCGACTCGGTCGCCTTGACCATGTCAACCTGCTGCTCCATCCGTCGCAGGTTGGCCTTGGCGCGGCTGATGTTCTGTCGCAGGGTTTTCTCCGATGCTGCAAATTGCTCTGAAAACTGCTTTTCAGCATCCAGCTGTGTGCGCAGATCAACTACCTTTTTGGCGCAGTCCAGCGCCAGCTGCTGATCACTTTTATTGGCGGCATTGCGGGCATGACTTTCGTATTCGGCGATAGATTTTTCCAGGCCCGCCATCTTCTGTTCCGACAGCTTGCGCTTGGCGATGATCTGGGTGAGCGAGTGATCGGATTTTTGCAGTTCGTCTTTGGCTTCGCGCATTTCTTGATCCAGAATTCTCAGAGCCTGACCGTCAGCCACGGTTTCGGCTGCATCGTTTACGCCACCCTTCAGGGCAGTGACCAGTTTTTTCCACACGCTCATAGCGCTACTCCTACCTTTGGTTTGAGGAAACTTTCATATGCGTCGAGGAAACCGGAGATATTGGTAAACAGCAACTCCACTTCCACCAGAATGCTGTTGGCGTCTGTTCCGGCAGAAAGTGCACCGAATGCCATGTAATATTCCTCATCTTCAACGGTGGTAATGGCCACAGTCGTCAATGGAAAAATCTGATGGGTTTTCAGAATGGTATCGTTGAGCGCGGCGGGGTTGACGACCTGACTCTTGCGGAACAGGATTGACTCCACCAGGATCTGTTCACCGCTGATGGCAAGGTAAGCATCCAGCCCGTCTTCATTGGTAATGCATATGCAATCGCCTTCATTGGCAACTACCCAGCCATCTCGCTGATTCAAGAGTGCTTCGACTTCTGGCAACTCCCACGACATATTGCGCCTCCTGTGGATTCCGGTTTGCGTCTTTACAGCCTGACGTGCCGCCTATACTATCCGGTTCGTCGTGTCTGTAAAGACTTTTATTTATTTATATGAAAATCATTTGCGATCTTTGTAAATGATTATTTACAAAGAGAAGGATTATGCACGGTACCATCCCCTCTGCTGCCTGGCGTGAACTGGTGAGCCGACTGCTCAAATCGGAGCTGTCCAAGCGCAAGATGAAGTACGAGGACTTGAGCCAGCGTCTGGCTCAATATGGTGTTCAACAAAGCGCAGACAACCTGCGCAATAAAATAAATCGGGGAATCATGGGTGCCGATCTGCTTTTACAGATCGTTTTTGTTCTGGAAGTGCGTGGGCTGGATAAATCCACCTTGGCAGAATTGCTGGAAACACTCAATTCAGATCCCCGTTGACTTCTTATTTATGCGCACAGGGTCGTATGCGCACAGCGTCGGCCTAAACCTCCAGACAGATTTTGCCAAAATGTAGCCCGCTTTCCTGGTGTCGAAAAGCATTGGCGATGTCGGCGAGTTTGAACGTGCGGTCGATGACAGGCCGCATTGCTGTGGCCTCAATGGCCCTGATCATCTCCTGCTGATGGGCGCGACTGCCGACGATAATACCCTGCAGACGCGCCTGTTTTGCCATGAGTTTTACCGTCGGGACTTCACCTGAGGCGCCCGTAAGTACACCAATCAGGGAGATATGGCCGCCGGTTCGCACGGCGGTGATCGATTGCGGCAGGGTGCCGGGGCCACCTACTTCGATGACGTGATCCACACCACGACCGTCCGTCAGCTCCAGCACGCGCTTACCCCAGTCCCGCTCGGTCCGGTAATTGAGGGTGTGGTCCGCGCCCAGGGTCTTCAGTTTCTCGATCTTCTCATCTGACGATGAGGTGGCAATGACCCGCGCGCCCATCAACTTGGCGAATTGCAGCGCGAAAACTGAAACGCCACCGGTCCCCAGTGTCAACACGGTATCACCCGCTTTGAGCTGGCCTTCCACCACCAGCGCGCGCCAGGCGGTGAGCCCGGCTGTCGTCAGGGTGGCGGCTTCGACATGGCTGTAATCGCGGGGTGCATGGGTAAATGCAGTTGCGGGCTGCACGACCAGCTCGCGGGCATAGCCATCGACGCCATCGCCTGGCGTGGTGGCGAAATTGCTGATGCGCGCGGGACCGTCCAGCCAGGTGGGAAAGAATGTGGAAACGACATGATCGCCCACAGCGAATTCACTGACGCCTTCGCCGATGGCTTCGACCACACCCGCCCCGTCGGACATGGGAACGCGGTTGGCGGCGGTAGGTATGGCTCCGGCGGCGACGCCGTAGTCGTGGAAATTCAGGGAGCTTGCATGGATGCGGACCAGGATTTCGCCGCGACCGGGGTCAGCGGGCGGCGCTACTTCCCGCAGCTGCAGGTTTTCGAGGCTGGCGGGATTGCGCAGAAATACAGCTTTCATTCGAGACTCCTTCTGAGGAAATGTGGAAACCCGGGTCTATCAGAGCCGGTTAACACTAATTTGATTGGTCTTGTGGGTGAAAAAAGGCCAATCAAGACGCGAACAGAGAAGTTTGGCGCGTACAGATGAACGATGAGCGACGCAGGGTGGCCTTATTTCAACCGCAACCCGAAGGGCAGGGCCCCATTTTTCCGTCCGGCGGCGTTCGAGTTTGCTTATCTGGAATACCAAAACAGCACTCGCTCGGCCTTGCCCGCCGCAAAAATGACCTCTGGCAGGTGCAATCAAATTAGTGTTAACAGGTCCTGGAGCGGCTGTGGGAGAGTACAATAATTTCACCTTCCCAGATACCAGTGCCGGGCCGCCGTGACAATCACCGAACTTCGCTATGTCGTTATGCTCGCTCAGGAAAGACACTTTGGCCGGGCGGCCCAGCGCTGCCATGTAAGCCAGCCGACCCTGAGCATCGGGCTGAAAAAGCTGGAAAAGGAGCTGGGCGCGGTGCTCTTCGAGCGCACGCCCACCGGCGTCAGGACAACACCGGCAGGGGAGCGCGTCGTCAACGGTGCCCGCCTTCTGCTCGAACAGGCCGCCCGAATCGAAGATGAAGCCCGTCAGGGCCGGGATCCGTTGATGGGTCCACTGGCCCTTGGCGTACTGCCTTCGATCGCGCCTTACCTGTTGCCCCAATGCATCCCCGTACTGCAGCGGACAGCGCGGCAGATGCCGCTGTATGTTGAAGAAAGCGATGCTGCCTCCCTGATGGGGCGTCTGCGCAACGGTGATCTCGACGTTGTGGTAGCCGCGCAACCTTTTACTGCGCCCGAAGTGGTGGTCCAGATTCTTCACAGCGAGCCGTTTGTGGTATTGCTGCCAGCGCGGCATCGGTTGGCTTCCCGGGAATTTTTGACGGTGACGGATCTTGAAGATGAACGGGTGCTGATGAGCGCTCCGGGGTGCGATCTGCGCGATCAGGTGCTCAGCTGCCTGCCGTCCCTGAACCGGTTGACCGGTTCCGGGCCCGGCGCGTTCCAGGTTAATGGCTCAACCCTCGACGCCCTCCGGCACATGGTTGCCTCGGGGCTGGGCGTCACGGTGGTGCCGGCGATGGCGGCCCGCTGTACGTTCTACTCGGCAGAGGTGCTGGCGATCCGGCCTTTCGCCGCGCCGGTACCCGGACGTACGCTGGTACTGGCGTGGCGCGCGAGCTTTCCACGTCACGGCGCAGTGGAAGCATTGCGGACCGCGATCATGGCGGGCTGCAATACCTTCTGGACAGGGGGCACACAGGCGAATTTTGACTCTGCCGTGCTGGTGGACAACAAAGAATGGTGATAGAACTCCCAGGTGGGCTGCTTGCAGGGGCAGCATTGCGGTAGGACTTCGCTGTAGAAACTTCGGTGTAGAACGTGCTGTAGAAACGTGCTGTAGCAACTTCGCTGAGCAAGAAGGACTTATGAATCCCGTCAGAAAAATCGTCATCGTAGGGGGAGGCACAGCGGGGTGGCTGGCCGCGGCATTGCTCAGCCGTCAGTTCGCCTCCGGGAATCTGCAGATCGAGCTGGTGGAGTCGACCGCGCTGGGAACCATCGGACTCGGAGAGTCCACGGTACCGCCCTTTGTCGGCCTGCTCCGGCGCCTGGGTATCGACGAACAGGATTTCATGCGGGAAACGGATGCGACCTTCAAGCTCGGCATCAAGTTTGTTGACTGGCGCCAGGCCCGGGACAGTTATTTCCACCCCTTTGGCCGGCTGGGTGGACCCATTGACGGCCATGAGTTCTATCAGTGCTGGCTGAGCGCGTGTGCCCAAGGGAAAACCTGGGCGCTGGCGGATTTTTCTCCCTGCAACGTCATGGCAGAGAGCGGCCGGTTCTTTTACCCGGATCAGGCCCGGGATACGCCCATCGGTGGCGCCAACTATTCGATGCATGTAGATGCGGGCAAGCTGGCCGATTACCTGCGACGTTATGCCGGGGCGCTGGGCGTGCAGCACACTCTGGGGCAGGTGAGCGAAGTACAACAGGACAACCAGGGGTTCATCACCCGGTTGCGCTTGTCGGACGGGCGGTTCATCGAGAGTGATTTCTTTATCGACTGCACCGGCTTCGGCGCGCGCCTGATGGGTACTGCTCTGGGAACGACTTATGTTGACTGGTCGCGATACCTCGTTTGTGACCGGGCCGTCGCGGTCAAGACGGCGCCCGTGGAAGCACCCCCACCGTATACGCTTGCCAGGGCCCAGCGCGCCGGCTGGATGTGGGGCATTCCCCTGCGGCAGGCCGTGGGGCATGGTTACGTCTATGCCAGCCGGTTTTGCAGCGACGACGCGGCGCGTTCCACGCTGCTGCGTTCGCTTCCCGGCCAGCGGATTACCGAGCCCACTCAGGTCTCCTTCACGACCGGTCACCGCCAGGTCTTCTGGTCAAAAAACTGTTTGGCACTGGGGCTGGCGGCCGGGTTCGTAGAACCCCTGGAAGCCACTGCCATCCACCTCATCGCCCGCGGACTGGAGCTGTTTTTGCGGGTGTTTCCGGACAAGGACTGCCAGCCCAGTCTGCAACGCGAATACAACCGCTGCATGACGGCGGATTTCGAAGAAGTGCGGGATTTCGTGGTGTTGCACTACTGGGCGACAGGGCGGCGCGATACACCCTTCTGGCGCTGGTGCAGTGAAATCACTCCCCCGGATTCTCTGCTGGAGCGGGTGGAGCTGTTCCGTACCCACGGGCACCTGCCCGAGCGCGGCGACCAGCTGTTCCGCCAAACCAGTTGGCAGGCGGTGCTGGAAGGCATGGGCATCAGACCCGAGGCGCCAGGCCCGCGGGTGCGTCAGCTCGACAGCGGGCGGATTTGCTCGCAGCTTGATCTGGCACGGGAGACCCTCGCCGGCATGGTGCGCACCTTGCCGTCTCACAAGGACTTTCTGGACGAGCTCCATCGCTGATCATGTAGAGGCCTGGTTCCTCACGGCTTTCATGCCGGCTTTCTCGAGCACTGCAAAGTGGATGTCTTCCAGTCGTCGTCCCCGGGTATCGATACCGTGTTTCAGCAGCATGTGCGCGCACAGCAGCAGCGGCACCGCGATGATCGCTGCCGACAGGGCAAGGCTGTCGAACATGCCCAGCACGCCGCAGAACGCGCCCAGGATTCCCCCCACTTTCGAACTGGCAGCAACCATGCCCGCTCCGGTGCCGCGCAGATGCACCGGATAGATCTCGGCTGCATAAGGAATCAACATGGCAATGATGCCGCTGGCGCTGATAAGTAGCAGGGCCGTGGCGACGGTCATGGCTGCCGCCGACTGCACGCCGGTGAGACCGAGTATGAGAAACAGCAGCAAGCTGAGTGCAGTCAGCAGATTGAACAGCACGAGCGTCTTGATGCTGCTCCAGCGGTGGTACAGCCAGATGACCACCGCGATGCCTGGTAGCGCCAGCAGTCCGGATTTGGCAAGAAGCGCATTGGCCACCTCGGCACTCATTCCCATGGTCCGCAGATTAGTGGGCAGCCACAGCAGGAACCCGAAGTTGACCAGCCCCCAGGCCAGTCCTGATCCTACAAGTCCCACCGATATGGCGGAATATGCGCCTCGCAGCAGATCCCGGAAACTGTCCTGTTGGTGTGCGGCCCCGGCTGCTTCTTGAGAATCCGCTGGGCTCTCGTCGTCAATGGTGCCGTTATAGCGCGCCAGCACCGCCCGGGCTTGCGTCGCGAGTCCCGCGCCGGCGAGAAAGCGAGGGGATTCGGGGATAAACCGGTTCAGAAAGATCACCAGCAGGCCGGTGGGCAGCCCCAGCATCCACAACACCCGCCAGCTGAACAAGGGTTCGAGAATGGCGGCGGCGCCAGACGCCATGAGATAACCCAGGGACGTGCCCACACCTCCCAATGCCACCAGCAGCCAGCCCCGGTGCGCGGCGGGGATCATCTCGGCCATCAATGTGAAGGTAATCGGCAGAAGGCCGCCGGCGGACATGCCCATCAAAAAGCACATGATCAGGTTCCATTCGAAACTGGGCATGGCCCCGCAAATGGCTGTTCCAATAAACATCAGCGCAGACAGGAGAATTGCCGAACGACGCCCAAGCAGGTCGGCCATTCTGCCCCACATAACAGATCCGACCGCGGTACCTGTGAGCGCAACCAGCGCCAGCGTGCCCGCAGCGGTCTGTGAGATTGCATATTCTACGGTCATCCCCGGCATTACAAATCCGAGGGTCGCCGGTTTCATGACATCCACCGCCACGGCGACCAGCAGAGCACCCACGAGTGACCAGTGGGCATAGTTGAGGGGACTGGAATCGGCGACATGAAAGTGGATTGCGCCGGACTGGTCCTGTTGTCGCAGCAGGTCCAGACGTGGCATCAGTCCATACCAGGCCAGCAACAGCCCGATGGGAATCAGGCCCATGCCTACCAGCATATTGGTATCCATGGGCATGCCTACCATCTGATAATTCATGTGGGAGGCGTGGATGAACATGGGGACGTGGGCAAGCACGCCCGCCGTGATGAAAATACAGCCCAGCCAGAAGGCAATCGGGTGATGGAAGCTCAGGCTTGCAGAAGTCGTCATAGATGCGGGTCGTCGAAATCGTGTTTATCGGCTCAGCTCTGGGGAGCCAAAGGAATGGAACGGGTTTATTTCTTTTTTTATTGTAGGTAGCCGCTTTGTAGCGGGCGGGTGGGGGCGCTGGCAAGGGTGGGCCTATTGATTCTGTCTATCGGAGCGTTCTTTTATAGGGCAAGTCGCACGCTAATCGGAACAGGTTTTGCTTTTAACACTGGGCATAAAGACGCCGATAACCCGCAGACTGAGACTATTTCCATGAGCGAGCAGCTGAATCTGACAGGGGTGCTTGAACAGATAGACGACAAGGCCGAGGGCAAGAAGCTGACCTTCGGCAATATGGTGGAAGCGTTTGGCGATCGTGGTTATGGACCATTGCTGTTATCCGTCGCCTTGATCGAGATGCTGCCAACCGGATCGATTCCCGGGGTTCCGACGGTGCTGGCCATTGCCGTGGTACTGATAGCCGGGCAACTGGTCCTGGGACGGAAGGCGCCCTGGATACCGCACTGGCTGGCGAACCGCGGCTTTAACCGCAGCAAATTTGAAAAAGCGCGGGAGAAGCTCACGCCCTTTACCTGCAGGGTAGACAAAATCATCAAGCCTCGGCTTCAGTTTCTTGCTTCTGCCCTGCCAGCGCGCCTCGTGGGCGCCGTTTGTATTGTTCTTGCCGCCACCATGCCTCCACTGGAAGTTATTCCCATGGCCTCCACCATCCCTTCCGGAGCCATTGCGATACTGGGTCTGGGGCTGAGTGTCCGGGATGGCCTCCTGGTTGCGCTGGGACTGATCGGCGCCATCGGTGCTTTGTTTGCCACTTATTATTTTCTGTTTCTCTAGGGAACCTCTGATTAAGTTCGAATAGCGTGTGACTTACAGCGCTTTGCGAGATCAAGACGGCGCTTCGAAGGCATACTGAGTGCCTGTCGAGAAGCGCCAACGCAGAGCTCGCGCAGACGCTGTCCGGACTTAATCAGAGGTCCCCTAGCTCTTCAAATTCGCCAATCCAACAATTGGCCAGCAAGCAGTCTTGATCGCGGCGGTCGCTGCCTTCATTATTGCGCGCGGGCCAATTTATCCCGGCGACCTCCGGATTCCGTCAATTCGAGATGTGAAATAGCCCCCACGGATTGCAAAATCTGCAAGAACTAAAACCCACCACAGGAATCCGAAACATTCCCGGCGGTGCGGCAGGCGGCATTGCCGATAGACCCGTGAATATCCAGTAAGGTTGATCGAAATTTTTTGGGGGAGCCATCCGTTTACTGGCCCCTTCTGCTCCGTTCACTTCAGTTTGCGAAAGGAATTCCCATGGCTTTTCTGAAAAAGCTGACCCCGGTTAGGCTGGCGATTATTTTGTCGGTGGTCCTCGCCATCTGGCTCCTTGCAGGGGACAGGGACCGTACCCGGAAAGAGGCTCCGGCGCCGCAGCAGCGGCCGACCACCGGGCTGCATCAGGTGGAAGCACGCTGGTCCCAGGCCGAATCCCAGGCTAGCCAGCTGGTGGTGCAGGGTCAGTTGCTGCCGAGCCAGAAAGTGGGTATCCAGGCGCAGGTGACGGGGCGGGTCGAGCGTTTGCACAAACAGCAGGGTGATCTGGTCAAGGCGGGCGAACCATTGCTGCAACTGACCGATGAGGGCAGAAACCAGCAGCTCGCCCAGGCTCGGGCAAGCGTGCGGCTGCAGCGCAAGGAGCTGGAGAGCGCCCGCACGCTGCAGGCCTCGCAATTTGTACCTGATACTGAAATCGTCCGCCTTGAAAGTGAGCTGGCGCGGGCCGAGGCTGAACTTGCCAGCGCGGAACTCGGAGTGACCCATAATCAGCCCGGAGCCCCTTTTGATGCCGTGGTAGATCGCCGCTATGTGGAGGTGGGTGAACTGGTGCAGTCCGGCACGGTGCTGATGGATCTGGTCGATGTGAGCCAGCTGAAAGTAACCGCTCAGCTGCCCCAGCAGGAGGTGGGCAGGGTCGCGGTCGGCAATCCCGTCGTCCTGAACCTGCTCGATGGCCGTCAGCTGGAGGGCGAAGTACGCTTCATCAGCCTTTCGGCGGACCCCGCCACCCGCAGTTTCTATATCGAGCTGATAGCCGAGAACCCCGAGCTGTGGCGGGTTGCCGGCGCCAGCGCCACCTTGCACATCCAGCTGCCGCAAATCATGGCCCATCGCTTGTCACCGGCGCTGTTAAGCCTTAACAAAGCGGGTCAGCTCGGCATTTTCATTCTGGATGAGCAGAACACGGCAATCTTTCATCCGGTAAAAGTCGCGGCCATTGATAACGAGGGAGCGGTGCTCACAGGGCTTCCGGAGCGGATTCGCGTGATTACCCTGGGTGCCGGCTTTGTCCGGCACGGTCAGCAGGTCCGGGTATCGGGGGCCAGCGAATGAAAGCGCTGATTCACGCCGCCGTTGACCGCGGCCGCGCCACCCGCACATTTTTGCTGTTTCTTTGTATCGGCGGCATTTTCGCCTACGTGACCATTCCCAAGGAAGCCAACCCGGACGTGGCCATTCCTATGATGTACGTCTCCATGACGCTCGACGGGATCAGTCCCGAGGATGCCGAACGTCTGCTGGTTCGCCCCATGGAACACGAACTGCGTTCATTGGAGGGTATTCGCAAGATGACCTCCGTTGCGAGTGAAGGACATGCCTCGGTCATGCTGGAGTTTGATGCCGGGTTCGATGCCGATCTGGCGCTGCAGGATGTGCGGGTAAAAGTTGATGACGCCCGCAGCCGGCTACCCGGCGAAGCCGACGAGCCCACGGTCAACGAAATCAATGTCGCGCTTTTTCCGGTTCTCTCCATCGGACTGTCAGGTCCGGTATCGCAGAACGAGCTGGTTCATCTCGCCCGGCAGTTGCAGGAGAACATCGAGGCGATTCCCGAGGTGCTGGAGGTCGATATTGGCGGTGATCGTGAAGATCTGCTGGAAATCGTAGTCGATCCGCAGGTACTTGGCGGCTACGGTCTGGATTACATGGAGCTGTTCAATCTCGTATCCAGCAACAACCGTCTCGTGGCCGCCGGCAGTCTCGACACCGGCGTAGGGCGGATGTCAATCAAAGTGCCCGGTGTGATCGAAGATCTCGATGATGTCCTGTCCATGCCCATCAAGGTGGACGGTGATACCGTCGTTACCTTTGCGGATGTTGCTTCCATCAGCCGCAGCTTCAAGGATCCCACGGGTTTTGCCCGTATCAACGGCCAGCCGGCGGTAGTGCTGGAAGTCAAAAAACGCTCGGGTGCCAACATCATCGCTACCATCGATCAGACCCGAGAGCTGGTAGAGCAGGCAAAGGCGCTGTTTCCGCCGGGGGTGGAAGTCACCTACATCATGGATCAGTCACAAGAAGTCGAGAGCATGCTGGCGGACCTGCTGAACAACGTGCTGGCGGCTGTGGTGCTGGTGCTGATCCTGATCATCGCCACGATGGGGGTGCGCTCAGCGATTATGGTGGGCATTACCATCCCGGGGGCTTTTCTGACCGGAATTCTGGCCATCTGGCTTATCGGTTACACGATGAACATTATCGTGCTGTTTTCACTGATCCTGGTAGCCGGGATGCTGGTGGACGGCGCGATCGTGGTCAGTGAACTTGCGGACCGGCACCTGGCCGAAGGCAAGCTGCCCAAAGAGGCGTGGACCGAAGCGTCGACCCGCATGGCCTGGCCAATCATAGCCTCTACGGCCACCACGATCGCGGTGTTCTTCCCGCTGCTTTTCTGGCCCGGCGTGGTGGGCCAGTTCATGAAGTATCTGCCGGCAACGGTCATCCTGTGCCTGTTGGCGTCGTTGCTGATGGCCCTGGTATTTCTGCCGACTCTGGGCGCCATGCGGAAAAAACCCTACGAACCGCATCCGGTCGGCCAGAGCAAAGCCGGGCATGCCTATGGCAGATTGCTTGCCAGGTGTCTGCGCCACCCGGGGAAGGCCCTGATCTCTCTTCTGGTCACGATGGTGGTGATATTCGTGATGTACGGCCAGTTCAATCACGGCGTTGAATTTTTCCCCGCGGTTGAGCCCGAGTCGGCACAAGTCTGGGTGCGTGCCCGCGGTGATCTGTCTGTGCAGGAACGTGACAATCTTCTGCAAACCGTGGAAAGCCGCTTGCTCGGCATGTCTGAAGTCAAGGCGCTTTATGCACGTTCAATGGTGGAAGCGATGGGCGAAATGCCGCCGGATGTGGTCGGAACCCTGCAGTTCCAGTTCACCGACTGGCATCAACGGCGCCGGGCTAGCGTCATCCTGGAAGAAATGCGCCAGCTCACGGCGGACGTGCCGGGAATCATTCTCGAATTCCGGCAACAAGAGGGCGGTCCGGCGGATGGCAAACCGGTGGAACTGGAGGTAAGTGGCGACGATCCGGAGCAGACCGAGCTGGCCGTAAACCGGCTGATTGAAAAAATGCACGAGCTCGGTGGTTTTATCGATATTGAGGACAATCGCAGCCTGCCGGGTGTGGAATGGAGGGTGCTGGTGGATCGGCCGGCGGCCGCCCGTTTTGGCGCGGATGTAACTACCGTGGGCAATGCGGTGCAGATGGTGACCAATGGCTTGTTGCTGGCAAAATACCGCCCTGAATACGCCAGCGACGAAGTGGATATTCGCGTGCGTTTCCCGGAGAGCTGGCGTTCGTTGGAGCAGATGTCGCGACTGACCGTAAACACGCCGCGCGGGCAGGTGCCGCTGAGCAACTTCGTCAATGTCGTACCGGCACCCAAAACCAGTGTATTGAACCGGGTAGACGGTAATCGGGGCGTAACCATCAAGGCGGATCTGGCGGAGGGGCAGCAGGTCACCGAGCGTTTGAAGACCTTGCTTGCCAGCGGTGTGGAAATTCCCAAAGGGGTGCGGGTCAATACGGCGGGCGAGAGTGCGGATCAGCAGGAGGCAGCCACTTTTCTGGTCTCCGCTTTTGTTATCGCGATTTTCATGATGCTGATGATTCTGCTGGTGCAGTTCAATAGCTGGTATCAGGCGTTTCTGATCATGTCCGCCATTGTTTTTTCCACCGCCGGTGTCCTTCTGGGTCTACTGGTCAACGCTCAGCCATTCGGGATTGTGATGGTGGGCATGGGGATTATCGGGTTGTCGGGGATTGTGGTGAACAACAACATCGTGCTGATCGATACCTACAACCAGATCCGGCTTGAGGGAGTGCCTCCGGTCGAAGCGGCGCATCAGACCGGGTGCCTGAGACTGCGCCCGGTGTTGCTTACCTCGATAACAACCGTACTGGGACTTATGCCAATGGTGCTGTCCGTCAATGTCAATCTGCTGGAGCCGAGCCTGGGTTTTGGTGCCCCGTCGACGCAGTGGTGGACGCAGCTGTCCAGCGCCATCGCCGGGGGGCTGACCTTCGCGACCGTGCTTACACTTTTCATTACACCCTGCATGCTGGTCCTTGGGGAAAAGTGGCGTAGCCGTCGGGAAGCCAGACATGACGCAGCGTCGCCCGGTGAATACCTGGAGGTACCCATTGGACCCTCTGATAGAACCTGACCCGGGGCGCTGACTGGCCCCGTTCTTGCTGTCGTGTTTCCGGAATTCATTGAGTGAGTCGTCCGGTGAAGCGCAGATAGGTCAACGTGAGGTTACAGTTATGGCAGAGTTTAAAAAAACCGCTGTCGGTCTTCAGAAGCGTATCAAGGACGACAGCCTTTCCCTGGTAGCGGCCGGGGTCGCTTTCTACATTTTTCTTTCAATTTTTCCAGCCATGGCGAGCGCCATATCCATTTACGGGTTAATTGCCGATCCCCAGACCATACGGGATCATATAGGTTCGCTCGGTAGTGTCGTGCCGGCGGAAGTGATGGGGATTCTGTCGCAACGCATGGAGGTCCTGGCCAGCCAGGAGAATTCGAGCCATGCGCTGGGTCTGGTCATCGGTATTCTGGTTTCATTGTGGAGCGCCAACAAGGCCATGAAGGCGCTGGCTGAAGCCCTGGGCATCGCCTACGATGCCGAGGAGCGCCGCGGCTTTATCAAGCTCAACATCATCACGCTTGCATTGACCCTGTTGTCCGTTGTGGCATTTATCGTGGCTATTTCGGCAGTGGTGGTGGTCCCGATTGTTGTCAGTGTGTTTCTTTCTCACGAGCCCGCCGAGATCATGGCCACGGTGGTCAGCTGGTGCGTGTACCTGCTGGTCTTGATCGGAATGTGTCTCGTGCTGTACAACTTCGGGCCTGACCGGAAAAAAAGAAACTGGAAGGAATTGCTTCCCGGTGCAATTGTTACGTCCATCCTGTTTGTACTTGCGTCGCTTGCGTTTGCGTTTTACGTCGCGAACTTTGGCAAATTCAATGAAGAATACGGCGCTCTGGGTGCCGTCGTCGTCATGCTCCTGTGGATGTATATCGGCGCGTTCATATTTTTGTTTGGAGCCGAGATTAATGCGGAACGGATCAGACATTATGTCGATCGCGAAGAGGGCGAGCGGGGGCGTCTGTCCCGGGCAACGGCATAAGCGTCCGCCGCCGGGCCTCCGGC
>CAZXLJ010000011.1:24357-32742 GCA_964641175.1 uncultured Cellvibrionaceae bacterium
CGGCTCTGGTGGGTCATGCTGCTGGCTTCGCTCGCAGCCTGCACCAACCAGCGGGCGCGCCACGACGGCTATTTTCTGGCACCCTCCCGCTTCGTCATGGAGCTGGGTTCGGACTGGCAATATTCCACTGCCGAAAATCCCGTCAATTGGCTTAAAGGAGCCGGCAGCGATCCTGGCTGGGAGACAGGCCCTGCCGGGTTCCTCGGCCCCGAAACCTGGCGGGCGCGGGGAGACAAAAGTGGTACATTCTGGGCGGGCTCGCGGCTTTGGCTGCGTAAGAACTTTAATCTTCAAACGGATTTGCCGCTGGACGAACTGATCCTTTGGGGCCGCTGGGACCGCAGCATAACCGTCTTCATCAACGGCGTGGCAGCGGTCCGCGATCAAAGCCCCAGCTTCGGCTATCGGTATCTGGGTATTTCAGATGCGGCCCGGGCCACGCTGCGCACCGATGCGGAAAACCATCTGGCAGTCGTCGTGGAAGCAGAGCTTGGGGCGGGGTTCTTCGACATGGGCATCACCACCAGTAAAGCCATGACGGACTTGCCTCAAAGCGGCTTCACCAAGTCGCCAGAACTCGAAGATATTCCCGCGCTGGTGAAATCCTACATGGAACTGCATGGCATTCCCGCCGGAGTACTGGCCGTGCGTCGCGGTAGTGAGCTGGTTATCTCCCAGGGCTTTGGTTACATGGACAAGGAATTCACCCGGCCGACGCCTCCGGACGCGATCATGCGGCTCGCCAGCAACGACAAGACGGTGACGCGGGATGTCATTTTCCATCTGCTCACACAGAACCCTACCAATCCGGGCACGGGCGAAGCAGTCACGCTGTCCACGCCCGTTTTCCCCCTGCTGAAAAGCATGGGTGTAGCGCTGGCCCGTGAACCCATGGACGAGCGCATCGATGAAATCACCATCTGGCACCTGCTGGAGCACCGCAGCGGCTTACCCGCGCTCTCGCCCCGCCATCATGCCTCTATCCTGGCGGCGTCAGCGAAAGATGACATGACCGAGCTGGATCTGCATGACAATGTCAGCTGGCTATATCGGCAGTTTCTGCGATTTGGCCCGGGCGGGCGTGAAGAGTACAGCAGTACCGGGTATATGGTGCTGCGCTACCTTATCCACGCACTGACCGGTGATATTGAAAAGTACATGCAACGGGTGCTGGGGAGCGCAGACCAACCGGCCGATGTATTTATCGCTCACGAGTCCCTGGCCGGGCGCGTGCAGCGTGCGGGTTATCCGCGGGAGCCGTGGTATGCGACGCTGGAGGAGCCCTACGCCCGCTGGATTCAGTTGGAAAACTACACCGCTCTGGCAGCGTCGGCGCCGGCCTTCGTGTCATACCCCCGGCACGCCAGCGGCGATCTGCTAACGTTCGGCAATATGGCCGGCAGCTGGTCCGCCGCTCTGCAGGTTCCTTCGGGGGATCTGAGTGTCGCGGTGTTTTTCAATATCGCCGGGTATTACGACGATATCGCCGGACAGTTGAGAGATCGCCTGCTCAACCGGCCGCCCAGTCACTGGGGTCCTGCGTCAATTCCGTTCAATTACATGCCGGTGCTGCCTGCCATTCAGAACCCGGGGTTGATGCGCTGACAATGCTATCCGGACACACCGGGAGAATTTGGCTTTTACAAATTGTGTGAGAAATCTGTTGATGAAATTTTTGACTTTCAAAAGCTTGCTCGCA
Organism: uncultured Cellvibrionaceae bacterium; assembly: GCA_964641175.1. Taxonomy (GTDB): domain Bacteria; phylum Pseudomonadota; class Gammaproteobacteria; order Pseudomonadales; family Cellvibrionaceae; genus CAYNST01. The sequence goes on from CAZXLJ010000011.1 coordinate 26,057, forward strand.
GCCTTGTTGCTTTCGGCATTGAATCCAGCGACGGCGGGAGAAATTGCCGTGATGATTTCCGAGCCGGACAAAGTAGTTCTGCAACTGCACGAGCAGGGAAAACCGCTCGAAGGCGCCTGTGGCGGGACCCATTTCGACATCAAGCGCACTAACCAGAATTTCAACGAGCTGTATCCGCTACTGCTGACTGCGTTCAGTCATGGATGGCCCGTGAAGATCCACACTTTTCCCTGCCATGTCGGCAGCAAACGCAATCCTGTCAGCCACGCCGAAGTCACCCGAGCGCCGGCGAAATAATTCCGGCGTGATTTGCCCGCATAGAAATAAAAGGTAAAAAGCAGCGGTAAAAGACACAAAGAAAGCCCCTTGCGGGGCTGCAAAATGCGGGGATCAAATCATCGCTGGGCGCGAAGTCTGCGACCGGTGGTAACAGCCCCGGCCAGCATGAGCAAGAACAGCCAGTCCGCGCTGCCGCCGCCCGAACCGGGAGAGCCGCCCGAGGAGGTCGACGAAGCGCTGGATGAGCTCGATGAACTGGACGAGCTTGATGAACTGGAAGAACTGGAAGAACTTGAGGATGAGGACGACGAACTGCTCGAAGAGCTGGAGCTGGATGCCGCCCCGGTACGGACCACAATTCCGCTCAGGGTACCGTTATCGATTGAGCTGGTGACGGTAATGGTCAGGCCGCCATCGCTGACAGTCGTATTGACGGCCGCGGGATTGTAGGCGGTGTCGTGTCCGGCCAGCGCGAAGATATCCGCGTTGTTTAATACCGAAGTTCCTTCAACATCGATGCTGATCGCCCGTGCGCCGGTGCTTTCCCAATACAGTTCCACAAGATTCAGCTCCACGGCGTAATTGCCATTGCTGACGGGAATTTCGTAGGTGAAATTCCCGTAGCGTTCAGTCTGAAATACCGCGCCGCCGCCTGTAATGGTGTCGGTTGTGGAGTTCACCTCTCCGCCGGTGAAATTTCGGTCAGCCGAATAGGAAACTCCGTTGAAGGATGCGGCCTGGGTGGAGCCGACATTGATGGCAGCAATTATGTCGGGGCTGTTCGGCGGGGTATAGCCGGGTGTGTCTTCGGTGACCAGACACTCTTCTCCGTTCTCCGACCCCATGCCGTCGCCGTCCGGATCGGAATTAACGCTACAGCACACGGGATAGCCATCGGCGGTGCCGCAACTCTGCGGTGTGCCATCGGTTGGTGTGGTGTCCACCAGGGTCAGCATTTTCTCCGCATAACGGCGGCCCAGTTCGCGGTAGCCCTCGGCATTAAAGTGGTACTGATCCTGAGAGCCCAGACCATCGGCAGAAATTACATGGCCATTGGTCACCGTCTGCGGAATTCGGGCGATGATCGGGTTGTGGCTGGTACAGCAAACGCCGGGAACCATTTCGCCGGCCAGCAAAGGCACATCGCCAATGCCCAGATCCCTGCGCAGATCCGTCACTATGGTGTTGACCCGGGTCACCCAATCAGACTGCCCGGTGTCCGTCTCGCCCTGATGCAAAAGAATGCCCTTGATAACGCCGACTTCCTGGGCGCGCTTGGCCAGATCCAGCAGCCACGCGTAACCACCGTTATTTCCCTGAGGCGTTGCACCATTTCCATTGACAGGGTTGCAGGTACCTCTGGAGGCGCATTCTTTCAGAAAATAGTTGATGGATTGACCCTGATAAGCAGCGCCAACCAACCCAATGGTAATAGCCTGGTCCGTGTTGGCCGCCATGGTTTTTCCAAAATAATCACCAGGGCCGAGACCGCCGGAACAGCGTATGAGTGGAGGCGACGCGACGCGCCACTCACCATATTGACCAACTCCCTGACAGGTCTCGCTTTGCAAGACCCTGACGCGGGGATTGGTCTGGCGGTCCTGATCCGCAGGGCGGGCGGCGCCTTCCATATTGGACTGACCAAACAATAAATAAATGTGGAAATTCGGATCAGGTGCGGCGAACGCTGACAGGGGCGTGAGCAGCAACCCTGCCAGAAGCAGACGTAACGGGAGTCGAGTCATAGGAGAACCCTGCTTTAATATTCCTCGGAAACTTCTGGAAAGCCGCGGGAGCGCCAGAAGGACGAAACGATCCCCATTCTACGGGCCACGGCAGGCCAATACCGACAGCGTCGACTAAAGTCGTAGTGACCTTATCCTCAATTCAGGGCTTCCACGTCAGGGATGTGACAGGCATCCCACCCGAGCTTCAAAGAGCATTAGGGTCTTACACGAAATTCAAATGGAAATTAAAACAATTGGCTTGGAGATGCAGCCTCCCAGGATGGAACCGGTCTACGCCGGGAGGCGGCCTGGGTGTGCAAAGCGTCGCATGGCTTTCTCAGGACGGGCTGGATAAATCGGTAAAAAATATCAGGGTTTCGCCGGTCGGTTCCATAAATTTTTCATGTGTAGAATCGAGCCGAGGGGCCCAGATTTTTGTCCATTTAGGTGAAAACCCGGAGTTAGAGTCCGCGTTTCTCTGGCTAAGTGCCTCACGGTTGCCGGCTGGGTACAAATTACTCCAAGGGTACGCTGGTTTTAACATTCGCATAACGTCTGCTCCACTAGGTTGACACAATTGAGGAGGAAGCCTGTCTGTCGAATCAACTTCCGGATTCGTTTCGCTTTTGCATCAATCCTGCCAATCTGGGCGAAAATGCCCCGAACGCTTACTGCCTGAACAAATTAATGAGATAGAAATAAATTATCGTAAATTAACGAGAAATCCCGCCGGACAGCTAACGGGTAAATTAACGAGGCGCCCACCGAAGACCTTCGCGTCTGCCCAGGCTTACTGGATGGTAATAACGCGCACAGCATTTTATGGGTGCGATTAACTCCACCCATATATCTATGAGAAGTTAAGGTGACTAACTACAGAGATGGGAAAGTTAAATGGCTGTCATCCCCGGCGAAGATGACAGCCCGGCTGGAGTTTTACTGCAGGCTTGGAGTCTCCCATTCCACCCAGGTGGCAACATTGCCGGAATTACCCTTGGTGGATCTCATCACGCCGGTGTTACCTGATCCGCCGAGCAGGAATTTCTGCACGAAAGCTGCAAATATTTCCTGTTGATGAGTGGGGAATTGACAGTGTGTGTGGCCGCCGTTTTCCGAATAGGCGATGTTATCCGGGCTGCCTAGCGCTGTGTAAATTTCCTTCGCCGCCGAAGTGGCGATGAAGCCGCTCAAGGGTCCCAGCCAGCCGATATCGTTATCTATCACGAGCAGGCCACGTGGCGCGACCATGCCCATTACAGAGTGATGGTCAAACGGCAGGCGGGTAACATTGCTGCCCCCGAAATTCTGGCCGAAAGATGCGGTAAACCAGGGTTGTTCTCCGGCAGCGCTGCTCAGTGTCTGGACTTCGACGCCAGCATCAGCCTGAGATTGAGACACCCGCCAGCTGGCAGAACCGCCCGCACCTGATTCCTGCGGAACGGTCAGGGCGATCCGCTCGTCCAGCGCGCCCGCCATCAAGGCGCCTTTACCATTTCTGGAACAGCCAGTCACGCCAATGCGTGTTGCGTCGAGAACGGTACTGCCGGAAGTTTCGATGACGTCGACCAGGCGGCTGATGCCCCAGGCCCAGGCTGTCATCGAGCTGGCGGAATGATTGCTGCCATAAAGATCAAAGAATTTGCCGGTGCCGCGCGAACCGCCGCCAGACTGTGCACCCATTTCATTGTTATTGAAATTGATGACGGCAACGCCCTGGCTGGCGAGGTAGTTGTTATTCAGGTTGGAGCCGCCGACTCCGATCATCGCCGGGTAGGGCGCCTGTCCCGTTGTCGGGAGCGTCACGCTGGCAGAAAAGCTGATGCTTTTGCCTTCATGCTGAACAACGACACTGATGGATGAGCTGGAAACGCTACCGGTAACGCTGGCAGGTTTGGGCGGTTTGATGCCGGATTCGTACTTTTGCAGCTGCGCAGAAATTTCTGCTCTGCGGCAGCGCCAATCGTCTTTGGACGTAATGCGTCCCCCACCGAGGGTGGTGAACGGATCTGGCAGTCTGGCAATGCTCTGTAACTGATTTACTTCTGCAAGGGCCGGAATCGGGCAGTCGGCACCGGTATTCTCGGCGCTCACTGCACCGGGGCCAGGGCCGGGGTCCGGACCGGGTTCAGGAACCGAGGTGTCGAGTCCGCCGTCGGCGGAAAATACGGCAAAGCCGCTCAGCGTACCGTTGTCAACCAGTGATTCGAGTTCAATATCGAGGAAGCCGTCCGTGACCCGGATATCATCGGAGGTATAGCTGAAGGCGCCGTCATGACCCGCCTGACTGTAGAGGTCGACTTCGCTTAAAACATGGGTGCCTTCAATGGACAAATCGAATGAGCGCTCGCCGCTGGCTTCCCAGAACAGTTCGACCATGTGTAAATCGACAGTATAGGTGCCCTCGGTCACGGGAACGCGATAGCTATAGGATCCATAGCGCTCTGTCTGAAAAAGCGTCCCCTCGGCAATACCTGAAATCGGGTCCTGGGTAGAGTTGGTCTGGCCGCCTGTGGAATAACGGTCGCCCTGGTATTCGATCCCGTTCAAGGTTGCGCTGCTTGTCGAGCCCGCATTAATTGCAATAACCAGGGCTGCATCCGAGCCGCCGGAAGAGCTGGAGGAAGAGGCGGCGCCGCCTGACGATGTTGATGAACCTGAGCTGCTTGAACTTGTAGAGGTAGAGCTGGCAGATGAAGCAGAGCTGCTTGAACTGCTGGAGGAGCTGGAGGAGCTGGAATTTCCGTCGCCACCACAGCCCGCCAGAGTGAGTGAGAGCAGCAAAGGCATGCCCAGCCGGTTGATGGATATATCGAGTGTCATATTGATCACCTTGGTTATTGTTAATAATAATGTTGATCAATCGTTGTGAATTCCCATTGGTATGGACGTGTCGTCAAGTTACCGAACCAACGGAACTTTTCAGACCGAATTCAGCAATGCGAATTCTTGAACGAGGCGAAGAATGTTCAATCAGAGGATATCCCCAAAAATGCGTTTAAAACGTTGGGTAGCCCGCCTCTTGATGAATGTCGCGATCAGTCGCTGGGGCATTCTAAGGCGATGGCCGGGCAGGAGAAACGCAGTGAATAGAAGTGTTAGACCAAAGTAGTAGATAAATTATCGTGATTTATGCGGCAGGTCCGCGCTATGAAAAAATTAACGCGAAAACCAAGGGAAAATTAAATTTTATATGGGCATATAATAATATGAAATCATGAAGCCGATATCCGGAAAGTTAAACCGGATTAAACAAACATTTTTAGCGAGAACTCGCCACGCTGAAAGTTATGAGAAGGCATGAATGGTTTATTGAAAACGAAGGTTTAACGAGACATCCACCATAAATAGAAATTCACCGGCGCTCACTGCAGGAGAAAAAGCCAGCAAGGAAATTACAGCGGAATTAAAAGAAATTTAAAGAGACACGCACCCGCAGAGCAGCCGAATAAAAGTTGGAGTGCAACTAAACTTGAAGGCATCCATTGCACGAAAACTTTCAATAGCGCAGTCCTTTCCCTGGAACGATTTCGAATTAGTATCAGCGGTAAGTTATCTCCGGTGAAGAGAGGGTTGCCGTTGAAAATAAGTTCTTCCGTGGAACCTGCAAAATAACGGTGAGCGGCCGCAGTAACCTGGAGGAAATTTTTTCGTATCCGGCCATCGAAGCCACTTTAGTGGACTGTCGGTGATTCAACAGCCTCCGGGAAGGGGTGTTCCTTACCATCACATCAATCGTGATCCCACTTGCGCGCTATTGCCTTGGTCCACAACTCCGTATCCTGTTCGGACATGTTTCCCAACGGGGCAACCCGGGCGTCCTTGTAACCGCGTTCGATGACGTCATTCAAATACTGCTCCCTGGAGAGCAGCGTCCCGCCGCAGACATTTTCCGTGGGCAGGGGGTCTCGGGTGTCGTCTTTCAGCCGATCCACCAGCTCTTCCATCAGCCAGCCGGGTACAACATCCCGGTGAGTGGGATAGATAAATCCAAACAGGGTCAAGTGACTTAACAGCAGGCGCCAGTGGGGTTCGAAACGGGCGAGCAGGCGCCGCCAATCCATGTTTTCACCGCAGGCGAGAATTAAATGCGCAATGTCGGCCCCGTCAAAGCGTTCCTTTTCCATAATGTACGCCTTCGACCAGATCATTTCTTCGGGCGGGCACAGGCGGGTGGAAACGCCGAGTATTGTCGCGGCCGTTGAATGTTCAAACCACGCGTCATCGACATTGGCGATGCCATTGCCGGAGCTGAAAATCAGATCAATAATATTGCCGTTGCACCGCACTTTCCCGAGCCAGTGAGGATAGGTAAGCTCGGTTGAATAGCCGGATCTGGCCAGCGCCTGGCTGATCCGATCATAATCGGCACGTGCGATAAAAACGTCGAAATCCTGGGTTTCCCGATTGATGCCCGTATAGTGATTGAAGGCGTAAGCGCCGCCCACAAGATAGGGCAGGGAGTGCTGGTTTAACGATTGAAGAAAATCACTGTAAAACGCCAAGGTATCCTGCGGCAGGGGTGTACTGCCGGAAAGAACTGCTGTCGCATTGTGCATGTGAAAACCATGGATGAGTTAAAGATAAAAATGGCTGGAGCAAAACCTGTGCCACGCGGTGCGGTCCTTTGGGCAGTGGTCAGCATTTTGCATGAGGTGCTTGCCCATTGCATGAGGTGCTTGC
>CAZXLJ010000011.1:32842-41193 GCA_964641175.1 uncultured Cellvibrionaceae bacterium
TTGCATGAGGTGCTTGCCCATTGCATGAGGTGCTTGCTCATTGCATGAGGTGCTTGCTCACGCGGCTGTCCCTGATAAACGGTTCGGGCCGTATTAACGGGTTCTCGAAGCTTTTAATCCTGGATGTGCCGATGGGAGGGCCTTATAAGAGAACCAGAACGGGAGGATTGAACGTGCCATCATCAGAAAAAATCCGTGTCGCCGCCGTCGGAGATCTCCACGTTAATAAAACTACGCAGAATCTGCGGCAGCTTTTCGCGCCTGTCAGCGAAATCGCCGACATGTTGTTGTTGTGCGGCGACCTGACGGATTATGGTCTGGACGAAGAGGCCCACTTGCTTGCCGAGGGACTGGCGGGTGCCAAGGTGCCCGTAGTGGCGGTACTGGGCAATCACGATTTTGAATCAGACAATGCTGCGGGTGTGACCAGGATTTTGTGCGAAGCAGGTGTCACCGTTCTTGATGGCGATGCCTGCGAAGTCCATGGGATCGGCATCGCAGGGGTGAAGGGTTTTGCAGGGGGTTACGGTCGCGGAGCGCTTGGGCCCTGGGGTGAAAATGCGATCAAGCAGTTTGTCAACGAGGCCCTGCAGGAAGCCTTGAAACTGGAAAGTGCCTTGGCAAAACTGCGCACCCGGCGGCGCATCGTCCTGCTTCACTATTCCCCGATTGAAGAGACCGTGCACGGCGAACCACCGGAGATCTATCCATTTCTCGGAACCAGCAGACTTGAAGATCCGCTTGTTCATTATCCGGTTGATGCGGTATTTCACGGCCACGCGCATCGGGGCACGCCGGAAGGCAAAACCATTAACAATATTCCGGTTTATAACGTGGCCAAACCTTTGTTACAACGAACCTGGCCGAATCAGCCGCCGTTCCGGATTGTTGAATTTTCCGCCGAGGAAGTGATGGCAGAATGATGTGAAATTTACATCGCCAGCAGCGCTTTTTACCGGCAGCGCTCTGCCGCCGCGTTCCTGCCATTGACTTGACCGCTCGCCAATTCTAAGGTTGACGGCTCCGATCCTCAACGCGATTGCATAATAATGAAAATAAACTGCCGAAGAGCACTTCTGTGGACCGCCTTGATTTCGCTGTTAGCGGGTTGCCAGACCAGCCCCGACAGGTCGGCTGCCACGGGCGAGAGTGCATTGGCTCCGGCCACGCTTCCCGCACCATCCAGAAAAGGTTTTTCGCTGAACGAAAAAGGCTACTTCCAGAACCAGGGAGTGGGGGTAATGGTATTTCAGGATACCGCGCCGGAAAGTCACCAGAGTGGTTTGATCATGGTGATGCATGGTACCCGGCTGGCCTCCAACGGCGATGTGCGGCTGGAGGCGACCCCGGGGCAGTGGTCACCCGTGCCCAAAGTGCTGGAGCGGCGGGTGGATGAGGCGACGGGCGAAATAATCACCCGGCTCGTTTACCCCGATGAAACGCAGAATCGTCAGGGCTTCAATCCATTGGACTATCCGGATCTGCAACTGGTGTATGAAGTGCGCGTCAAGGCGGCGGGCGACGCGATCAAGGTGACAGTCGACCTGGATCAGCCCCTGCCCCGCGCCCTGGCGGGCAAAATCGGATTTGTTCTGGAATTGTTTCCTGCCGATCTGTTCGGTCATTCCTGGTATATGGATAGCCAGACCGGCCTGTTTCCGCAACAGCCCTACGGCGTCACCATTGAAGGGTCCCAATCCTGGTCCAGGCCGTCACCGGAAATTGTTGCCACCGGATCGCTCAAAGGTCTGCGCCCTCTCGCCAATCACCGCGCTCAGGCGCGACCCCTCGCCATTGGCCGGCAGCTCACCGTTGCGCCGGAGTCCGAAAAGCTGCGCGTGCAGATTTCCAGCAAAGGCGAACCGCTGGAGCTGCTGGACGGTCGGGTGCAGCACCAGAACGGCTGGTTCGTCGTGCGCAGCGCCATCCGGGCAGGAGTGACGAAGAACGCGGTGCAGTGGGAAATCCGGCCCAATGTCATCGAGCGCTGGATGCCGCCGCCGGTGATTCAGCATTCGATGGTGGGTTATCACCCCGGTCAACGCAAGGTGGCAGTAATCGAAGCCGATCCGCGCGACGTGCTGGGAACGGTACAGCTGCGACGGCTGTCCCCGAGGGGCGAGCACCAGACCGTTCTGTCTGCTCACCCGGTTGAATGGGGCGAATATCTGCGCTCCCGATACTTTCACTTTGATTTTAGTGAGGTGCGCACGCCTGGCCTCTACCAACTGACCCTCGGCGATCAGGTGAGCAAGCCTTTCCGCATTGCCAATGATGTCTTCGATCAGAATGTCTGGCAGCCGACGCTGGACTATTTTCTGCCCATTCAGATGGGGCATATGCGGGTGAAGGAGAAATACCGGCTCTGGCATGATGCCAGCCATCTGGACGATGCCCTGATGGCTCCGGTAAACATCAACCATTTCGACGGTTATGTCCAGGGCCCTTCGACGCTGACCCGCTTCAAACCCCTGCAGCATGTACCCGGGCTTGCCCAGGGCGGCTGGTACGATGCGGGTGATGAGGATTTCCGCATCGAGTCCCAGACGGCCGAGATTTTCATACTCAGCTCCATCTATGAAGAATTTGCCGTGCGCCATGACAACACGCTGATCAATCAGAAAATGAAACTGGTGGAGCTGCGTGAGCCGGACGGTCAGCCGGATATCCTCCAGCAGATCGAGCACGGTTTGTTGAGTGTGGTTGGCGGCTATGAAGCCCTGGGTCGACTGTATCGCGGCATTATCGTCCCGACCCTGACGCAATATGTGATGGGAGGGGATTTCGCCGGCCAGACAGACAATCGTATCTACCATCCGGGGTTGTCCGAAACCGCCCGCACCCGGGATCAGCTGGGCGATCGCTCCGGGTTGCCGGATGATCGCTGGGTGTTCACTGAAAACAACCCCGCCCGGGAGTTTGACGCGATTGCCAATATCACCGCGAGTGTCAATCCGATGCGGGATTACAACCCCGCGCGGGCAGAGGCCGCCCTGCGCGCCGCCACGGAACTTTGGTGGGTCAACCGCCCCGTGGCGGACGACAATGTACGCCGCAACAAGATTCGCGCGGCGGTGGAACTCTTTCTGGTCACCGGTTCGGACGAATACCGCCAGTACCTCCTGAGCGAACGCGAATTTATCGCCGGCGACATTCGTGGCGTTGGCTGGGCGGTGGCACGTGCGGTACATCAGCTGGGCGATGCAGAACTGGTGGCCACCATGCGCAGCGCCGCCGCGGATTACTATCGGGAAATTGAACAGGCGATGCAGAACACGCCTTACGGGCTGGATTTTGAAATGCAGTTGTGGGGCCGTGGATGGACGTTACAGCAGCAGGGCGTACAGCATTATTTTCTGCACCGGGCCTTTCCCGAGGAGTTCGGCCGGGAATATCTGCTGAACGTGTTGCATTATGTGCTGGGTACTAATCCCGGCTCCAACAATCAGTCCTATGTATCGGGAGTGGGTGCCAAATCCAAAACATCTGCCTACGGCATGAACCGGATGGACTATGGATATATCCCCGGCGGGGTGGTGGTGGGCACGGCCCTGGTTCAACCGGATTTTCCCGAACTGAAGGATTTCCCGTTTCTGTGGCAGCAGTCCGAATATGTGTTGGGCGGCGGCGCCAGTAATTTCATGTTTCTGGCACTGGCGGCGCACCATCTGCTTAACGGCGGAGATTTGTAAATAATAAAACGCTCACCCGAGTTCCGGGTCCTCGCCCTGCAGCCGCGATTCTGCGGTGGGCAGGCGAACCGAGAAGCGGGCGCCTTTAATATCAAGAGCGGAATATTTCAGTACGGACTTGCGGGATTGCCGGTTTACTTCCAGAGTCCATTCCGGCATGAAAGGGCTGGCCGGGTCCAGCAGGACAGTTCCGGCATCGTCGAAATCCGTAAAGACGTGGGTGCGCGGATAGACGGTGGCGGAAACTTCCACCGAGTCGATTTTCGCGGAAAATTCCCAGGCAAGTGACTCCGCAGAATTTATCTCATTGAGTTCCCGCATCATCGGTCGACCGTTTTCATTGCGGCGTTCGATGACCTTGGTGAACACCTTGCCATCCGCAAGCGCCACCCGCACTGTGGAGGTGTATTCGCGATTGTCGATATTTTCGATGCGGATGGTGCCCTGGTAACCTTTGACGATTTCACTCACAAAAAACAGGCCCAGGCCTTTGCCGTGGTGTTCTTTGGCCCGGCGGGTGGAATATCCGAGCTGGAAGATCTGTTCTTTGTCTTCATCGCGGATATGCGGTCCGCGGTTATATACAGAAAATTCAATGCAGCCTGCGCGTTGCAGCAACTGTACGGCGATGCGGTCGGTCTTCTGCCTGAAGCGGTTCTTGCCAGAGAAAAACTGAGCGTTCTTGACGAGGTTTTCCAGCAGCAGAATCAGGTGGTTTTCATTGCCCAGCAGATGCTCGGTGCGGTCCAGCTGAATTCGAAACTGGTCACTTTCAAAAAATTCCGGCATGTCCCCCCTGGCAGGGTCCGTGTAATACGCCTGGCGAACCTGCTCGATCATGTGATCCATCTGCTCGGTCTGCAGATATGGCCCCATGGCCTTGATGGCGGCGTAGCCGGGCAGAAAAATCGGCATGTCCTGGGCTTCGGGTTTGCCCGGCAGGTTGGGGAGCATCTGCTCGGAGACCGGTGCCGCTTCAGAGCGGTTGAGTTCGATCTGGTAGTACCGCTCTTCGCTTTCAATCAGCTGGTTACCGATGTGCAGGGCGATATTGTCGGTGGTCGACAGATCCAGCAGGTCCCACAGATATTTCATCGCCTGCAGCGCCTGTTGTGAGCCACTATTGGGATTATTCGGCAAGCCGAAGCGATGGGTATCGGACAGTGATCCCTGAATCAGCAATTGCTGGTTTTCTTCCGTGGCCGCGTTTTCCAGGGCCGCCCGTACGATGTCATAACTGATGACGCCATTGTGACGGATCTCGGCGGCGATGCTTTTAAAGTGCAGGAATTTTTCGTCGTATTCGATCTGTTCGATCAGGCGGTCACTGATAAACCGCTTGAGCTTGTCGGCGTGGTCCGAGTAGATATGGGAACGCTGCTGCAGGCGTTTGCGACTTTGCCAGGCGTACTGCAACTCCTGCTCGAGTTTTTCGATACTTTTCTGGGTGGCGCGCTGCTGGAGGAAAAACCGGCGGATATCGTAAATCAGCGTCACTCCGACAATGACCGCCAGCACCGCCACAGCGATATTGCCGGGGCGAATGCCAAACCAGGTGTCGGCGTAAAACCAATCGGTTTGCTGCAGGGCGATAAATGCGCCCATCAACGCCAGCGATGACACCGGGCTCAGCCAGGGATACGACAAGTCAATTTTCAGCGGCTTTTTATCCGCCACAGGCTTGCCGGTGCTGCGCAGCTGGGAGAACGTCTCGATGCGGTCTTCCGGAAACTCGTCGGCGACCGCATCGGTCAGATCGTCACGATGGGTGTTCACGCTGACGAGCCCCGCACCGGTTTCCAGCAATAGGCGCCTTCGTCACCGAAGGTCACGATGCCCTGGCCTGCTTTGCAAAGCGCGAGAAAACTCGGCTTGCCGAGTTGTTCGGTCACCTGTTCAAAGGATTGGCGCAGAGTGCGGATGTGCTGGCGGTAACTGGCGTAGTTGAAATTGTCCACTTCGAGACGGTCGCCAATCTGGGAGGTGGTCAGCGGGCGCGGCGAGGCTTCCACCAGAAACCGCAGGATTTTCCGCGGAACCGGTGCCAGTGGACGCTTGCTGTTGCGGGGGTTCATCAACCGCTGGCCGCACCAATAGACCTCCCAGGTAGTCAGGTCAATGGACAGGTCGTCCTGGCGAATCCAGTCGTTTTCCCGGGTGACCGCCTGGTCAGTGCGCAAGGCCATCTGCCGCAGCGCAGCCTTGATGCGCCAGCACAGCACTGACTCGATGTTCTGCTGATGCTTGGCGATGAAATCCCGGGTCTCGGTGCGTTCCAGCGCGAGCTGCTCGATGCCTGTGCCGCTGTATTCGGACAAATAGATGATGGGCAGCGCCGGCCATTTTTTAACAAGTGCCCGCGATACCGTGAAGCCGGCTTCGTCATTGCCGTTCATGTTGGCATCGAGGATAGCAATGTGAGGAGGCTGTTGCGCACTGCGGATATGCTGGCGGGCGGCATCGGCAAAGCGGAATACCAGCACCTTGTTGGGTAAGTTGCCATCGCCAAAATCCGTGTCCTTCAGCACCGGACTGATTTTATCGATCCAGTGAAATTGGTCTTCTACCCACAGAATAACTGCCATAAATCCGCAAAGTTTCTTTGTCCATGGCGCTTCCGGCAGGAAATTGGTCACTGCGGGGCCGCCTTCTGATTCGCCGGGACGTTCGCCGGGGTTCCATGATGCACCATCGGGTTCAGACAAACCCGGCGCTGACGCACCCATGGGTTGTGTCACAAAGCACAGTTCCGCGGCCTGGGGCACGGCGGAGCCATGCAGGTGCAGTCGCCGTCTCACCAATTTTTCACAGCGGTTACTCATACTGCGCGGGCCATGGCGAAAAGCGCCATAGCGGTTCCTGTCGACCAGTATAGACCGATGGGAGCCACTCGTAGATTTGGAGGCAGTTATGAAAAACGACCTGTTGATGTTCTGGTCTGATGATGCGGCGGTGTCCCTGGTCATCTGGGCGCTGATGGCGATGTTCGCACTTTATCTCGGCCGCAAGCAGGCGCACCAGGTGTTCTACAGCACCGGCCGGGTGCTGCGGCGCACCGCCCGTCTGTGGGGATTCAGCCTTGCGGCGCTTGAAAAGAATGTTTCAACGCGCAACAAGGCGGTGTTGCTGGCCCACGGTGCCCGGGAATCCGAGCAGGCGATCGAACGGGAGTTCACCCGTATTCACGACATCGTGCGGCGCGACCTCAGCCAGTATCCGGCGCTGCACCGGCAGATTGGTGATGTGATCGACAAGATCGAAACCGATTACCAGAAAGCAGCCGATGCGGCGCCTTTGCCGCCCGCGTGGAAAGACGTGGTGGAGACCATTACCGCGATACCGGCCAGCGGTGATCCGGCGATCAACAAGGTGCTGGGCAATATCAAGACCGCGGTCGATTCGGCCCACCAGAAAACCCTGAAGGCCTACAACCAGGCCAGCTCCCAGCGCCACAAACTGCTCGGCGAAATGCAGGGCGACTGGCGCAAGGTGCAGGCCACCATGGACGAAGTCAATCACAAGGTGAATGGCCTGGAAGAGCGCTCCAGGGTTATCGACAGCCAGATCAAAAACTATCAGTCCATCCGCAGAGCGTGCGACACGGCGGCTGATTCACTGGCAACGTCAGCCATGACCCAGTTTTTTGTATCCGGTCTGGTGCTGGTGGTGGCATTGCTCGGCGGGCTGATCAATTTCCAGCTGATCGCCATGCCGATGTCGGAAATGGTCGGCGGTGCCAGCTATATCGGCACCATGAAAACGTCCGATATCGCCGCGCTGGTGATCATCCTGATAGAGATCGCGATGGGGTTGTTCCTGATGGAATCGCTGCGCATTACCCACCTGTTCCCGATGATCGGGACCATGGACGACAAGATGCGCAAGCGCATGATGTGGGTCACCTTCAGTATCCTGACGATACTGGCCACCATCGAAGCCTCACTGGCCTATATGCGGGACCTGCTGGCACTGGACCGGGAAGCCCTCAATCAGGCGTTGTCCGGTGCGGGAGTAGCCGGCGGGGCGGTGCAGGCGCACTTTCGCTGGATTCCGTCCCTAGGGCAGATGGTGATGGGCTTTATCCTGCCCTTTGCGCTGGCGTTTATCGCCATCCCGCTGGAGTCCTTCATCCACTCGCTGCGGGTGGTGCTCGGCACCTTGCTGGTGGGCATCCTCAAGATTGCCCGGGTGACGGTGCGCATTGTTGGTGGCGCGGCGGCGCACTTGATGCTGCTCGGCCGCCATCTGTACGACCTGCTGATCGTGTTACCGCTGGGGGTGGAGCGTCTGCTCAAAGCTGTGCTGGCGCAGCGACGCCAGGCAGCCGAGCAATCTTCGCATGCCGATTCAGTCGAGGCGGAAGTTGCGCCGGATGCGGGCTTTGACTTAGCCAATCCAGGGGAGATTGAGGCAAAGCCCAGCCGCACCTCTCCACGGCCATCCAAACGCAAACGTTCACGTACGGACGAGGAGCTGACAGACATCAATCTGGCGGACACTCTGGCATGACCGGAGTGGACCGCCCGCGAAGTACCCCGGGATTTACAAAACGAGTGACTGGCGACACACCCACCGGAACCGGAACTAACGGGTTTAACAGGACACTCGCTGGAAACCATCAACAAAACTTTCAACGGACTATCAAGACACCCACTGCAG
>CAZXLJ010000011.1:41293-43101 GCA_964641175.1 uncultured Cellvibrionaceae bacterium
CACAACTATCGAGACACCCACTGCAGGCGAACTATCAGGACGAACTATCAGGACACCCATTGCAGGCGCGCTATCGAGACACCCACTATAAATTGGGACACCCATTACAGATTCAAACGAGACATCCATTATGAAAACGCGATTGATCAGCATGAACCGGGCGGTCAGCACCGACCTCAGAGCGCTGTGGCTGATGCTCTGGTGCGGCATGGTCGCAATGACCGGCTGCACGGAAGTATCGCCGCAGAATCGGGCAGTGGTATTACTGCTCGACACCTCCGGCACTTACACGCAGGAACTCAATAAGGCGCAAGTGATGATCAACTACCTGCTGTCTACGCTGGACAGTGGCGACTCGGTAGCGGTCGCCCGCATTGACAGCGGCAGTTTCAGCGAGAAGGACATAGTGGCAAAAGTCACTTTCGACGAACGACCCAGTGTCGCTAACGATCAGAAGCGCTTGTTCCAGCAACAGATCGCCCACTATATGGCTACGGTTACCCGCGGCAGCCAAAACACCGACATCACCGGCGGACTGATTCAGGCGGCGGACTTTGTGCGCGAGACCGGCGCCAGGGACAAGACGGTATTCATCTTCTCGGATCTGGAAGAAGACCTGCCCAAAGGTCATGTCCGCGACTTCCCCCTGGAATTGCAGGACATTCGGGTGGTGGCCCTGAACGTCACCAAACTCGGTACCGACAACCTCGACCCGCGGGATTACAAGGCGCGGCTCGATAAATGGCAGGCGCGGGTGATTGAGGGTGGAGGCGCCTGGCTGGTGCTGAATGATCTGGAGCGGGTGGGTACGCTGATCGCCCACCGCTGATATCAGCGCCCGGGCGTGGCCGTGGCGGTCGGATGCAGGTGATGACACATCTGTTCGGCGCCCTGCAGGATGCGCGGCGTGTGGCGCTGGATGATATCCGGCGGAATGAAGTAAAGACGCTCATTGCGCACCGCAGCCAGGGACGGCCAGCGGCGCCAGTTATCCACCCACTCCGGTCGGGCTTCGCCCATGCCGCTGGCAATGATGACATCCGGATTGCGGCCGATCACAGCTTCAACGCTGATGGTGGGGGCAAGAGTCCTGGCATCACCAAAGCTGTTGCGGCCGCCGCACAGGCGGATCACGTCGCTGATGATGTGGTCATCATTGAGAGTCTGTAACGGTTCATGCCATACCTGATAAAGGACGCTGACCGGCTTCTGATGGGCATACAGCCGGCGCAGTTCTCCCAGTCTGTGTTCAAATGCCCGCGCTGACTTTTCGGCGGCTGTGCTGGTGCCCGCCAGGCGCCCATAATCCCGGATTGACCGGGCCACATCTTCCAGCGCATGAGGATCACTGGCATAGGCGGTCAGGCCCAACGCTTCAATCTGGCGCAACGAATCGCCGCCTCGCCCCGACATCCACACCACCACCAGATCCGGTTTCAGGGCCACGATCGCCTCCAGGCTGTAGGCACTGATCTGACCGACTCTGGGAATGTCTTTTGCGGCCGCCGGATAGTCGCAATAATCCACGGCACCCACCACATGCTCACCCGCGCCGGCAGCGTAGAGGTTCTCCACGATATGCGGCGCCAGCGCCACGATGCGCCGGGCTGGCCGGGGGAGGGTAACGGTGCGGCCGAGGTAATCCGTCACCGATATCCCGCCCGCTTTTCCAGGCTCGGCGGCCGCCGGCTGTATCAGCAGTAAAAGCAGTATCAGGCACCCGAATACATGGCTACATAAAGTGGATAAAGTGTGTGGCACGTTGATTTCCTCGCATTAAAAGATGACTACCGCACAAACCCCACACC
>CAZXLJ010000011.1:43201-52340 GCA_964641175.1 uncultured Cellvibrionaceae bacterium
GGGTTAGCCTGTCGGAAAAGAACCGAATGTTCGCAAAGCCCCCCGCAACCGCTCGTAATTCTCTGCCAGCCCAAACCGCAGCCAGCCCCGCTCGCATCCACTCTGACCGTAACGTGTCAGGATCGCCTGTCGGCCGAGGTGCTCAAACAGGGACAAAAGCGGCGGCGAGTCTCCGAACATGGTGATAAACAGCCCTCCATTTCCGAGGCAGCCGGCGAGCCCGTGCTGCTGGCGAAATTCGGTCAGCAGTTCGAGCAGCGCCAGATTCGATGCTGCGACGCGCAGCCGCTGGGCGACGATCCACAGCTGATCTCCGAGCGCCGCTTCACCGGCATACACCGCCGGGTGACTGACTGGCCAGGCACCCTGACGCTGTTCGATGGCTTCCAGCCAGCGACGACCGGGGTCGATGACAAAGCCCAGACGGACGCCGGCCATGCCGAAAAACTTGCCGAAGGACCTCAGTACCAGCAGATTTCGCAGCGTCGCGGCCGCCATGGAATTGTCAGGAAGCATATCTGCGAAGGCTTCGTCCACGAGCAGGAGGCGGTCCCGGGCGGGATCACTGCAGAGGATGGAGTGGAGTTCCCGCAGCCGGGCCGGGTGCAATGACTCTGCTGTCGGATTATTGGGATTGATCACCACGACGTGATCGACCGATCCGCGCTGGGCCATGTCGAACAGCTCCGCGGTGTCATGGAAAAAAGCCACCGCGTGCCCCGCCGCTTGCCACGCCTTTGCGTGTTCTCCATAGCCGGGAAAGGGGACGGCGACGCGCGCGGGGGCGAGCAGTTGCGGGATCAGGCAGATGGCCTGCTGACTGCCGGCCATTGGCAGCACCGCCGCTTCGGCACAGCCATAGTAGCGGGCGGCGCGACGTATCAAGGTCGCCGTGTCCGGAGGCAAGGCGTGAAACACTTTCGCTGGCCACTTCTGTACGGGCCAGGCCCAGGGGCTGACGCCCGTGGACAGATCCAGCCAGTCCGGCTCCGGTATGACAAAGGTCTCGCTGGCCCAGCGCAGATCACCACCATGGAGTGGCAGATTGTGCATTTAAAAGGTCTCCAGGATAGACGCGAGCAAAAAAAACAGGCAACCGCCGACAAGGAGCCAGCCGTAGGTTCGCCTCACCAGGCGGATGGTGGCCAGCACATCATCGTTCGCAGGGGGCCGACGGGTGCCAAGCGTCGGCTTGCTCCGTTCTATCCCCTGATAGGCCGCCTTGCCGCCCAATTGCACGTCGAGCGCGCCAGCGCCCGCCGCCATCACCGGGCCGGCGTTGGGGCTGTCGCACTGATACGCCTGGGTTCGCCAGGCGTACAGGCCCGCGTGGCGCTGGCCCAGCAGGCAATAGGCGAGCGCCGTCAGGCGCGCCGGCAGCCAGTTGGCAAGGTCGTCCATCCGTGCCGCGCACCAGCCGAACTGCCGGTAACGTGCGTTTTTGTATCCCCACATGGCGTCGAGGGTATTGATCAGCCGGTAGAGCACCGCGCCGGTCCCGCCCATGCACACGAACCAGAACAGGGGTGCGAAAATGCCATCGGCACCATTTTCCAGCCCGGATTCAATTGCCCCTTTGCGGACCCCGTGCAAGTCCAGTGTCTGCGTATCGCGGCTGACGATCCGGCCCAGAGCGAGGCGTGCCGCGGCAAGATCCTCCGCCTGCAATGATCGATAAATGTCCATAAGATGCTCGCGCCAGCTGCGGTAGGCGAGGGCGCCATATAGCGCGGTTACTTCAAACAGCCACAGCCCGATGCCACTCAGTCGGCTCAAGGCCATGCAGACCAAAGCAGCCGGAGCGATCAGCATGAGCCAGGCGAGAATTCCCGCCAGTCGGCCGCCGCCTCGGTTCAGTCGCTTCTCGAGCGCAGCCGTGACGCGTCCAAAGCCGACCAGCGGATGAAAGCGACGCGGCTCACCCAGAAGCCAGTCCAGGCAGGCGGCCGCCAGCAGGGCACTGGTCATGAACATGGGCAGACCTCATCTGACATTTTTACCTTCCAGGCGGGCGGCCGGGAGGCGGTGGAAGACCGCAGCAGCCAAGAGCAGAGCGGAAGGCCGTCACACGCCAACACAGATCTTCCCCGATTGTGGGTCGACACAGACCTGAATGTCCGCGGCGAAAAGTCGTTGCACCAGCGCCTGATCGAGCACCTGGGCCACCGGCCCCAAACCCTCGCAATGCCCGTCTTTTAGCGCCAGCAGGGTATCAGCATAATTGGCGACGACAGCCAGATCGTGCTCTACAAGCAAGACACCCACGTCACCGTGGGCAGCAAACTGTCGGATCGCGCTCATGAGTTGTTGCTTGTGTCCCAGATCCAGCGAGCTGGTGGGCTCATCGAGAATCAGCAGGCGTGGCGTGGCATCTTCGGCTCGCCAGATCTGGGTCAGCACGCGCGCCAGCTGGGTGCGCTGTTTCTCACCGCCGGACAAGTGGGTGTACCACTGCTCGCTCAAGTGCGTGATGTCCATCAGGGCCATGGCAGCTGTCACCACTTCTGCGTCGAGCCGGCGCCCGCTGCTGTGCGGCGTCCGGCCCAGGGTGATGACCTCCCGCACGGTGTAGGGAAAGTTGAGCAGGCTGGCCTGGGGCAGAATGGCCACGTGCCGGGCCTTTTGGGAAAGCGTCCACTGCTCCAGCAAACGCCCGGCGAAGTGAATAGTACCGCCGGCTGGCGAGAGTTCAGCGGTCAGTGTTTGCAGAAGCGTCGTTTTACCGGCGCCATTGGGGCCGATGACGGCCAGTATCTCGCCGCCGCACAGGGCGAAACTGATGTCGTCCAGACGGTCGACTCCGTCGCGCTGCACCCGGAGCCGATCTACCTGCAGCAGTTCAGGACATGCCATAGTCGCGACGCCTGCGCAGCAGAGAAATGAATACCGGAGCCCCGAGCAGCGCAGTCAGCAGACCGACGGGTAGCTCCGTGGGTGCGAGCATTGTGCGGGCGGCGATGTCGGCGACCATCAGCAGGATGGCACCCATGCACGCGCTCAGTGGAATCAGGAAACGATGGTCCGGTCCCGCCACCATACGGACCATATGGGGAACCACCAGGCCGACAAAAGAGATGCTGCCGGCCAGCGCCACCGATACCCCTACACCCGCCGCGACGCTCAGGATCACCAGGCGTTTGAGGCGGGCCACGGGGACGCCCAGATGGCGCGCCTCGGACTCTCCCAGCAGCAGTGCATTCAGTGGGCGGCTGTGGCGATACAGCACTACAAAGACACCCACCAGTACTGCGAACAAAAGCAACACCCGCCGCGGTTCCGCGCCGTCCAGCCCACCCATGCGCCACAGGCTGATCTGCCGCAGCATCTGATTGTCGGCCACAAATTCGAGGATATTGGCGAGGCTCCCGGCCAGGTAAGCGAAGGCGATGCCCGCGAGCAGCATGGTGGCCACTGAGGTTCCGGCAGGCGTGGAGGCGAGCCGGTAGACCAGGGTCACCACCAGCATGGCGCCAGCGAAGGCGCCGAGAGAGACCAGTGACAGACCCATCAGCGACCAGTGCAGATGGTTCAGAGTCACGATCACCACACTCGCGCCGGCCGCAGCGCCGGCACTGACGCCAATCAAAGACGGGTCTGCCAGCGGGTTGCGGAATAGCCCCTGAGTTGCGGCGCCGCAGACAGCAAGTACAGCACCCACCAACGCCGCCAGCAGCGCTCGCGGCAGACGCAGCGATTCAATGATCAGGCCGGTCTGCAACTCGGCGGAACCGCGCAGCCAGCGCGCCAGTTCCGGCAGCGGAATGGGTACCGCCCCAAACATCAGCGACAGCAGCAGCACCAGCGCAACCATGCCGAGGCAGCCGGTAATCAGGACCGGCCAGATGCGTTGCAGGGTATGCGGGGCTACCCACATGATGCACGGTCCTCTGTGAACCGGGTGAGGGCGACTCGCAGCCGTTCGAAATCCAGATGAATTTCGAGGACGTCGGCCAGTCGTTCGATCTGTTGCTCGCGCAGAGCGGGCAGATCGAATGCCTGTGGTTCTTCCAGGCCTGCCCAACGCAGCAGCAGGCTCAGGCCTGCCGGCTGGTCCATCAGGCCGTGACAGTAGGTGCCCAGGATCTGTCCGTCCGTGCTCAGGCAGCCGTCCCGCCGGCCGTCGCTGAACTCGACGGGCCAGTTGTTGCAAGCCTTGCGATAATTCGACCGGCCGTGATGGATCTCGTAACCCGTAATGCCGGCTTCTTCCTGCAATAGCCGCAGGGTGCCTTCAACCCGCTTCAGGGTTTTGTCCGCCAGCAGTTCGGTCGTCAGCGGCAGCAGACCCAGGCCGGCGCTGGAACCCGGTTTGCCTTCAATGCCCAGCGGATCCGCGATGCTTTCGCCCAACATCTGCAGTCCGCCACAGATGCCGACGACCTTGCCACCGTAGCGAAGGTGACGGGCGAGGGCGGCCGGCCAGCCGTGCGTCTCCAGGGCGGTCAGATCCCCCCTCACATTTTTGCTGCCGGGCAGGATGATCAGATCGCAGGCGGGTGGGTCCTGTTCGAGCGCCACCCACTGCAGATCCACCTGGGGATGCAGACGCAGGGCGTCGAAGTCGGTGTGATTGCTGATGCGGGGCAGGACCGGCACCACCACCTTGAACGCGCGGGCCGGGCGGTGGGCAACGGCTTCGGTACCAATGGCGTCCTCCGCATCCAGATGGAACTGCCGCAACCAGGGCAGCACCCCCAGAACCGGTTTGCCGGTGTGGGTCTCCAGCCAGTCCAGCCCCGGCTGCAGCAGGGCCGGATCGCCGCGAAAGCGATTGATCACGAAGCCGACTACGCGCTGGCGCTCGCTGGCACTGAGCAGTTCCAGGGTGCCGACGATATGGGCGAAGACGCCGCCGCGATCAATATCGGCAATCAGGATCACCGGACAGTCCACTGCCTCGGCAAACCCCATATTGGCAATATCCCCTTCGCGCAGATTGATTTCCGCCGGGCTGCCGGCACCTTCGACCACAATATCTTCATGCCGCTGTTGCAGCCGCCCGAACGATTCCAGCACCGCCGTCCGGGCGACGGGTTTGTAAGCGTGGAATTCCTGCGCCTGCATGTTGGTCAGCGCCCGGCCCTGGATGATGATCTGGGCTCCGGTGTCGCTGGCCGGCTTGATCAGCACCGGATTCATGTCGGTATGGGGCTCCAGCCGGCAGGCCTGAGCCTGCACCGCCTGTGCCCGCCCGATCTCGCCGCCGTCACGGGTCACGGCACTGTTGAGCGCCATGTTCTGCGGTTTGAACGGCGCGACGCTGCGGCCTCGCCGGACCAGCACGCGGCACAGCCCCGCCACCAGCGTACTTTTGCCCGCATCCGAAGTGGTGCCCTGTACCATGAGGATGGTCATAGATTGCCCGCGAGAATCGGATCCAGTGTCAAATCAGTAGTCAACGCCGCGACGCGCCTTGATGCCTGCCTTGAACGCATGCTTGATGTCCTTGACTTCAGACACCGTGTCCATCGCGTCGCGCAAGGCGGTACCGCCGCCGCGACCAGTGCACACCACACTTTGCTCGCGGGGACGATTCTGCAGGGCCTGGATGACTCTGTGTTCATCGAGATAGCCATAGGCGAGCATGTAGGTCAGCTCATCGAGCACCACCAGATCGATGGAGGGGTCCTGCAGCAGCGGCTCGGCAAATGCCCAGGTCCGTTCGGCCGCAGCGATGTCGCCAGAGCGATCCTGGGTATTCCAGGTGAAGCCGGTGCCCATCTGGTAAAAGCGCACTTGCGGGCAGTGCTCCCGCACGTAGATCTCTTCGCCGGATAATTGCTCGCCTTTGATGAACTGCACGACCGCCACTTGCTGCCCATAACCCAGCGCCCGCATGACCATGCCGAAGGCGGAACTGGATTTGCCCTTGCCGTTACCCGTCAGCAGGATGGCGACGCCCCGTTCGGTGGCGGCCTGCTCAATGCGCGCATCCACCTTGGCTTTGTGCTTTTCCATGGCGGCTTTGTGTTTGTTGGCTTTGTCGTCATCCGCTGAGTTGGGGCTATCTTCTGTGGACATCTTGCTGTCTCCGTTAAAACGTCAATTTGATCCCGCCGTAGGCTGCACGGCCGGCAGTATGGTATTCGTTGACTTCCTGATATTGTTCGTCGAGGGCATTTTCGAGCCGCACCAGCAGTGTCAGATGTTCCGATACCTGAAATTGGGTGCTGACATCCATCACTCCGTAATCGTCCAGCGGTACGCGCCCGACCCCGAATATCTCGGACTCCGCATCCCGGGATGCACGCCAGTGCACCAGCGTCCGCCACCGCTCATCCGCGCTCATCAGGCTTGCCGAAAGATTCAACAGGTGCCGGGGACGGCGGACTCTGGGCTGATCGTCGCTCCCTGAGGTGTCGTTGTAGGTGTAGTTGGCCGTCAATGTCAGCCATGAGGCAAGCGGCGTTTCGACAAACAGTTCACCGCCGCGGGAATGGCTGACGCCGCGCCCTTGCAGGTAACCGGAAAAGCTCAGCAGGTCGAAATAGATTTCCTGTTCGATACGCTGGTCGAAATAGCCCAGCTGCACACTGTATCCGCTCGCAGTATAAAACTCGACGCCAAGATCGTAACCCTCACTGGTCTCTTCGCGGAGCGTCACGTCCGCAGCCGGGGGCGTGACCCCGTCGCGGCGGTTGTAGAACAACTCCGACAAGCTGGGCGCACGAAAGCCGGTGCCCCAGCTGCTGCGGTATTTCAGGCTGCGGCCCCCTTCCAGCGTCTGTATGTAGGCGGCCGACAGGCGATGACTAAGGTGCTCGCCGAAGTCGTCGTGATCGTCGAAGCGCAGCCCGGCAGATACATAGAGGGCGTCGGCAACGCTCGCCTGTACCTCGGAGAACAATCCCAGCTGATCGCGTTCGCCGCGTTCACCATCATTCGCGGTGATGCGTTCATTGCGGGCGTCGCCCCCCCATACCCAGGTTACGGAAGGCGCAAGGCGGGTGCTGCCGAGGTAATCGAGCTTGCGGGTGTGGCCTTCAGAGTCGAAGGTTGTCAGGCCGGCATCGATATTCTGGCGCGCGACCTCGGTCCCCGCCAAGGAGATTTCGTGCTGCCAGCGTTCCCCCTGATAGCGACCGGAGAGCCGAGCGATTGATTGTGTGAACTCGTTAACGCAATCGATGCTGCCGCAGGAGTCGTAGTCACTGGTCGCATCGGTATGCCGGAGTACCAGCTGGCCACGCCAGGCATCGCCGGCATTGAGCCCCAGCTTGCCGTGCAGCGTCGTATTTTCGTAACCGTCGACTTCCCCGGTAGTGTCTGAGGTGTGTGCATTGAACCCGTCCGTGGTCAGGTGTTGGGCCGACAGGAAGCCGTCGCCGCGGCTAGTCCCGTTGGCCACAAAACCTTGCCACCGCTGCGTCCCGTAGCGGCCTGCTTCTGCATAGGCTTCACTGGCAAAGCCACCGCCCGTGCGCGTCAGGATATTCACCACGCCGCCCGCGTCCGCACCATAAATGAAGCCTTGAGGTCCGCGGAGAATTTCCACCCGTTCAATGTCGGTGCCGGCGGTGAGGTGCTGGATCTGGGGGCCTACCTGAGTCGCTGTAGGGTCGGCGATATTGACGCCGTCGATCATCACCAGGGTGCGGTGGCCTTCCTCCCCGCGAATCCGCAGCGCTGTGGCCTTGCCGGGACCGCCGGTATTACTGACGGCAATGCCGGGTTGGGTGCGCAGCAGTTCGGCCATGGAGGCGTGGCCGCGCAGGGCGATTGCCGCCTGATCGAGCACGCTAACGGCCGCGCCGACTTCACGTACGGACGTTTCCACCCTCGAGGCAATAACCAGCACTTCTTCGAGTTGCGGCTGGGCCGCGGCCAGTGCGGGTGCCAGTAGTGCCGGCGTGATGAGAGCCCCGGCCAGCCATAGTTCTTTCGATTCAAACAGTTTCATTGTGTCCCCAAAAGCTGATGCGCCCCGGGGGGCGCAGAAATCTTGAGGCGATGCGATGCCGGCCCGGCGGTTGCCGCAGCGCATGGCGAAAGCCTCAATAGCGTTTGAGGGAGGCATCAGGGATGACAGGAACATCGAGACCGGGCCGGATAGTGGCCGGTGGGAAGATAACTGATCAATCCTGGATGGTAGCCCTCCGCTCCATCAGTGAATCCGCTTAAGGCTGGTATCGGGCTCATACAGGGGCGAACCGTGTATTTACCGTTGCGGGGGCAGCGCTGGTCTTTCACCAGCTTCCCATTTAACAGAAGCACCTTAAGCAGCGGGCAAGTTAGTGATGAGGACGGGGAATGTCAATGGCGTGGCTCCGCTTTTGGGATTTTAGTGCGGGCCGGATTGATGAGGGTCGTAGAAAAAAATGAAGCAAGCTTGTGTCAGCCGTGATTTAATGCACCTTCTTTTTACCATGATAAATAATCTCAACGGCAAAGGTTTTGATCCATGCCTGGCGAGCAGGTTAGACAAGTGAACCCGTTCAACAAGAACAGCCCCTCCGCAACGAGACCACCGGGCGCCACTGCCCCTGCCGGGTCAACGCCAGCACCTTCCGCCCCGTCTGTATCCGCCGAGGGCAACAGCAATACGCCCGCAGTCCCGGCGCGACCCAAGGCCCTTATTGTCGAAGACTATGCCCCCTGTATGGACGCCTACAAAATGGCACTGGAAGATGTGAAGCATGTCGATATCTTCTTCGCCGATTGCGGTCAGGACGCCATCAACCTGATCGGGCAGCATGCCTTCGCCATCGTGATCACCGACCTGGGCCTGCCGGACTATTCTGGGTATGAAATCAAGGAAGAACACCAGCGCATCAAACCCGATGAGCATCCCCGCTATGTACTGGTGACCGGCTACGACAGCGAAGAACAGCGTAAGAAAAGCCGGGATCTTGGCTTTGATGAGCATATTGAAAAACCCATCTCCATACTGCGACTGCTCAATCTTGTAGACGACTGCACCACCGCCGACGACCCCGCATCTTAATGTATTGAGGTCTGCCGCCCCAGCATGGCGGCCTTGGGCAATTGCGCCTTTTCGGCGAAGAATCTCCGTTTCAAATAACCTCTGCCAAGCAGACAGACAGCGAATGCGCTTGCTGGCAGGGTTGTCCCGTGGTTGTGCATACTCCCCATTCGTCGTGGGTCCCCGCGTGCGCGAGGACGACGGACTTGAGAGGCA
>CAZXLJ010000012.1:0-17198 GCA_964641175.1 uncultured Cellvibrionaceae bacterium
CTGAAATCCGGACCAACTATGTGTGCCTTGATGTGAGTGCCCGGACTGGTCAGGTTCCCGAGCGGGCACCGGCGGACTTGAGCGCTTCGATGTAGTCGCCTGCGTGGCGGTGGGCGCTGATCACCTGCAAAAAAGTTTCCCCTTCGAGGTTGGTGGCATTAACGTCCATGCCCGCTTCGACGAAAAACCGGACGAACGTCTCGAAGTTCTCGGCGATCATGCCCCGGTAGGCGCGCTCCAGCGCGCAATAATCCTTGCTCAATCCGCCGTGGGGTATAACGTCGAGGAAACCCCGGATGCGTTCATCACTGAAGCTCTCGCCCAGTACTTTCTTTTTGTCTTTCTTTTCGGACATGGTTCTACCTTGAAAAATGCTTGGGTGGCGACGGTTAGCGCAACTTTTCCAAGAGGATTCTGTTCAGCTCTTGCGGGTTAGCCTGACCTTTTGACGCTTTCATGCAGTGCCCCACGAAGAATCCCAGCATCTTGGGTCGCTTGTCAGGGGAGGCCGACCGATAATTTTCGACCTGCTGCGGGTTATTGGCGATGATCTCCTCGACAATCTTTTCCAGAGCCCCGGTATCGGAAACCTGTTTCAGGCCGCGCAACTCTATCACAGCGTCGGCGTCGCCTTCACCACTCCACATGGCTTCAAAGATTATTTTGGCCATCTTGCTCGACACCGAGCCGTCATCAATCCGGCGGATCAGGCCGGCCAGATACGCCGCCGGCAGTGGGCACTGACCCATCTCCAGGCCTTCGCGGTTAAGCTGCGCGGACAGCTCACCCATCACCCAGTTGGCGGCGGCCTTCGGATTGCTGCAACCGACCGCAACTTCTTCGAAGTAGGCCGCGGTTGCAGCATTCTGGCTAACGATCCCCGCATCATAATCAGCCAGGCCCATTTCCCCCGTATAGCGGGCACGTTTCGCGTCCGGCAGTTCCGGCATCTGCTGGCGCACCCGTTCTATATAGGCATCGTCGAGCACGACCGGTAAAAGATCCGGGCAGGGAAAGTAGCGGTAATCGTTCGAGTCTTCTTTGGTGCGCATGGTGCGGGCTTTCTTGGTGTCACCATTATAAAGACGCGTTTCCTGGGTGACCTTGCCCCCGCTTTCGAGCAGGCGGATCTGGCGGTCCACCTCCATTTCGATCGCCTCTTCCATGAACCGGAATGAATTCAGGTTTTTAGTCTCGGTTCGCGTGCCCAGTGTCTGCTGACCCAGTGGCCGTACAGAAATGTTGACATCGAAGCGCATGGAGCCCTGGGACATGTCACCGTCACAGATGCCGAGGGCAGTGACGATTCCGTGCAGCTGCCGCGCAAACGCCACAGCCTCTTCGGCCGAGCGCATGTCCGGTTCGGTGACCACTTCGATCAGCGGTGTTCCGGCCCGGTTCAGATCAATGCCGGACATGCCGTGATAGTCTTCATGAAGGGATTTGCCGGCATCTTCCTCCAGGTGCGCATGGTGAATCCGCACCCGCCGGACTTCGTGGCCATCTGGTCGGACATCCAGGTAACCTGCACCCACAATCGGTTGTGCCAGCTGCGTGGTCTGGTAGCCCTTGGGCAGATCAGGATAAAAGTAGTTTTTGCGTTCAAAAACCGAGTGCGGATTGATGCTGGCATTGACGGCCAGACCAAACATGGTCGCCATCCGGAACGCTTCCGCATTCACCACGGGCAAGGTACCAGGCATGGCCAGATCGATGGCGCAGGCGTGGACGTTGGGTTCAGCGCCGAAGGCAGTGCTGGCACCGGAGAAAAGTTTGGAACGGGTGGCCAGCTGGACGTGTACTTCAAGCCCGATTACGGTCTCCCATTGGGCAGTTTCACCTTGCATGATTTTTACCCCTTCAGGCGATGTTGGCCGGCATTCTGGTATGAAAGTCTGTGGCGAGCTGGAACCGGTGGGCGATGTTGAGCATGCGCGCCTCGTCGAAGTCCCGACCGATGATCTGCATGCCTACCGGTTTGGCGTCGGCGAAACCGCAGGGAACCGACATGCCGGGCAGTCCCGCCAGGTTGGTGGCGATGGTGTAGATGTCTTCCAGATACATGGCCACTGGATCCTTGCCCTTCGAGCCAAATTCGAAGGCAGGTGTAGGGGAAGTGGGCCCAAGGATGACATCCACCGATTTGAAGGCATCCAGGAAATCCTGGCGAATCAGACGTCGGGCCTGCTGCGCCTTGGCGTAGTAGGCGTCGTAATAACCGGCCGACAATGCATAGCAGCCCACCATGATGCGACGCTTCACTTCATCGCCGAAGGCTTCGCTGCGGGAACGCTTGTAGAGGTCTTCCAGATTTTCCGGCGCTTCGCAACGGTAACCGTAACGCACACCATCAAAGCGGCTGAGATTTGCAGAGCATTCGGCGGGCGCAATGACGTAGTAAGCCGGCACAGCCAGATGAGTGTGCGGCAGACTGATGGTCGACATTACAGCACCCTGTTTTTCCAGTTCGGCCATCGCTTCTTCGACAGCCTGAGCCGTGGCGGGGTGCAGGCCTTCACCGAAGTACTCCCGGGGGATACCCACCCGTAACCCGTTAAGTGGTCGTTCGAGGGTAGCGGAATAGTCGGGTACCGGATGTTCAACACTGGTGGAATCCTTCGGATCATAACCGGCCATGACATTGAGCAGGATTGCCGCATCTTCGGCGGTCTGGGTCATGAGACCGGCCTGATCGAGACTGGAAGCAAAGGCGATCATGCCCCAGCGGGATACGCGTCCATAGGTCGGCTTGATACCTGTGATCCCGCAAAGACTGGCGGGCTGCCGGATCGATCCACCGGTGTCGGACGCAGTCGCGGCGGGCACCAGCCGGGCGGCGACACTGGCGGCGGAACCGCCGGAAGAGCCGCCGGGCACGCAGTCCCGCGCCCAGGGGTTTTTCACCGGACCGTAATAACTCGTCTCATTGGATGAGCCCATGGCGAACTCGTCCATATTGGTTTTCCCCAATACCACCGCTCCGGCGCGCGCATAGTTCTCCACTATGGTGGCGCTGTAGGGCGGCACAAAATTGTCCAGCATCCGGGAGCCGCAACTGGTGCGAACTCCCTCGGTGCAAAATATGTCCTTGTGGGCCAGCGGGACGCCGCACAGCAAAGGAGCATCGCCACCGGCACGCCGCTCATCGGCCTTGGTGGCCTGGGCGAGAGCCTGGTCCGCAGTGACGGTGACAAAGCAGTTAAGATCTGTATCGTAGCGATTAATACGTTCTATAAAATGCTGGGTCAGCTCCCGGCTCGATACGGCGCGGGCATTGAGCTGACCGATCATTTGAGCAACCGTTAATTGATGCATTGGCGGATTCCAGTGGCGTGGGTGGCTTGGCTCGAAATACAGGTGGCCGGGTCAGCAGCTGTGGCCCGGATTGCGACCTCCAGATCGCTACTCAATAACCTTGGGAACCAGATACAGACCATCTTCGACCGCAGGCGCAATGGCCTGGAACGCGTCGCGACGATTCGCCTCGGTCACTTCATCCGCGCGCAATCGCTGGACGGTATCAAGCGGATGCGCCATAGGTTCGACGTTGTCGATATTCGCGGCCTGAAGCTGATCGACCAGGCGCAGCACATTGCTGATACTGGCGGCGACTTCATCCACGGCTTCGTCGTCGATGTGCAGACGGGCCAGATCAGCCAGTTTCAAAATCTCGGAACGTTCCACTCAAAATGCTCCAACCGCCTCGCTGGCGGAAATTAATCTATACTTGATTTGGCCCGAGTTTGCGTTGCGGCCCGGGTGTCAAAGGCGCGGTAAGTTACCACATTTGCGCCTTGCTCTAAATCCCCGGCGTTGCTAGAGTGCGATCCGTTATTTCTCCGCACTATTTTTATGCGGTATTGACAGGTTGCTCCCATCGGAAGGCCGGCCCCGTCCGGAATTTCAGATGACCGGGCAGGGCCTGGAGAAAGCCCTAAACAAATCGCTTTACCCGCCGAATAATTAGGGACTGCTGAATTTCCTCGTGTGTCTGTCGCTGACTGTTTTTGCGGCAATCGTGCAGAGACAGTTAGCGATTCCTGAACAACTTAAACAAAAAAAGGTTCTGCCGCCGCTATGTTCAAACGTCTGCGTGGTATGTTTTCCAATGATCTTTCGATCGATCTCGGCACCGCCAACACGCTGATTTATGTGCGCGATCGCGGCATCGTTCTCAACGAGCCTTCTGTGGTGGCCATCCGCAATCACAATGGTCAAAAATCCGTGGAAGCGGTCGGTATGGCGGCCAAACGGATGCTGGGGCGAACACCCGGCAACATTACCGCTATCCGGCCGTTGAAGGACGGCGTCATCGCGGACTTCCAGGTGACAGAAAAAATGCTTCAGCACTTTATCCGCAAAGTGCACGAAAACAGCTGGTTCCAGCCGAGCCCGCGGGTCCTTGTGTGCGTTCCCTGCCTGTCGACGGAAGTGGAGAAGCGGGCGATCCGGGAGTCGGCAATGGGCGCGGGTGCCCGCGAGGTGCGGCTCATCGAAGAGCCCATGGCGGCCGCGATTGGTGCCGGCCTGCGCGTGGACGAGGCGACAGGATCCATGGTGGTAGACATTGGGGGAGGTACCACAGAGATTGCGGTGATTTCTTTGAACGGCGTCGTGTTATCTGAATCGGTGCGCATTGGCGGGGATCGATTTGACGAAGCTATAGTCAACTATGTAAGACGCAAATACGGTGCCGTCATCGGTGATGCGACCGCCGAGCGGATCAAGAAGGAAATTGCTGTCGCTTACGCGGGCAGCGAGATTCTCGAAATCGATGTGCGGGGGCGCAACCTCGCCGAGGGCGTACCGCGCAGTTTTACGCTTAACAGTGATGATATTCTCGAAGCGCTGCAGGAACCGTTGTCGGGGATAGTGCAGGCGGTCAAGAGCGCACTGGAGCAGGCACCGCCTGAGCTGGCGTCAGACATTGCCGAAAGCGGAATTGTACTGACCGGCGGAGGCGCCTTGTTACGTGATCTGGACCGTCTGTTGATGGAAGAGACCGGACTTCCGGTGCTGATTGCCGAAGACCCGCTCACCTGTGTGGCGCGCGGCGGCGGCAAGGCGCTTGAGCTGATGGACAGCCGCACAATCCATTTGCACACCTGAATTTGTATACCTGAATTTACATACCTAAAGAGGTAAGGCCATTAAACCGCTGTTCACAAAAGGTCCCTCCAACAGCATACGTCTGGTTGTGCTGGGGGCCTTTGCGCTTCTGCTGGCGGTGCTGTACAGCAAAAGTTCGCTGCTAAACCCGGTGAAAGAACGTATAAGCGACGTGACGTTTCCCTTCTATTGGGTCACGGAGATCCCTGCCGACATTCGCGAATGGTGGGACTACCGCTTTACGTCACGCCGAGCCCTGATTCAGGAAAACGAAGCGCTTCGGACCGAGCTGCTGGTACACAAACGCAAAACCCAGCAGATGGCTTCCCTGTCTGCGGAAAATACCCGCCTGCGTCAATTGCTCAACTCTGCCGACACCATTGAAGACCGGGTGCTCGTGGCAGAACTTCTCGGCGTTTCTCCCAATCCCATGATGCACAAGGTCATGATCAACCGCGGCACCCAGGATGGTGTTTATGAGGGACAGCCGGTTGTCGATGCCTACGGGCTGGTAGGGCAGGTCGTTGAAACCGGGCTGAAAACCAGCATGGTGCTGCTGATCACGGATTCCAGTCATGCGCTGCCGGTACAGTTGAACCGCAATGGACTGCGCCTGATCGCCGAAGGACAGGGCGATCTGGAGCAGCTGCGGTTGCGACACGTATCGGGAACCATGGATATTCAGGAAGGTGACCTACTGGTCAGTTCGGGACTGGGACAGCGCTTTCCGGCGGGCTACCCCGTGGCCGTCGTGGAGAAAATCGAATTTGATCCGGGCAAGCCCTTTGCCACGGTGCGCGCCCGACCCATGGCCGAACTGAACCGTAATCGCCACATGTTGCTGGTATTTGACCGGAGTCATCAGCTTAACGCCGCCAAGGCCCGTCAGCAGGAGCCCTGAGTGATCCGGGGCGTGTCGCAGGTGCTGACTATCATTGTCAGCTACGTGCTGGCCATTCTTGCCGACATTTTTCCGTTGCCCGCTGTGCTGGTCTGGTTCCGACCGGAATGGGTCTGTCTGGTAACAATTCACTGGGTGTTGCGTTTTCCCCACCATGTGGGAATGGGCACCGCCTGGCTGGCGGGCTTCGCGCTGGACATCATTGGTGGTGGCATCTGGGGCGGCAACGCGCTGGCACTGGCCGTCGTAGCCTACATCTGCCAGATGGCTTACCAGCGTCTGCGCAGTTACTCGCTGTATCAGCAAGCCCTGTGGGTGTTTGTGCTGGTTGGCGTTTATCAATTATTTTTCAACTGGATTCAGGCGCTAAACGGTTATAGCGCCCCGGTACACTATATGCTCATTTCGACCACTGTAAGCGCAGCGTGCTGGCCGGTGTTGACCCTCAT
This sequence comes from uncultured Cellvibrionaceae bacterium, assembly GCA_964641175.1. Lineage (GTDB taxonomy): Bacteria > Pseudomonadota > Gammaproteobacteria > Pseudomonadales > Cellvibrionaceae > CAYNST01. The sequence goes on from CAZXLJ010000012.1 coordinate 6,460, forward strand.
CATGGGTTGGTGGCGTCATCAAGCGGTCGATCCCTGATAAGGAATAATTGTGCCCTCCCAGCCTGAGCTGATACTGGCCTCCCAATCACCCCGCCGTCAGGAATTGCTGCGGCAGATCGGGGTCCGGTTTGCAGTCCGTCCTTCCTCCATTCCTGAAATTCTGCAACCGGGCGAGTCCCCGCAGGCGTATGTCACCCGCCTGGCAACAGCCAAGGCGGAGGCGGTCCGGTCAGGCACGGGACTGCCGGTGCTGGGTGCTGACACAGTGGTGGTGTACCAGGGGCAAATCCTGGAAAAACCTCAAGACAGGGATGACGCCATCGCGATGCTGCGGAAGCTTTCCGGTACAGTGCATCAGGTGGTCACCGCCGTGTCGCTGATTTCGCAGCATGGCGCGTCCTGCGTTGTGTGCGAAACCAGCGTCGGCTTTCGGCCTGTCCGCGCGGATGAAGCTGAATTTTACTGGGAAACCGGCGAACCGGCGGACAAGGCGGGCGGCTACGCGATTCAGGGGTTTGGGGCGGTGTTCGTCAGTCATATTGCGGGCAGCTACAGTAACGTAGTGGGTTTACCGCTGGCCGAGACCGCGCAACTGCTGCAGGAATCTGGTATTTCCATCTGGAACAGGAATTCTTCGCTTGAGTGACGAAATTCTGGTGAACGTTGGCCCGACCGAGACCCGCGCCGCACTCATTGAAAATGGTGTGGTTCAGGAAATCTATATCGAACGGGTTCAGCGCAAAGGCTACGTCGGCAATATTTATCTGGGAAAAGTCGTGCGGGTGTTGCCCGGGATGCAGGCTGCATTTGTCGACATTGGCCAGGAGCGGGCGGGTTTTATTCACGCCGCAGATATCGCACCCCTGGACAAAAACGGCATGGAAGACCGCTCGGCAGAGGTCGGGGACATCCGGCAGCTGGTGCATGAAGGCAAATCACTGCTGGTGCAGGTCACCAAGGATCCCATTGGATCCAAGGGGGCCCGCTTGACCACGCATCTGTCGGTGTCGGCGCGGTACCTTGTCTATATGCCGCAGACCCGGCACATCGGCATATCCAACCGCATCGAGCACGAATCCGAGCGTGAACGTCTGCGGCTGGCTGTCGAAAAACTCGCTGCCGAGCATGCCGAGCAATACAGTGGCGGTTTTATTGTCCGGACCGTGGCAGAAGGAGTGTCGGAAGACGATCTCCGCGCGGATATCCCGTTTGTATACAAGCTCTGGCACGATCTGGCCGACAAGATACAAGCTGCCCGGGCGCCCGCCCTGATTTATGAGGATCTGCCGCTGTTCATGAGAACGGTGCGCGATCTGATCAGGCCCAATATAGAGAAAGTACGCATAGATTCACGCGAGGCGTTCCAGCGACTCGATCAGTTTGCCAAGCATTACGCGCCCGAACTGGGCGGACGTATCGAGCATTATCCCGGTGAGCGTCCGCTGTTCGATCTTTATGGCGTCGAAGAAGAGCTGAGCAAGGCTCTGGAAAGCAAGGTCCTGCTGAAGTCTGGCGGCTACCTGGTCATTGAGCAGACTGAAGCCATGTGTACGGTGGACGTCAACACCGGCGCCTTTGTCGGCCATCGCAATCTCGAAGAGACGATATTCAAGACCAATCTGGAAGCGGCCGCCGCCATTGCCCGGCAACTGCGTCTGCGTAATCTGGGCGGCATCATTATTATCGACTTTATTGATATGAGTGATACCGAGCATCAGCGGCAGGTACTGCGCACCCTCGAAAAAATGCTGGAGAAGGATCGGGCCAAAACCATGATCGACGGCGTTTCCGGGCTGGGGCTGGTGGAGATGACCCGCAAGCGTACGCGCGAATCACTGGGCCAGATCCTCTGTGAGCCCTGTCCGGTCTGCTACGGTCGCGGCAAGCTCAAGTCTGCCGAGACCGTTTGCTATGAAATCTTCCGGGAAATACTACGCGAAGCGCGTACCTACGACGCATCTACCTTTCTGGTGCTCGCGTCCCAGGTCGTCATCGACCGTCTGCTGGACGAAGAGTCGGCCAACGTCGCGGATCTCGAAGGTTTCATTGGTCGAACCATTCAGTTTCAGGTGGAGACGATCTATAACCAGGAGCAGTACGACATTATTTTGGTGTAACCTTGCCAATGCCGTCACAACCTGAAACACCTGGGGAACCTCTGATCAAGTCCGAACAGCGTCTGCGCGAGACAAATCGGACCGACGCTCGGCGTTCAGTCCGCAAGGCGCTTTTCGCAGCGAATGGCCCTGGCCCTTCGCAAGAAGAGCAACGCGGCGGATGGACGTTTTGGCCGCGCCTGGCCGGCCGCACCCTGGCGAAGCGCTGTAAGCCAGACGCTATTCGGACTTTCTCAGAGGCTCCCTAGTGCCGCGATCATTCCGACGATACATGCGCTACTTCGTGCGCACATTCTGGGCTACGGTTTTGCTCACCGTGATTTCGGTCGCCGTATGCGTGCAGATCGGCCGCATGGTCTTTCCTTACCTGAACGATTACCGCCTCGACATCGCCCGGCAACTGGAAAACCGGCTGGGCGTTGCAGTGACAATTGATTCGATTGAATCCCAATGGCGGGGATTGCGCCCACGAATCATCCTGCTGGGGTTGGGCATGGCCAGCAAGGAAGGCCAGTCGATCATATTCGTTGACCGGGTCGAAGTGGAGGTCAGCCTGCTGGCGGCCCTGCGTGACTGGCAGGACGGCATCCGTACGCTTAAATTCGATGGTTTGCGAGCATCGTTTACCCAGGATTCTGACGGCCAGTGGCGTGTGCACGGCTTGCCCAAGACCACCGCCGCCAAAGGAAACCTCATCATCGATGACCCGCTGGACATATTTCTGTTCGGCCGGCGTGTCGAACTGCTCCGGACGGAACTTGCCGTGGAATTCCGCAACGAACTGCGGACCAACATCAATATCCCCCGAATCCTGCTGGAAAACGACAACCAGTTCCACCGCCTGGTCGCGTCGTTCTCGGTCGATGATCATCAGGCGCTGCGACTGGTACTCGAAGGTTCCGGCGACCCCCGGGAAGAAAAAACCTTCGAGTCCTCCGGCTACCTGCAGTTGAGCAATTTTCCGACGGAAAAGGTACTCGAAGCCCTCAGCGGCGTGAAGCTGGTTGACAGGCTCACCCGCGAGAGTCCGCCCGGGGAAGCAGACTGGGCAGACCAGGGACGGCTGAGCATGCAGCTCTGGTTTTCCGGCACTTTGCAAAAGGGTATGTCATTTACCGGGCACGCCACCCATGATGGCGTGCCCATAGTGCCGCCCGCCGGTGCGCAGTGGCCCCATAGGGTCTCCAGCCGGTTTACCGGGCAGTGGCAGCGGAACCAGGATTGGCGGTTGGGATTGCAGAACCTGTCCGTACAGTGGCCCGATGGCGCCCTGCCGCTGATAAGCGCCAGAATTCACGGTGGCCCGGACACCGCCCCCGAACTGCGACTGCCTGCTCTGGACCTGGCGGAGGTCTTCGCACTGCTCAATGCCAATGGCTGGCTTCAGCATGCCGCTCTGGAGCCGCTACGGGAATTGCAGCCCAAAGGAATTCTGCGCAATGCCGTGGTGAAATTTGTCGAACCCGAAGCTGGTTATTTGCATTTGCGGGCCGAATTGGCGAACGGGGCTGTGAGTGCCTGGTCCGGTGTGCCCGCAATCAGCGGCGTGCAGGGATTTGTCGAAGCGACCGCCTTCTCCGGGCAGTTCGATCTGGGCGTGAGTAACGGTATTGCGCTGGACTTCCCGAAACTGTACGGGCGCCCGCTGGAGTTTGACTCAGCCTCCGGCAGCGTTCGCTGGGCTATAGACCTGGAGCGTGAGTGGGTAGGGGTTGGCTCCGGCCCGCTCCAGGTAGCCAATTCCGGAGTGCGGGCGCAGGGCGCATTTAATTTGAGCCTGCCACTCAAGCCCGAGACGAACAATGAGCCGCAAATGACGTTGATGCTGGGCGTGGAGCACGCCGATGCGCTGCTTTACCGACAGTACCTGCCCAATGTCGTCCCGACAGAAGTGGAAACATGGTTAAACGGGGCGGTACAGGCCGGCCGGGTCAGGGATCTGGGTTTTATCTATCATGGAACTCTGATGAAGGGGTCGAAGGCCCCCCGGACCGTTCAGCTGCGGTCGGGCCTGGCGGAGGCTCAGGTCCGGTTTGACAAGGAATGGCCAGTGCTGGCACTTGAAAAAGGCTCGCTCTGGCTGGACGGCGAGGAATTGCACATACGCCAGGTGCAGGGCAAGTTGCACAATCTCGCTCTCGGCAATCTTCAGGTGGTAATGCCAGCCGTCTCATCGCCACAGCAAAGGCATCTATCCATTCGCGGCAATGTTTCCGGTAACAGCCATGACGCCCGCGCACTGCTGCTTGACAGTCCGTTGAAGCGGATTCTTGGCGATGAACTGCTCAGCTGGCAGCTGCAGGGCAACATTTCTGCGGCAGTCCGGTTACGGGTGCCGCTGGTGGAGGGCGGCGAGCAGGACCAGCAATTCGCCCTGTATCTGCGCAAGAACTCATTGTCCATGCCATCGTTGAACCTCGATTTTGAAGATCTCAGCGGGGAGCTGACCTATTCAACCTCGGCGGGCATTCACAGCGGCGGCCTGGAGGCGCGGCTCTGGGGTGAACCGCTGAAAGTTTCCATGACCTCGCAAAAACCCGCAGACCAGCCCCAGGGCCATCTGGCCCAGATTGATTTTCGCGGCCAGCTGGAAATCGATGATCTGCAAAAATGGCTGAATCGGCCGGAGCTGGTGTTCGCCGAAGGCAGCAGCGACCTGAGCGGGCGGATCACAGTCCCAGTGGGATTTTCCCGTCCGCTGGTATTTGAAGCGGCGACTGACCTGCGCGGCGTTGGTCTCGCGTTGCCGGTTCCATACTACAAGTCCCGGGACGAAAAACTGGAAACGCTCGTGCGGGTGGTGGTGGAACCTCAGCCGGACGGCGAGGGTTCGCAGAGCGATTACCGGATTACCTTTGGCGAAATTGCAGAAGTCCGGCTGCATCGCGTTGGGGAGCAGGTGGAAGGTGTCGAACTGGCTCTGAACTCTGGGGCAAACCGGCCAGCGCCGGGGGTGGTGCTCGTACATGGCGAAGTGGACCATGCCAATTTGAACGAATGGCTCACGGCTCTCGATATCTATACTTCCGCGAGCGAGAATCTCGGGCAGTCGCCTGATGGCGAGCAGGCACCAGCCGCATTGCCGGTTCGGGTAGAGCTGTCCGTGAAATCGCTGCTCGCCGGAGGCATGACTCTGGCGAACATGTCCATAGTCGGACGCCAACTTGATGCGGGCTGGAATTTTGATCTGAACAACGACAATCTCGCGGGGAAAGTTGCGCTGGCTGTCGCAGACAAACCGCTGGCCGTTTCGCTGGATTATCTGCGCCTGCCCGCAACCGGCGGGGATGCAGGCGAGGTCCTCTCTGAACCGGAGGAGCTGCCGGCCAGCGCGCTGTCGGAAATTGATATCAGGGAGCTGCCTCCCGTGGACTTCCGCACGGCGGAGTTCAGCGTCGGTGGGGCCAATTACGGGCAGTGGAGCTTCAAATTGAGACCCGTAAGCGGCGGCGTGGCAGCCTATGATCTGACCGGCCAGGTAAGAGGCCTGGGCATCGGCGGACGCGGTGAACGCACGGCGGAGCTGCTGTGGCTGAAATCAGTCGACACCGAGTACAGTTATTTTTCCGGGGCGATCAGCGCCGCTGATCTGGGGCAGGTATTGACGGACTGGGGACAGGACAAAATTATCACCAGCGATCGCGCCGCGGTGGATCTGGAGGTGCAATGGCGGGGTGCACCGGACCAGTTTCAGCTGGCGAACCTGACTGGTATGGTCAATCTGGATATCGACCGGGGCCGATTTATCCGGGGTGCCTCAGTGGGGGAAAATCCATTACTCAAGCTCATCGGGCTGCTGAACTTTGACACGATCGCCCGGCGTCTGCGCCTGGACTTTTCCGATCTGAAGACCGAGGGCATGGGTTACGAATCCATCGAGGGCCAATTGCTGTTCAAAGAGGGAATGGTGACCACCGCGAATCCCATCCAGGTGGAATCGCCATCGGCCAATATGCAGTTTGCCGGCGACATCAATATCAGGGATCAGAGCCTGAACGCGCAACTGGTTGCGACTTTGCCGGTGGCAGGTAACTTGACGGTGGCGGCAGCGCTTGCCGGGGGTGTGCCCATTGCGGTGGGTGTGTATGTGGCGGGCAAGTTGTTCAAGAATCAGGTCGACAAAGTTTCCAGTATTCGTTACCGGATCCGCGGGGACTGGAACAACCCTGAAGCAAAAATCGAGAAAGTATTTGAAAACAAGACAGACTGATGTTGTCCACGGAAGCCCGAACGCCGTCCGGAGAAAATTCACTGAGTCGAGGATTTATGGTCACGGTCGCCGCTATTCAGATGGTCAGCTGCAGCGAAGTTGCGGTCAATCTTGATGCCGCGGCGGAACTTGTGGGCGCGGCAGCCCGTCAGGGCGCCCAGCTCATCGTTCTGCCGGAAAATTTTGCCTGCTATGGCCGCGCAGATACCAGCATTGCAGGAGAGGCCGAAAGCGCTTTTGACGGTCCGATCAGCCAGTTTTTGTCCCGACTGGCGAAGTCTACTTCCACCTGGCTGGTGGGCGGAACCATACCCTGTGCAGTGGGGCTCGACGGCTCATGCGCCGCGCCGGGGAAGGCATTTGCCGCCCAGACGGTCTGGGCACCGGACGGTGAGTTGAAGGCGCGTTACGACAAGATCCACCTGTTTGACGCGGATGTGAGCGACAGTATTGGCAGCTATCGGGAGTCAGACCGGCTGGAACCGGGTTCGCGACCGGTTTGCGTGGAGACGCCCTGGGGGGCAATGGGGCTGGCGACCTGTTACGACTTGCGTTTTCCCGAATACTTCCGGCTCTTGAGAGAGCACGGGGCCCGACTGGTCACGCTCCCGTCGGCGTTCACTTACAGCACGGGGGAGGCGCACTGGGAGGTGCTTTTACGGGCACGGGCCATCGAAAATCAGGTGTTCATGATCGGAGCGAACCAGGGCGGCGATCACGGAGGAGGCCGTAGAACCTGGGGACACTCGAGTGTCATATCGCCGTGGGGCGAGCTAATTGCCGGTGCATCCGGGCAAGGGCCGCAGCCTGTATTGGCGCAGCTGGATCTCGCCCAGCTCGAGGAAGTACGCCAACGCATGCCGGTAATTCACCATCGCCGTTTTTAATACCGACTTGGTGCAATAGATGCTAGCCAGTTAACTAACAGATTAGTTGGAGTGACAGAAATGACCGCTTTAACGCAGAACCAGATTCAATCGTTCAATGAGCGTCTGAGTGCGCGCCGGTCCCAACTGCTCGATGACATACTTCTCAAAATCCGGGGAGTGGATGAAGACTGCGCGTTCCGACTCGAGGAACAGTTAAAAGAAAATGACGACTACGGCGTGGCCCAGGAAATAATCAATCTCGAGCTGGAATATCTCGAAACAGAGACCCGGCAGCTGCGGGGAGTTCAGGCCGCCAAGCAGCGTATCAAAGAAGGGACTTACGGCGAGTGCATCGATTGTCGCCAGCACATCAGCCCCGACCGGCTTGAATTGCAACCGAGTGCGGCGCGGTGCGTTCAGTGCCAGGAGCTTTTTGAACGAGTATATGGCTCGGAAGAGCGCGAGAGCCCTCACTGATCCAAAGAGTTCGATGCTTGAGGATGCTTTGGTCAGGCCACTACCAACCCCGCCAGTTTTTGCTGGCGGTATTCGGTTCTGTTTACGCATTCCTGCATCAGCTTTTGGAGTTCTACCTGCCCGGAAAACCGGGCGCGGGCGGACTGGTACAGCGCAAGAGTCCGAGTTTCCAGCTGCTTCAGTTTCTCAATAATCGACCCATCGTCGGTGCCACGACCCTCCGCATCCCGGTCAGTCAATTCACCTTGCATTTGGGTCCCGGGAAGCGGTAAGCCGCCGTAATTATCAGCCACCTTCAGTAACTCTTCGGCAAGGCGCTGATGGTCAATGGCCAGCAGGTTTAGCACCTCTATCAGTTGCAGATTCGCGACATATTCTCCCAGTTGCAGATTCGCGACATATTCTCCGGCCGCCCGATAACGCTCCCGCATATTGATATGCTGAACAACCAATTCATTCAGCTTATTGGCAATGTCCCCATTATCCGTATCGATCATGTTCTGGCCCTCCGGTATTTTCCGTCGTGGATGTAGCTTCGTGAATTGGCAGGTACGGTGGTTGTGTCAGGTCCTGGCCATCTACTGCAATTGTCTTTTGTCTTTGCAATTGTCTTGCCGGGTAGAGCGGGAAAGCCTGGCAGGGCTCAGCAATTTACAAACGCAGAGGCAACATTTACACAGAGCTCGGGACACGTGAGGAGATAAAGCACGATAAGCGCTGTGATTGGGCGCAAGCTTCTGGCGTTCACTTCTTCCAGCGATGATGTGCGCACTGCGTCTGAGTTTGCAGGTAAAGCGGAACGGTTTTTGAATGAGACGCTGCTTAGATAAGTGGGGAACCTCTTGCCATGAATGCCACGGTAATTATCGTAGTTCTTGCCGCGATCATCGTTGTTTTATGTTATTTGATGATTAGTCATCGCCGCCGCATTCTGGCTCTCAATATCAACTTCAACTCCTTGCCGGATATTGAAACAGGACTGGATGAGGTCGCCGGCCTAACGGGCGGTTGCGTAGTGCAAGGCAACAAGGTTGAAATTTTTCAAAATGGCCTGCTGTTGCGCGAAATGATGAAAGACATCAGCGAAGCCAGCGAAACCATTCATTTCGAAACGTACATATGGTGTCGGGGACGCTTTGAATCCGCACTGGTAGAGCTCCTGTGTCGGAAAGCGAGCGAAGGCATCAAAGTGCGGGTGCTGATAGATGCTCTGGGTGCGATCCGGGCGCGCGACCGCCAGCTAAAACGGCTCAAGGCCGGCGGGGTGGAGCTTTGCCATTTTCGGCATTTCAAAGCGCTGAATTTCCATCACTTCAATAATCGCATGCATCGCAAGATTCTGGTGGTTGACGGTCTCAAGGCCTACACCTGCGGTCACGGGGTCGCCGATGAGTGGCTTGGAAATGCACAAGATAGCGAGCACTGGAGAGATACCGGGACCCGCCTTACCGGGCCGGTCGTGCATCATATCCAGTCGATTTTTATGCAGGACTGGTGCTCGGCCAGTCGGAGCGTACCGGTGGGGGCGGGCTGTTTTCCGAAACTGGTCCGCACCGGGGATACGCCAGTGCACGTAGTAAAAAGCTCTACAAAGACCAGCGATTCGAGTGTGGCGCTTTTTTACAAGCTGGCCATGGCCAGCGCCAAAAAAGAAATAATCATCCAGAACCCCTATTTCAGCCCGGATGCCGATCTCGCCCAGTTACTGATGGATAAGGCAGCCTCCGGCGTGAATGTTCACCTGATGTTGCCGGGGCGGCATACCGACAATCACTTCGTGCGTCTTGCCGGGCGCAAACTTTATCGGCGCCTGCTCGATGCAGGCGTGCGTATTTACGAGTTTCTGCCGACCATGATGCATCAGAAGGTCGTCGTCATCGACGGGAAATGGTCGCATGTCGGCACAACGAATCTCGATATGCGTTCACTGGCGCTTAACGCGGAACTCGGTGTCGGGATACTGGATCGTCGAGTCGCGCTGCAATTGCGTCAAGCATTTAAAAAGGATCTGGAGCGCTGTCAACGAATTAATAGCGACGAGTGGCGACGCCGTAGCTGGCCTCTTAAGGTGGGGGAGTGGTGCGCTTTCCGGCTGCGGGCGCAAATCTGACACTTATACCCTTGTGAATTTGCCGACTTTCTTCCTGAGGAATCTGAGTGAAGACATTTCGAAAACTCAAGTCAGCCGGATCCCTTGTAATGGAAGCGGGGAAGAAATGGATCAGTCGTGATCCCTTCCGCAACAGTACTGTCATCGCTTATTACACGATATTTTCCCTCCCGGGCCTGCTGGTCATTCTGGTCAATATGGTGGGCTACTTCTGGGGCGAGCAGTTTATTGCGGATCTCATCACCGAGCAGACACGGGACACGATCGGGAAGGACAGTGCCCGGGCCATTCAGGCGATCATGGTCAATGTTCAGGACGAAGAAAAATCCCGAATCGCTTCCTGGATGGGTTTCGGTTCGCTGCTGTTCGGTGCCACCGGGCTGTTCTATCAAATTCAGCAATCGCTGAACATGGTCTGGGAGGTGGAAGCCAAACCGGGCGGGCAATTCCTGAAGTTTCTCAAGGACCGGATTTTTTCCTTCGGTCTTATTCTGACAGTCGGCTTTTTATTGCTGGTGTCGCTGATTCTCTCTACATTCCTGGGCTCCGTGAGTGACTGGGTGGGCCGACATTTTTCGGAGTCGCTGGCGGTGCTGTTCGGGGTGCTCGATATTGTGCTCTCGCTGACTGTGATTACGGTGCTGTTTGCTGCCATTTTTAAAATATTGCCGGATGCGGAGATTAAATGGCGCGATGTCTGGGTGGGCGCAGTGTTTACGGCAGTGCTCTTTGTTGTCGCCAAATTCCTGCTTGGGTTCTATTTCGGTCACAGCCGCCCCGGGCTGGCTTACGGCACCGCCGGTAGCATCGTTCTGATACTGCTGTGGGTGTCATACACCACCATGGTATTGCTGTTTGGTGCGGAATTTACCAAGGTCTATGCCGAGCGCCGGGGCCGGCGCATCCGCCCTTCGGATATCGCAGTCGCGGCTCCGGAAAAAGGCGAAGCCTGAACC
>CAZXLJ010000012.1:17298-28783 GCA_964641175.1 uncultured Cellvibrionaceae bacterium
GACCCCGAATACCCACCAAAGGAGCATAACGTTCATGCAGGGCTCACCTGTTGCAAGTTACCGTCTACAACTTCATCCAAATTTCGGGTTTGCGGATGCGCAAAAGCTGCTTCCTTACCTCGCCAGACTGGGCATCAGTCACGTCTACACCTCCCCCTACCTGCAAGCCGCCAAGGACAGTACACACGGTTACGACGTGGTGAATCCCGGCGTCGTGAATCAGCAACTGGGCGGTGAAACGGCGCATGCCGAATTCTGCGAGGCCATTCAGGCGGCAGGGCTTTCACACCTGATCGACATCGTACCTAATCACATGGCGATCAGTGGCAAACAGAATCCGTGGTGGTGGGACGTTCTGCAAAACGGTCAGGCGAGTCGCTTTGCGACATATTTTGATGTGGACTGGGAAACCAATGGCGAGCGCTGGCCGAACAAAGTGCTGTTGCCGGTTCTGGGAGACCACTATGGGCGGATTCTGGAAGCCGGCGAGCTGACCTTGTGCTATGAAAATGGTGCTTTTGAGCTGCATTATTTTGACCATGCCTTCCCGATAGATCCCTCCAGCACGGCCGGATTGCTCGGTGCGGCCGCCGCCGCTTGTGGATCGGATGTGCTGGCATTTATTGCGGAGAGCTATGCCCGAATTCCCCGGCCAAGTGTGATGGCGCAGAATGAGGTGGAGCAGCGCCATCGAGACAAGATGGTGCTGTCGAACATGCTCGCCAGGCTCTGCTGGGAAGACGCCGACAGCCACTCAGCCATCGAAGAACAGGTTCGACGCTTGAACGAAGACCCCGACGCTCTGGACCGTCTGGTAGATCAGCAGAATTACCGCCTGGCGTGGTGGCGCACTGCCAGTCGTGACCTCGGTTACCGCAGATTCTTCGATATCACTGACCTGGCCGGGGTGCGCGCCGAACGACTGGAAGTGTTTCACGCCTCGCACGCACTGCCGATCCGCTGGGTGCGCAAGGGGTGGGTGCAGGGTTTGAGGGTGGACCACCCGGACGGCCTGCGGGATCCGACCGAATACTTCAACCGGCTCAATCGGGTGTGTCCGGGTGCCTGGTTGCTGGCAGAGAAAATTCTTGAACGCGGTGAACGACTGCCGCCGAACTGGCCCATCGCAGGAACCACCGGCTACGATTTCCTGATAACCCTGAATGGTATATTTGTCGACGCTGAAAATGCGGATGCAATGACCGACGTCTACCGGGAGTTTTCGGGAGAGCAGGACGACTTTGCCACCGTCGCGCGTTCCAGCAAGCGCGAGGTGCTGACCGAACTGCTGGTCAGTGAACTGAACCGGCTCACTAACCTGTTTGTGGATGTCTGCGAAGCGCATCGGCGCCACCGCGATTACACCAGTTACGAGCTGCGTGAAACTCTCTGCGAAACCGCGGTCTGCTTTCCCGTATACCGTTCGTATGTCTCTACCAATTCCAGATCTGTGCAGGCTCAGGACCTGGAACATATCGACCAGGCAATCAATGCCGCCAGAGAAGGGCGCCCGGACCTGGATCCCGAGCTGTTCGAATTTCTGCGCCGCATTCTGAAACTCAAAGTGCCGGGGCGGCGGGAAGGTGAACTGGCGATGCGCTTTCAGCAACTGACCGGTCCCGCCATGGCAAAGGGCATCGAAGATACTGCGTTTTATCGCTATCACCGCCTGGCGTCGCTGAATGAAGTCGGTGGCGATCCCGGGCAATTCGGTACCAGTCTCGAAGAATTCCACAGTACCTGTATGACGACTCAGGCGGAGTACCCGGAGACCCTGCTGGCGGCGACAACCCATGACACCAAGCGCAGCGAAGATGTGCGTGCACGCATCGCGGTACTTTCGGAAATCCCGTCCGCCTGGCAGGCCGCTGTGTCTCACTGGCGTGATCTGAATGTGCCTTGCCGCAGCGGCGAGTGGCCCGATCCAAATACAGAATATCTGCTGTACCAGATCATGGTGGGTGCCTGGCCGATCGACCTCGAACGGATGCTGCAGTATGCAGAGAAGGCGTGTCGGGAGGCGAAGCGGGAGACCAGTTGGACCAACCAGAATGCAGCATACGAGACCGCGATCAAGCAGTTTCTGACGGCGATTTATGCTAATGAACGCTTTTTGAGTGAATTGGAAACATTTGCCGACGCAATTACCCACGCGGGGCGGATCAATTCTCTGGCGCAGACGCTGGTTCGTCTGACCGCGCCAGGCGTTCCTGATGTTTACCAGGGTAACGAATTATGGGATTTGAGTCTGGTCGACCCGGATAACCGCCGACCCGTGGATTTCGGGCAGCGCATGGCCCTGCTGCAGGAGCTTCCCGGGATGAGCGCTGCCGACGTCATGGCCGGGATGGAAATCGGCGTGCCCAAGATGTGGACCATTCACCAGGCGTTGCACCTGCGACAGGCACACCCGGAGCTTTTCGGGGCTCAGAGCACGTATAAACCGGTCGCGGTTCAGGGCCGAAAAAACCGGCATCTGTTGGCCTATATGCGGGCAGAGCGGGTGCTTGTTGCGGTGCCGCGGCTGGTTCAGGGTCTTGCCGGCGATTGGGAGGACACCTGCATCGAGCTGCCTGAAGGCCGTTGGCACAATGTTCTGACCAAGCGCGATCTACCGGGCGGGCGCCTGTTTCTCTCTCAATTATTTGAAGAATTCCCAACCGCATTGCTGATCCGGGAGGACATATAAAATGGCGACTGTGAAAGTCTGGGCACCTCTGGCAAAGGAAGTACTTTTGCAGGTGGGCAACGAGCAGCTGACCATGGAAGCGACTGAGCGGGGATGGTGGCGCTGCGATGCTGCTCTCGTGGGACACGGAACGGACTATAGTTTTATCGTTGATGGTGGCAATCCTTTACCCGACCCGCGTTCCGCCTGGCAACCCGCCGGGGTGCACGGCCCATCGCGCTGGGTGGATCACGGACGGTTTTCCTGGTCCGACAAGGGGTGGCAGCCGCCGGACTGGTCTGCCGCCATCGTGTATGAGATGCACGTCGGCACATTTACGGTGGCCGGCAGCTTTGAAGGTGCCATCGAACGGCTGGATCATCTGGTCAGTCTCGGGGTGACTCATGTGGAAATCATGCCCGTGGGTGCCTTCTCAGGGGAGCACGGCTGGGGCTATGACGGCGTCGATCTGTATGCACCGCACCAGGCGTACGGCGGCCCCGATGGCCTCAAAGCCCTGGTGGATGCCTGCCACCGGCGTGGTCTGGCGGTGGTGCTGGATGTGGTGTACAACCATCTCGGCCCGTCCGGAAATTATCTTGGACAGTTCGGCCCGTACTTCACCAAAAAATACTCCACTCCCTGGGGAGAAGCGGTGAATGTTGACGATGCCTACAGTGACGAAGTGCGCCGGTTCTTTATCGATAATGCCTTGATGTGGATGCGCGACTATCACATCGACGGTCTTCGCCTGGATGCCGTACACGCCATCGTTGACGAATCTGCCGTGCATTTTTTCGAACAGCTCGCCGAAGAGACAGATCAGCTTTCAGCCCAGCTGGGCAGAAAGCTGATACTGATTGCCGAAAGCAATCTTAATAATCCGCGCCTGGTGCAATCGCGGCAAACCAATGGATACGGACTGCACGCGCAATGGAGTGATGATTTTCACCATGCGGTACACACCCAGTTAACGGGTGAAGCCGAGGCGTACTACAGTGATTTCCGTTCGCTTGCGGACCTCGGCAAAGTGTTACAGGAAGGCTTCGTTTATGACGGTTGTTACTCCGTATTCCGCCAGCGAAGTCACGGGCGCCCCGGATCGCATCTGCCCCCGTCGACGTTCGTGGTCGCCATCCAGAACCATGACCAGATCGGCAACCGTGCGGTAGGCGAGCGTCTGCATCATCTCACTGGCCTGCCCAAGGCAAAAATTGCCGCGGCCACCATGTTGTTATCTCCTTATGTGCCCATGCTGTTTCAGGGTGAAGAATGGGCGGCATCAACGCCATTCCAGTACTTTACCGATCATCAGGACCCGGAGCTGGGGGAAGCGGTTCGTTACGGACGTCAACATGAGTTTTCGGCGTTCGGCTGGAATCCCGAGGACGTGCCCGATCCCCAGGATCGGGCGACCTTCGAGCGGTCGCGCCTGGATTGGCAGGAACTCGACAAACCGGAACATCGGGAAATGCTGGAATGGTATCGGGCATTAATCCGTTTGCGGCGTGAAGTGAGCGCCATCACTGCCGGGACTCTGGCGGACTCCCGGGTTGAAGTGGACGCGCAGCAGCAGCGGCTTGTCTATGGTCGGGGCCTCGTCACGCTTTGCATCAACTTTTCCGAGCGATTACAGGTCATCCCCGTGTCTGGCATTCAGGACAGCGACCTTGTACTCGCATCGACCCCGGGCACAAAGGTTGCCGCCAACGAGGTTTCCCTGCCGGCCCTTTGCGCCGCGATTTTCCGGAAAAGCTGACCGGTGATTGCCCGCTACCTGCGGACAGGCGGGCAATCACCTTTTCCTTCGGAGCTTTATTTTTTATATCAGATTTTAAATTAAGCTAAGTAAGGTTCTGGCGCGTATCGGCTCGTATGTCATTGAATAAACCTCGTGTGTAGCATTGAACCAAAAGGGGACTTACTACCATGCCCAGTCGCGGCGTCGAATCACTGGTTAAGAATAGTAAAAAATTAAAGGAAGCCCTGGCTCAGCCCTCTTCCGAAGCCATTGGGAGACTGTCTATAAAACAAGCCATAAAAGCGCCACGCCTGATGATTACCCGAGTGCGCCCGGCGGTAGATGACGGCCAGTTCCCCGCCAAGGCAACCGTGGGCCAGGCGATCACCTTTCAGTGCACCATTTTTACCGACGGACATAACCGGCTGGATGCGCGGGTGCTCTGGAAAACCCCTTCGGCAAAGCAGTGGCACAGCTACAAACTGAAGTTGGTAGGCAATGATTTATGGGAAACCGTCATCCATCCGGAGCACGAAGGCCTGCATCAGTTCAGGATTGAAGCGTGGCTCGACCGCTGGCAGAACTTTCACCACGAGCTTTACCAGAAATATCACGCGGACATACCGGTAGAACTGGAAACCGAAGAGGGAAGGTTATTATTGAAAGACGTTTTCGACTACGCTCAGCGCGAGAAGAGCGGGCACGAAGACGCCGTCCCCCACGGGGTAATGGATCGGGGTGAGGCGACAGCGTTTATCAGTGAAAGTCTGGCGAAACTCGATGCGGCACGAGTGAATGAAGACATTCAAAGTCAGGTGCAGATTCTGTTGCAGCAGAGACTGGCTGAAGCGGTGGAGGTCGTCGAGCCGAAGCTGTTTCATACTCGCAGTGAAAAAACCTATCAGATCGATGTTGAACGGGTACTTGCTGGTTTTGCCAGCTGGTACGAGCTGTTTCCCCGCTCCATTACCGACTCGCCGCAACGGCACGGCACTTTCGACGATGTCATCGGTCGATTGCCGGCAATCCGGGACATGGGATTCGACGTGTTGTACTTCCCGCCCATCCATCCGATCGGCGAAAAATTCCGCAAGGGGAAAAATAACAGCGTCTCGGCACAGCCGGGTGAACCCGGAAGCCCTTACGCCATCGGTAGCGCTGAGGGTGGACATGACAAGGCTTACTCGAAGCTCGGAGGCATCGACGGGTTTCGCCGACTGGTCAAGGCGGCGCGTGAACATAACCTTGAAGTTTCCATTGATTTTGCCATTCAGTGCTCACCGGATCATCCCTGGCTGAAGGAGCACCCGGACTGGTTCAGCTGGCGGCCCGACGGTTCCATTCGCTACGCGGAAAATCCGCCGAAAAAGTATCAGGACATTGTCAACGTTGATTTTTACGCGGAAAGGGCGTTGCCGGACATGTGGATCGCCTGGCGAGACGTCGTGCTTTACTGGGTATCGGAGGGTGTCAAAATATTCCGGGTGGATAACCCCCACACCAAACCATTGCCTTTCTGGCAATGGCTTATTTCAGATGTCCGTGAACGTCACCCGGACACCATGTTCCTCTCCGAAGCCTTCACCCGTCCGGCCATGATGTATCAATTGGCCAAAATAGGGTTCAACCAAAGCTACACCTACTTCATTTGGCGGAACACGAAACAGGAGCTGTCCAGCTACCTGCTTGAGCTGAGTGATACGGAAGCTCGAGATTTCTACCGGCCCAACTTTTTTGTGAACACGCCGGACATTAATCCTCATTATTTGCAGAACTCGGGCCGGCCCGGCTTCCTGGTTCGGGCCGCCCTGGCAGCAACCTTGTCTGGTCTCTGGGGCGTGTATAGTGGATTCGAACTGTGCGAGGCGGCCGGCTTGAATGGCAAAGAGGAATATCTCGATTCGGAGAAATATGAAATCCGGCCCCGGGATTTCAACGCTCCGGGAAATATCGTCGCCGAAATTACGCGACTCAATCACATACGCAAGCAGCACCCTGCCTTGCAAACCCATTTGAATGTCACGTTCGGACAGTGTAGTGGTGATAATGTCTTGTACTTTTACAAAAACACCCACAATAACGAAGATTTTGTCCTGGTGGCCATCAATCTCGACCCCCACCAGAGTCATGAAGCCATGCTCGAGCTGCCCTTTGAAGCCTTGGGTCTGAAGGAGAATTCCATCTTGCGCGTGACCGAACTTATGCGGGACATCCATATTGAATGGCATGGTCGTCGTCAACACTGGTATTTCGATATTCAAGAAATTCCGTTTGCCATATGGCATGTGCGCAATGGGAGGGTCTGATCTTGCCAAATACCCCAATCCGAGAAAAACAGGTCAGTGCGGCGGACCATGCATTAATCAGTGAAGAGCCCACCTGGTATAAAGACGCGATTATTTACCAGCTGCACGTTAAATCCTTCTTCGATTCCAATAATGACGGAATTGGTGACTTTGCGGGGTTGATTGAAAAGCTGGACTACGTGGCGGGACTGGGCGTCAACACAGTCTGGTTGCTACCCTTTTATCCGAGTCCTCTGCGGGACGATGGTTATGACATCGCCGACTACTACGGCGTGCATCCTGATTATGGCACCATTGAAGACGTCAAGCGGTTTATCGACAAGGCGCATTCTCTGGGGTTGCGGATCATTACGGAACTGGTTATTAACCACACCTCCGACCAGCACCCCTGGTTTCAGAAGGCGCGCAAGGCACCGCCGGGGAGTCCGGAGCGGGAATATTACGTCTGGTCTGACGATGATCAGAAATATACCGGCACCCGGATCATATTTCTCGATACGGAGAAATCCAACTGGTCCTGGGATCCAGACGCGAAAGCCTATTACTGGCACCGCTTCTATTCTCATCAACCCGACCTGAACTTCGATAACCCTGCCGTTCTGGATGCAGTACTGGATGTCATGTGTTACTGGCTCGACATGGGCGTCGATGGTTTGCGCCTGGATGCGGTGCCCTATCTGGTTGAAAGGGAAGGCACCAACAATGAAAACCTGCCGGAGACCCACGCGATACTGAAACGCATTCGTGCCGAGGTGGACGCAAAATACCCGGGGCGCCTGTTACTGGCTGAAGCCAATCAATGGCCCGAGGATACGCAGGAGTACTTTGGCAAGGGCGATGAATGTCACATGGCCTTCCACTTTCCCCTGATGCCGCGGATGTATATGGCGCTAGCCCAGGAAGACCGCTTCCCCATCACCGATATCTTGCGCCAGACACCCGTCATTCCGGAAAACTGCCAGTGGGCAATCTTCCTGCGCAACCATGACGAGCTGACGCTGGAGATGGTAACCGACAAGGAGCGGGATTATCTGTGGGAGCAGTATGCAGCGGAGTCGCGGGCCCGCCTGAATCTCGGTATCCGGCGACGCCTGGCGCCCCTGATGCAACGAGACCGCCGCCGCATCGAATTGCTGACCTCGCTTTTATTTTCCATGCCGGGAACTCCGACCATTTACTATGGCGATGAAATCGGCATGGGGGACAATATCTATCTGGGAGATCGTGACGGGGTGCGAACCCCGATGCAGTGGTCACCAGACCGCAATGGGGGCTTTTCCAAAGCGGACCCGTCAAGATTGATGCTGCCGCCCATCATGGATCCACTTTATGGGTACTACTCCATCAACGTGGAGGCCCAGAGCCGCGACCCTCATTCCTATCTGAACTGGACCCGGTTGCTGCTGGAAGTCCGCAAGAAATATCGCGCCTTTGGCCGCGGTCTTTTCAAGATGCTCTATCCCAATAACCGGCGGGTGCTAGCCTATATCCGCGAATATCAAAACCCGCCGGAGCAGGAAAGCCGGACTGAAACGATATTGTGCGTTGCCAATATGTCACGCACGGCGCAGGCTGTGGAACTGGATTTATCAGCCTATGCCGGTTATGTGCCGCTGGAGATGACCGGTGGCAGTTCGTTTCCTCCCATTGGAGAGCTGACGTACCTGTTGACGGTGCCGCCTTACGGATTTTTCTGGTTCCTCCTGGCGAAGGACACGCACTACCCCGACTGGTACATCCCGCCGCCGCAAACCTTGCCGGAATACATCACGCTGGTCCTGCGCAATGGCCTCAAGGACGTGACCGATCCCTCAGTCAGACCGGTGCTGGAAAAGGACGTTCTGCCTGAATACCTCAAGAAGCGCCGCTGGTTCGGAGCCAAAAATGCACACCTGGATCAGGTGCAGATCAATTATTTCGGTCTGCTGCCGGTGGTGGGGGGCGAGCCCTCTGGATGCGAGCATGCGCGCACTGCATTAATGCTGGTAACCGTGAATGCGGATGGGCAGTCGCAGTGCTATCAAATACCGCTGACCATTTATTTTGAAGATGGCGTAGTACCGGCGCTCGCCCATCAGCTGGCCCTGACCCGGGTGCGGCGGCAACGCAATGTAGGGGTCCTCACCGATGCCCTGAGCAGCGATTATCTGGCGCGTGCCGTGGTGGAATTTCTTAAAAAGGCTCAAGGGGATTCCTGCGTGACGCTGGAAACGGTGGGTGGCCAGGAACTGCTGGGTTCAGCGTCGGAACGCGGTACATTTTTCTGCGCTACGCCCGCTCTGGCCGCGCTGGAGCTGGATACCCGGGAGCTGGAGATCCGGACCCTCGCGGTGGAACAGTCCAACAGTTCAGTGATTCTTGGTGAGCGGGCTGTTCTGAAAATCCTGCGACGCGTATTCAACGGTCGCCATCCGGAAATCGACATGAGCGGCGCCCTGACGCGCGGTGGATTTGCCAACACCGCGCCACTGCTGGGTTATGTATATCGTCAATCCGATGATGGCCAGTCAATGGCGCTCGCAATATTGCAGGGATATATTCCGAACCAGGGGAACGGATGGGAATGGGTGCTTGACCAGTTGGAACGCGTGCGCAAGGAAACTGCATCGTTGATGTCTTCGGAGGTCGGGGACAACGAGCTGCCCGAAGTTGTCCAGCATCAGGAAGATTTTGCACTGGAGGAATGTGACCGGTTTGCCCGCGCCATCGGGAAGCGTCTTGCAGAGATGCATTATGTGCTGTCGGGCGTGGAGGATGATCCGGCCTTTGTGCCGGAAGTCGTCGATGACGCGGTGATTCAGCAGTGGGTAAGCGCCGTCACGGCCCAGGTCGATCAGGCGATGCATCATCTCGGGTCGATTGCAGCTACGGGCAAGGAGGGCGACAGGGCGCTGGCACAGCGGATCGTCGGGCAGCGTGAAGTAATTAACGAGCGAATCAGGCGGCTTGCCGAACGCGGGCGCGGCTCGGTCATCTTCAGAATCCATGGCGATCTCCATCTCGGGCAGTTGCTGGTATCACAGGATGATGCCTATTTCATAGATTTCGAGGGCGAACCCACCAAGAGCGTTGCGGAACGGTCAGGCAAGGCGAGTCCGTTACGCGATGTGGCCGGGATGCTGCGGTCCTTCCATTACGCCGCCGAAAATGCGGCTGCCGGGGCGCACGTTGTTGAATCGGAACAGGCGAGCGCTGAACGCGCCGTCTTCGTTGAAAAATTCCATAAGAGGGCGGCAGTGGCACTACTCGAAGCCTACCGCGCGGGATCCCGGGAACTGCCGCATCGCTGGCAGGACGATGGGGCTGAGGCCGATGTGATTACCCTTTTCACACTGGAAAAAGCGGCTTATGAAATTGCCTATGAAGCGGCAAATCGGCCTGAGTGGGTAGGAATTCCTTTACGGGGAATGGCGCATACCCTTCGTCGACTGGATATTGATGTGGCTGGATAAAGCAGATGCATAAAATCTCCTAAACTGGCGAGCTGCGATTGAAATATATAAAAAAAAGACACAATGAACCCGGCTCCGCGCCGGGTCAGCTAGCGTCGGCTCACGCGGTCATCACCACCGCAAAGGCAGATGTAATTGTCTATACAGCGGATACCTATCAATTCCACGCGGGGGTGGATCTGACGGAGAACTGGGTCAACCCCCAGCGCGAAGGCGAAAAGCTTTGGCTTGCAGTGCATGGACGGCCAGCACCCGCTCTGCTGGAGGTGCTGGAAAAGCAGCTTCAATTGCACCCCCTGGCGCTGGAGGATGCGATTCACGCCGGTCAGCGATCGAAAGTGGATGATTATGATTCCCATGTGTTTGTCGTGCTGCAGCGACCCCACTGGGAAGGGCGGGTTCTTGCCATCGGTCAAGTCAGTTTTTTTCTCGGCAAAAATTTCGTGGTCAGCATCGACGATGCCGGTAGCGACGCATTTGATCTGGTGCGCAAGCGTCTGGAGATCAGCGGCGGTGGCCGTATCCGCACGCTGGGAGTGGATTATCTGTTCTATGCACTGGTGGATCTGGTCATCGACCGG
This sequence comes from uncultured Cellvibrionaceae bacterium, assembly GCA_964641175.1. Classification (GTDB taxonomy): domain Bacteria; phylum Pseudomonadota; class Gammaproteobacteria; order Pseudomonadales; family Cellvibrionaceae; genus CAYNST01. The sequence continues at coordinate 28,047 of CAZXLJ010000012.1, forward strand.
GCCTTTCCGGTGCTGGAAGGTTACGCGGAAGAGCTGGAAGAAATGGAGCTCACCGTGATGTCGAGTCCCAAACAACCCGACCTGCTGGACCGACTCCACGAATCCCGGCGCGAGCTGGTTTTTCTGCGCCGCGCTTTGTGGAGCCAGCGCGACGCGGCGACAGCGCTGTTACGCGAAGAACTGAAATTGATCAGTAAAAGTACCCGCGTCTATCTGCGCGATTGTGCCGACCATGCGAATCATGTACTGGATCTTGTGGACTCCTATCGCGACATGAGCGTTGCGGTGATGGAGTTGCTGCTGTCCAGTCAGAACAAGCAGCTTAATGAAGCCATGCGGGTTCTTACCATGATTGCCACGATCTTTATTCCGCTGTCGTTTGTCACTGGAATTTACGGGATGAATTTCGACACGGGTGCCAGCCCATGGAACATGCCGGAACTTCACTGGAAGTTGGGATACCCCGGCGTCCTGCTTATGCTGCTTGTACTCGGATTGGGGATGGTGGTGTATTTCAAACGAAAAGGATGGCTGTAAAAGGTTCGCCAAGTAGCAATGATTTGTAGCAATGAGCCAGCAGAGATCTGCGACATTTATAAATCTGGATGGATGGTAAACATGGACTGGATTTTGCCAGCTCAGATCGTCAACGCAATTTGCATCGTGTAAATGTGATATTGCAACGTTAGACGTTGTTAAAACTGTAAAGCCGGATGTAAAAAATTCTGGAGCGGGTC
>CAZXLJ010000012.1:28883-51188 GCA_964641175.1 uncultured Cellvibrionaceae bacterium
CTACTGAGGCCGTCTTCATTTATTGTCCTAAACGGCAATGTCTGCATTTTACTGGGGAACTATATGAAAGTCTGGCCAGGTCAACCTTATCCGCTCGGCGCCAATTACGATGGCGCCGGCACCAATTTTTCAATTTTCTCCGAGGTCGCCGAAAAAGTTGAATTGTGTCTGTTTGATGACGAGGGTAACGAAACCCGTATTGAGCTTCCAGAAGCCACTGGCTATTGCTGGCACGGATACATACCGGCAATCGAACCCGGACAGCGCTACGGCTATCGGGTCTACGGCCCCTGGGATCCTTCGCAGGGGCATCGGTGCAATCCGGCTAAACTGTTGATTGATCCCTACGCCAAAGCGATAGACGGTCAGATCGAGTGGGACAGTGCCATATTTCCTTATGACATGGACGATGGACCTTCCATTATAAGTACGGCCGACAGTGCGCCCTTTATTCCCAAAAGCGTTGTGCACCAACCGCATTTTGACTGGAGCGGCGACCGGCAACTGCAGACTGCATGGCACGAAACCATCATTTACGAAACCCACGTCAAAGGCATAACGGCGAATCATCCGGATATTCCGCCGGATTTGCGCGGGACTTATGCAGGTCTGGCCCACCCGGTGATGCTCGACTACTACAAGGAGCTCGGGATTACAGCTATAGAACTGATGCCCATTCATCATTTCGCACACGATAAGCACCTCATCGACAACGGGCTGAGGAACTACTGGGGGTACAACACGGTCAGCTATTTCGCGCCGCACAATGAGTACGCCAGCGACAAAAGGCCCGGTGCAGTGGCCGCCGAATTCAGGCAAATGGTAAAAGCCCTTCATCAGGCGGGAATCGAAGTCATTCTGGATGTTGTCTACAACCACACAGCCGAAGGGAATCACTTTGGGCCGATGTTTAATTTCAAGGGCATAGATAACGCCTATTATTACCGGTTGACCGAGGACAAGCAGTACTACATGGATTACACCGGTACCGGTAACAGTTTGAACATGCGGCACCCTCATGTACTGCAGCTATTAATGGATTCGTTGCGTTACTGGGTTCTGGAGATGCATGTCGATGGCTTCCGGTTCGACCTTGCTGCAACGCTTGCCCGAGAGCTCCATGATGTGGACCGGCTTTCCGCATTTTTCGACCTGGTGCAGCAGGATCCGGTGATCAGCGGCGTTAAATTGATTGCGGAACCCTGGGATGTTGGTGAAGGCGGATATCAGGTTGGAAACTTTCCGCCGGTCTGGACTGAATGGAACGGAAAATACCGTGATTGCGTCCGTGATTTTTGGGCCGGGCAGGATCAAACACTGGGAGAGCTCGCGTCGCGATTTACGGGAAGCTCTGATCTGTATGAATACAGTGCCCGGCTCCCTGCGGCGAGCATCAATTTCATTACTGCTCACGACGGTTTTACCTTGCACGATCTGGTTTCCTACAACGAGAAACAGAACAGTGCTAATGGTGAGGACAACCGGGACGGGGAAAGCCACAACCGGTCCTGGAACTGCGGAGTGGAAGGTCCGACCGACGATCCGGAAATCATTCAGCTGCGAAACCGGCAGAAGCGTAACTTTATGACCACGCTACTGCTATCCCAAGGCGTCCCGATGATGTCTGGCGGGGATGAAATTGGCAGGTCGCAAGGAGGCAATAACAATGCCTATTGCCAGGACAATGAAATTTCCTGGTATGACTGGCAAAACCCGGACGAGCAGATGCTTTACTTCTGTCAGCGTCTTACCAGGTACCGGGCCATGCACCCCGTTTTTCATCGCCGTCGCTGGTTCCATGGGCGACCTATCTACGGCTCGGAAGTCAAAGATATTGCCTGGTTCAACCTGGAAGGACAGCCTATGACCGAAAAAGATTGGTCACTCGGCTACATCAAGACACTGGGCGTTTTTCTCAACGGCGAAACCATTCCCAATCCCAACCCCAAGGGGGAGCCCCGGACGGATGATAGCTTTTATGTGATCCTCAACGCTCATCACGAAGAACTGGAATTTGTCATCCCCGAGATCGAGAATCGCGATTCGTGGTCAGTCGAACTCGATACGGCGCGTGGCTGGGTCGATGAGAGTGAAACAATCAGGGTGGGTGAGCGGCTGGCGGTTGAAGGTCGGTCAATTGTGTTGCTGCGCTGTGAGACGGCAACGACAGTAACAGGTAATCTCCTGTAAAAATCAGTCCGCGACCTGGCGTCTCATCTGCCGTTTTCATGTCGAATCTCCACATTGCGCGAACGCACAATGTGGAGCTGTCTGCTTTGGCCTCCGGAAATACTATGGTGCGTGGACCCGAATAAACTCGACCTTGCAAACGTCGGTTTCATAACGGGTGCGCGAATCAATCTTCACATCAACACGACGGCCGGCAATGTGGGCTTCCAACGCCGCTTGATAGATCCGCTCGTCTTCGGGCGCGATATCTGCAGCCGCTGCGCGGCAGCTCGTGTTGCCCCAGGCTCCGGGATGAAAATAGAGGCGGGTGAATCCCTGGTACACGGATGAAGTCGTGCTTTCATTGGTGACGGCGGCTAATTTCTTGATAAGTATGTTTTCGCGGGTATGGGCAAAAGCATTGGCGCAAATTCCGAAGAGAAAGACAGCAACAAGCAAATTTTTCATTTTCATCACCGATTTGATCATTATTGTGGAGTGAGAGGATATTTCAGACGGCTTTTCTGACAGCCCTAACAGTATAAGTCGGCAAACATGGGGGATGGCTGAAATGATCGCGGCAGAGCTATATTGATTGTGAATGCTGGCAAGGGTCGTCACTAAAAATTGCAATAAACATAGAGAAGCTAGTGTTAAATTTCCAGCGACTGGCGGCGTGAGGATTCCATCGGGGAGGGTCTTTGAAAGTGTAATTTGTACACCGGGATGTAAATCCCGGAAGATGCAAAAATTTAGCGTAGGCACCCCCCGGTGTTGAATGACGGCGGAGTATTGAATGCTAATCCGCTGGAAATGCAAGTGATTGTTTGACGGGAAAAATTTGAGGCGCATGCCGATCCGGCTCGATTTCGAGCGCGAATTTCTTCGGTACCATGAACCACATTTTCCATGTAACGGATCGAAACAAGACGTGCGCGACCTGATCCCGGTTGTGGTATATCCATTGCACAAGCGTGGATTCATTCCCACCAATACCGAGGAATCATTTATGTCCGTAAAGCTCTTTGATAGTCGCGGCACGCCACTGGATCGCCAGAAGTTTACCTGGCGCGAGCTGACGCCCAAGCCGCTCAGCAAGCTCGACGACGATGCCTTTACCCGCGTCAGAGTTATTTTAATGAATGGCATAGAGCAACAGGTCAACCGGTTTCAGCACATGTGCGGCCAATTCAATAACGATCTGCGCCGGCCCCTGGCGGATATTCGCCGAGTGGAGCATCACCAGCAGACCATGATTAACTGGTTACTCGGGTCGGACCATTCCCCGCTCGAAACCACCATTGGTTACGAGCAGGTCGCGATCGAAGTGACAGCGGCCATTGCCCAGCAAGAACCGGACGAGTATCTCGCACAGACCTATCGATTCGGACTGCTGGAAGATTTTGATCATATGTACCGCTACTCCGCGCTGATGGATCGGGTGGAGGGTAAAGACGCCAACAACATCCTGCAAAGTTACACTGATATCCTGCCAGGACGGCCTACCGTCGATGAGCATCGCGCGCCCGAAGATGAGCTGCGGCACCATTATGACCATAAAGCCGCAGACCCCATTTCAAAACTCAACGCACTGACAATATTCTCGGGTGAGTATCAGACCCGTGATTACTACATGAATATTGGCCCTACCTTTAGTGATCCGGTCGCCCGGGCGTTGTATGCGGAAATTGCTTCTATCGAGGAGCAGCACGTTACGCAATACGGTTCCATCATTGATCCCAATGAAACCTGGCTGGAAAAATGGCTGCTGTATGAAGCCAATGAAGTTTACAACTACTACAGCTGCATGACTGCGGAAACCAATCCGCGCATCAAGGCGATCTGGGAGCGCTTCCTCGACTACGAACTTGAACATCTGCACATTGTCACGGAGCTGTTCAAAAAATACGAAAGACGCGATCCGGCCGAGATATTGCCCGCCGTATTGCCGGATCCCATCGCCTATCAAAGTCAGCGAGAGTTTGTAAGGCGCGTGCTGAGTCAGGAAGTCGACCTGCGGGCGGTTGGACCAGAGTATGTACACAAGAGCAAGGAGAGTACCCGGTCTCTGGAATATCGGGCCCACTTGAATTCAACCGGATCGCCAAGCGAGGCCGTTGCCTTGAACTATCGCTGGCAGCCCGGGACTGAATTGAGCAAGAAAATAGCCTAACCGACGAGGATACTCACGTGGAAAACAATACCAAACTCGGTGCAAACCGAACCGGCATCGATATGTCTCCGAAGCTGACACAGGAAATGATTGACGGTAGCGACAAGTTTTTTCTCGAAAAGGGCAAACCCGGCCATTCCAGTCAGTTTTTTGAATTGAAAAATGACTATCTGGATGATGATGAGCCGCTAGGTTCTGTACCCTTGCCCGGAACCCTGAAGGGCGCGGTCAAATCTACTTTGAAAATGGCGACAGGGCATCACCCTGAGGTTTTCATTAACAAGCTGGGCCAGCGGCTGGCTTTCGAACGCAGCGGAGTCCGCATTTATGAACAGCTGATGATCAAGTGCCAGCATGCCGCGGCCCAGCACCCCGGGCGGCCGGTGGTGCCCATGGACCGCCTGAAGGAGTTCCACCAGCAGGAAGCGGAGCATTTCCATCTGCTGGTCCAGTGTCTGGAGCAACTCGGGGCAGATCCGACGGCGCAGACCCCGGACGCCGACGCTTCCGGAGTTGCGGCGACCGGGTTGATGAAAGTGATTGTGGATCCACGCACATCGCTTAGCCAGAGTCTCGAGGCGATGCTGTCAATCGAGCTGACCGACAACGCCGCTTGGGAGTTGTTAATCAAGCTGGCGGGTGACATGGGAATGACGGACATGGTCAAGAAGTTTGAGCATGCCTTGAAGCAGGAAAACGTACACTTGCTGCACGTGAAGCAGTGGTATGAAGAAAGTGTCAGGGATCAGGGTAAGATGTCTTTGACCTGAGAAGGTATGCGGTATGCCGCAGTGAAAGCGCCCGAATAGTGCGCTTTCACTATTCTTCTCGGATCAGCCAACCGTTTTGCTTTAATGCAAAATCCCTACTTGCAGAGCCGCACTTCGATCCTCCGAGCCGGCGGCAACAGCAAACTCCAGTGTAAACAATCCGATTTCCAGGCCTATGCCGGCCGTCATCAAATCGCCAAAATTATTGCGTGCATCGATCCGGTAACCCGCCCGAATGTCGAGAAGGGTACCGATTTCGTATTCGGCACCGATACTGATGTCCTGTCGTTTCAGGTTGGGGGTCAGACCCGGAACGCCCAGCAGGTCGGCCTCGACAGCGATGACATAATCGGTGGAGAAATAGCTTAGACCGGCCCGATAACGGCCATTCAACTCGACCTCCAGGCCTTCGGGGGTGGTAAAAGTTTTATTGATAATGTCTTTGCCTGCGATCGCAAACCGGTAGCGTTGATCGATTTCCCAAGTGGCTCCCAAATCGAAATTCATGAAAGTTGCGTCGGCTACACTGCCGTCACTGCTGAATTCTCCTCCTGACGCGGTCCATTGGTCGTCGAAGGCGCGAGCTCGCACGACTTTCGGGCTTATGCCCACAGCAACGGGCTGGTCGAGAAGTTTCATTTGATGGGCGAGGCTGACGCCCACCTCCGCAAGGATGACCGCGCGGGTGCGAGCCGTGGAGTCAAGGGTGTCCAAAGGGTTCACCAGCTCACCATTGTCATCAAAGAAATCAGGGTTGACGGCGGACAGGTCTGCGGACCGCAGTGCGGAGACGTAATCACCCAGAAGGACCAGATCATCAGGTGCAATCTGCGCTTTGCCGCCGCCCAGTGCGCGAACTCCCATGAAAAAAGCTCCGCCGGCGCGGTCCCCTGGTTCCGTCACGCTGTAGCCGGCATAGGCTTCGCCAGCCAGGTCCTCTCCATCGACATCCTCAAGCAGCCGCAGTAGCTGGGCGGCGGCGTCGGCAGTGTTGCGTGCGCTTTGAAAATCTGGAGCGTTATTGAAACTGGTTACCGCCTCATTCAGGCGGGATTCCAGGTCGTCACGTGCTGCGTCTGTCGCGCTTTCCGCGGAGCCCGAAAGCGGCCCCAGAACCACCGTCAGGGTATGCTGGCCATGCTTGAGGCGGTCTTCGTCACCGTGATGAAAAGCGAGCACGGACGGGTTGTATAAGTGTCCGGTTCTCAGATTGCCGGTACTCATTCCCACGCCGCCCATGCCAAGGCCTCGCGCGTCGAAAATACCGAAACTGTTTCCGGCGGCGGGCGGACTGGCTGACAGCATCAATGCGGTCATCGCCAGGGGGAGCAGGGCGCGAAGAGCTATACCCACTGTAAACCTCGCTCAAAGAACGATGGAAAATGACACCATGGTAAACAAAGAATGCTGTCAGGGATGTGCGGCGGCTATCGAACCGTCACCGGAATTGTCGGATATTGCTTCCAGTTAAAGGTCAATACTCGGGTTCTGAGACAAATTCGATGTTACCAGCGAGCGGTTCAGACCGCGTCCGCAATGACGTTTTATACGCAGGCGACTCCCGGCATGTTCAGTCTTTAAGCATTCTGTATGGACACGTGCCGGTTGAACCCATCTTTGTTCCGGTGTCACCCCGGTCAGTGCTTCCCCAATTGGTCCCGGATCAGTTTGAACAGCTTGCGTGCATTGGCCGGAGTTTTTTGCTGGACGCGTTCCTGTTTGGCGTTCTGTACCAGGTGCCGCAGGTTTTGCCGGTCCACCTCTGGAAACTCCCGTATGAATGCTTCCATCTGCTGGTGGTCACCCTCGATCAGATCGTCTCGCCACTTTTCCATCGTCTGGAACAGCCGGGCCATGCGCTGCTGATTTTCCGATACTCCTTCCAAAGCGGCAGCGATGGCTTCATGATCCGCCTCGCGCATCAAACGACCGATATATTGCCGGTGCCGCCGCAGTGCTTCGCGCTTGGTGATGTGTTGATACTCGCGGACCGCCTTTTCCAGCTCTGGAGTCAACGGAATACCCGCGAGCTGCTCCGCATTGAGTTCCGCGAGCGATACCCCCAATTTCTGTAGAGCTTCAACGTCCCGTTTCTGCTGGCTTTTACTGGGACGACGGAGTTGATCTGCCTCCGATTCTGAATCATTCATGGAAATGTGCCCGCATGGCTATTGTTCTTCTCCAAATTTATGGGTTATCAGCTCCAAAAGCGCCTGCAGCGCTGCCTCTTCATCATCACCTCGGGCGGTGATTTCGAGTTCGGTTCCTTTGGATGCAGCCAGTAACATCAGTGCCATGATGCTTTTGCCGTCGATGGTTTTTTCACGGCAGCATACTTGCACATCGCTGCTGAAGCGATTGGCGGTGTTTGCAAATTTCGCGGCGGCGCGGGCGTGCAGCCCCAGTCGGTTACAGATGGTTGTTGTGGATGTGACCATGGATTCTTGACGATAGGCTGAGAAAGCGGTGGTTTATGTGACCTCCCGGATAGTCCTGGCAGGTGCGAACTAGTTTGAACTTGGCAACTGACGATGCCGGACCTGCACATTATCAAATTTCTGTCTGAAATGGGCGCCGAGTTGCTCCGCCAGATAAACGGAGCGATGCATGCCGCCCGTGCAACCGATGGCGACGGTCAGGTAGCTGCGATTGTTCTGCTCGAACTGCGGAATCCATTTTTCCATGAATGCCACAAGATCCCGCAACATGGAGTCGACTTGCGGCTGCTGTTGCAGGAACTGGGCGACCTGGCTTTCCAGCCCGGATTGGGACCGCAGTTCCGACTGCCAGTAGGGGTTGGGCAGACAACGTACGTCAAACACGAAGTCGGCGTCGGCAGGGACGCCATATTTGAAGCCGAAGGACTCAAACATCAGTGCCATACCAGGCGTATCACTGCCAACCACAATCTTGCGGACGAGACTGCGAAGTTCGTGCAACGAAAGACTCGACGTGTCCAGCGTGATGTCTGCCAGCCGGGCAACCGGCTGCAACACTCGCGACTCAGTTTTCAGGGCTTCATGCAGATTGACAGTCTTGCTGGTCAGGGGATGCTTGCGTCGGGTTTCACTGAAGCGTTTGGTAAGAATTGCGTCAGCGGCATCGAGGTAGACCACCTGACACTGGAAGTGGGGCGACTCAATGGATGCAAGGATGTCCGGGAAACGACTCAGATCGCCTCCAATGTTGCGTGCATCGATGCCGACGGCAAACTTCATCGTTTCGGCATTGGGTGCGCTCACCATCTGGGTAATCAGGGCAGGCAGCAGCGCCATCGGCAGGTTATCGACGCAGGTGAAGCCGGTGTCTTCAAGTAATTGCAGTGCCGTTGATTTGCCCGATCCCGAACGACCACTTATCACTACAAATTGCATTTTATTTCCTGCCGCGCCGCAATCGAGAAGCCGGTGCGTGTCAATTGGGTGTGTGCAAGCAATAGGATATACAAGTTGGCCGGAATTGCCAGTGACCGCCCACCCGGAGGCTAGCGAACCTCTGATCAAGTCCCGGACAGAGTCTGCGCGAGACAAATCGGACCGACGCTCGGCGTTCGGCCCCCAAGGCGCTGTTCTCGTAGCGAATGGCCTTAGTCCTTCGCAAGAAGAGCAACGCTGCGAATGGACGTTTTGGACGCGCCTGGCCGGCCGCGTCAGATGCCCGTTTTTATGGCACGAGCGAGCAGTTCCTCGCGGTTATCTGCCATTCTCAGAAGGTCTACGAACTTCTGGTCCTGCAGAGATTCGGCAAGTCGCGCGAGAGTTTGCAGGTGCTCCCCTTCGGCATTTTCCGGAACCAGCATGGCAAACACGATATCGACAGGCTGGTTGTCGATGGAATCAAAATCGATAGGCGTCTCGAGAGTGATCAGCGCCCCGATGGTCCGGTCCAGCGTCTTGCAGCGACAATGCGGTATTGCTATACCGGAGCCGATGCCCGTCGAGCCCAGTCGCTCGCGCGCCAGAAGGAGCTCAAACAGATTTTCTTTCTGAATTGCGCCGGTGTCCTCGGCAATAAGACCGGCCAGCTTTTCTACCAGTCGCTTTTTGCTGGCGCAACTGATGCGGCAAAGAGTTCGGTCAATAGAGAGTATGGATTCGTTGGTTGTCATTTCGATTACAACATGAATTACCGTACATCGTATCTCCAGCCGGTAACAGTGCTACCTGCCCTGGAGATGATGCGGGCGTTAAATAAAAGAACAGCCAATGCCTTGCGATTGCTCATCGTTTGACATTGGCCCAGATCGCGGATACTGCTGGTCACACGAGGCGTTTTCTCTCGTTGGAGGGAGCGATTCCCAGTGATTCCCTATATTTCGCGATGGTTCTTCTGGCGACCTGAATTCCTTGCTCCTCAAGCAGTGCCGTGATCTTGGAATCGCTTAATGGTTTACGCGGATTTTCAGCAGCTACCAGCTTCTTGATAATCGCCCGGATGGCTGTGGAGGAACATTCGCCGCCGGATTCGGTGCTGACGTGACTTGAGAAAAAGTACTTCAACTCAAAAATTCCCTGCGGTGTGTGCATATATTTTTGAGTTGTCACCCTGGAAATTGTCGATTCATGCATTTCCACCATTTCGGCGACATCGTGCAAAACCATGGGTTTCATGGATTCAGGGCCATTTTCAAGGAATCCCTGCTGACGCTCAACGATACAGGTGGCCACTTTGAGCAAGGTTTCATTCCGGCTCTGGAGGCTTTTTATGAACCAGCGGGCTTCCTGAAGATTATCCCGCAAAAAAGTGTTGTCACTGCTGCTGTCGGCTCGTTTCACCAGCGACGCATAATCGCTGTTGATACGCAGGCGCGGAGCAATATCGGGATTTAACTGTACAGTCCAGCGATTATTTTCTTTCTTGACATAAACATCCGGCACTACGTATTCAGTAGTTTCCTCGCCGATTTGCTCACCCGGTCTTGGGTTGAGTTTCTGGATAATCTTGATGGCATCCTGCAATTCGCTTTCTTTCACTTTCAGCTTGCGCATCAGCTGTTTGAAATCACGGCTGCCCAGCAGTGGCAGGAATTGCTCCACCAGCCGCACTGCTACATCGTATCCGGGCGTGGAATCCGGAAGCTGCTTTAGCTGGATCATAAGGCATTCAGCAACGGACTGGCTGGCCACGCCGGGGGGGTCGAATTGCTGAATCCGGTGCAGAACCGCGAATACCTCGTCAATTTCCAGCTCATCAAGTTCTCCCACCAGTCCCTGCCATATGTCTTCAACAGACTGCATCAGCATGCCGTTGGGACCAACGGCATCAATAATGGCTTCGGCGACCACTCGGTCCAGATCCGACATGGGGGTAAGATTCAGCTGCCAGTAAAGGTAGTCCTGCAGGCTTTCAGAGGTGCCGCGTCTGGAATCGTAATCGAACTCGTCCGAATCCGGCCGAGACAATCCTGTACCGGTAGGGGAGCTCTGATAGATGTCATCCCAACTGGTATCTACCGCCAGTTCCGCGGGAATGTCATTGGTCCATTCGGCATCGCCATCTACACTGGCTTCGACAGTTTGGGAGCCCGCGAGATCATCGCTGCCAGGGGAGGGAGGGGTGGCATCGAGAGAGATTTTTTCGTTTTCGGCCGCTGAGTCGAAGTCGGTTGAATCACCATCCGCTCCATCTTCCGACACATCCAGCATGGGATTGTTATCGAGTGCTTCCTGGATTTCATTTTGAAGATCCAGTGTGGAAAGCTGTAACAAACGAATGGCCTGCTGCAGCTGCGGAGTCATCGTCAGCTGCTGGCCGAGTTTTAGTTGCAGTGATTGCTTCATGCGACGGTTATGCCCTGTAATTGAGACGACTAACTCACAGATCACTCGCTCATTCTATGGATCCTGATTGCCCCGCGCAACGATTTTGCGCGAAAGCAAAAGCAAGGTTCAGGCCAGATGATATACGCCAAAGTCCGCCCAGTCGATTGCTATCTTGGACAGAGAATGATCTTGCGAAAACAAAGGGCTTTCCACGCAGTCAGGGGCACCAGGCAATCAAAGGCGGAAATTTTCCCCGAGATAGACTTTACGAACTTTGGCATTCGACAGAATGTCTTCAGCGGTGCCTTCCGCAATGATATGGCCTTCGCTAACAATGTAGGCCTTTTCGCAGATGTCGAGAGTCTCGCGAACATTGTGATCCGTGATCAAGACGCCAAGCCCGCGGCTTTTGAGGTGATTAACGATGGATTTGATATCACTGACGGAAATGGGGTCTACACCGGCGAAGGGTTCATCGAGCAGAATGAATCGCGGGTTGGTGGCAATGGCTCTGGCTATTTCTACTCGGCGGCGTTCGCCACCGGAGAGGGCCATGCCCAGACTTTTGCGGATATGGGTGATATGAAACTCCTCCAGAAGCAGATTCATTTCGGACTGGCGCTGACTGCGATTGAGATCCCGGCGAGTTTCCAGAATCGCCATAATATTGTCTGCCACCGTCAGTTTGCGAAACACTGATGCTTCCTGCGGCAGATAACTCAAGCCGGCACGTGCCCGTCCGTGCATGGGGAGGTGGGTTACGTTCTGGTCATCGATAAAAACTTCGCCGTGATCTGCCGCTACGAGTCCGGCAATCATATAGAAGCAAGTAGTTTTGCCGGCTCCATTGGGGCCAAGCAGACCGACGATCTGGTTGTTTTCCACCGTGACGGAGACGTCTTCGATGACCTTCCGGCCCTTGTAGCTCTTTGCGAGATTGTTCGCTTGAAGTCGCGCCATGACCTATTCTTCTTCCTCGGATCCGAACCGCAGGGAGCGCGGCGGAATGACCATGCGCACACGCTCATTCTGGTTGGCGTCGCTGCCAGCTTTCACGACCGATTGCTTCACGTCGTAATCTATCCGGTTGCCCGACAGGCTGGTGCCCTCCTGCTGCAACGACGCATTGTCGATCAAATGCAGGGTTTCCTTCCGGATGTTGTACTCAAGCCGTCTTGCTTCTGCGATAACCAGCCCATCCTGTTCATTGGGTTTCTGCTGATACCGGACAGGCTCACCCAGAGCGACGATTTTGGTCACCTTGTTTTTGTTGTTGTAGATGATCACCTTGCTGGCGTCGATGCGCATGGAGCCTTGTTGCATGACAACATTGCCCGCGTACGTCGTCGTGCCTTTGCCTTCATTGCGCTCGGCGGTATCGGAATGAATCGTGATGGATTGCTCCCGGTCCGATGCCAAACTCCAGCCATCGCCTGCCAGGGCCCATGTAATTAGAAACATCAGGTAGCCAAATTTCCGTTTATATCGGCTCATGGTAGCCCCGTACCCGTTGCAGAAGATGAATGGTTTCGCTATTCAGGTTCACCGTCATGCCGATGGCCTCCAGGGTGCCTTGACCGGATGAAATCCGTACGGGTTGATCGGTGCGAACTGTTTTGTCGCGAGGCCGGATTTCCAGTTTTTGCGTAGTTAATTCGACGTTATCGTTATCGAGATCCGGTTGCCAGATCCGGACATTTTCCCAAAGCGTCAGGACGGCACCGAATTCGGTGACTTTGCCTTTGTCCGCAGTGATATACCAGGTGTTGCCCTCAGCGAAAAGCGTAAGCTGAGGTTCTTCCATGGAGGTGAAATCGCCTTCACTGATTGTGGACATATCGAGCCGATAATGGTTTAACACACCCGCCAGAAATTCATAACTTAAGGCGCCTTCCTGGTCGTAGTGACGGGAGTGGGCATTTTCGATGACGGCATACGGAACAAGCTCCGGTTCTGCGTCGCTGTCCAGCAAGGGTATCAGTTCCTGTGGTGGCGTTTCCCACAGAACCACCGTCGCCGCAACCAGCGCGATAATGACGGCAATGTAGAACCAGTTGTTTTTCATGAGGAATCAACAGGCCAGGTAAGCGGCAATTGCCTGATCGTAGAGTCCTTGAGCCCGCAATATCATGTCGCAGGCTTCCCGAACCGCCCCTTCGCCGCCCCGCGCATGGCTTTGCCAATGCGCATGCTGACGTACGACGGGGTGGGCATTGGGGACTGTCAATGCCAGGGCGACGCGACACATTATTGTCAGATCCGGAAGGTCGTCACCCATGCACGCCATATGTTCCGGCGCGACGGGGGCGGATCCCAGCAACTCCTGCAGCGCCGCCCACTTGTCCTCCCGACCCTGGACCAAACGGGTAATCCCCAGTTCTCGCGCCCGGCGGCTGACTGCCGCACTGGTGCGACCAGTGACGATAGCGACATCGATACCATGACGTTGAAGGAGCTTGATGCCATGACCATCCAGGGTATGGAAAGCCTTGATGTCCTGACCCTCCTGGCCCAGAAACAGGCGTCCGTCCGTCATCACGCCGTCAACGTCCAGAATGAGTAAGCGCACGCTCTGAGCGCGGGCGAGGACTGGGTCGGTTTGAGTCATTCGCTTTCCTTTTATGGCGGTCGGACGGTGATAGCGCTCTGGCGATGTTAGGAGCGGGTCTGGTCAGAGTTTCAGGCAAGGCCTGCTGCCAGAAGATCGTGCATGTGCAGAACTCCCACGGGCTGGTTGCGTTCGTTGGCAACGACCAGTGCCGTTATCTTGTGGTTTTCCATCACTGTCAGCGCTTCAGCCGCCAGGGTTGCCGGGTTCGTGGTTAACGGTGAGCGGGTCATCACATCGCCAATGACTACGGAGCGGACGTCTTCGCCCCGGTCCAGTGCCCGGCGCAGGTCGCCATCGGTAAAGATTCCGATGATGGTGTTAGCGCTATCTACAACGGTGGTCATGCCGAACCCTTTCTCGGTGATTTCTGTGAGTGCATTCAGCAGGTTCGTTTCAAAGTTTACCCGTGGAATACGTTCGCCGCGGTGCATGACATCACCGACTTTCAGCAATAGCCGTCGCCCGAGAGCACCACTGGGATGGGAGAATGCAAAATCCTCCGCGGTAAAGCCACGTGCCTGCAGAAGCGCCACCGCCAGGGCATCGCCGAGGACAAGCGTGACGGTGGTGCTGGAGGTCGGCGCCAGGTCCAGCGGGCAGGCTTCGCAGGTAACGCTGATATCAAGGTTGACCGCCGCGGCCTCGGCCAGCGGAGATCGCGGTTTGCCGGTCATGGTTATTAATGGCACGCCAAGGCGCTTCAGTGTCGGCAGCAGGGTAAGTATTTCGCCGGCGTTGCCGGAGTTCGAAATAGCGATCACCACGTCCCCCGGGGTGACCATCCCCAAATCCCCGTGGCCTGCGTCTCCGGGGTGCACGAAAAACGCCGGAGTTCCGGTGCTGGCCAGGGTGGCGGCAATTTTGTGACCGATATGGCCGGACTTTCCCATGCCGGTGATCACAACCCTGCCGCGGCACTGCAACATGAGTTCGCACGCACGCGCAAAATTTGTATCTATCCGCCTTTCGAGATCATTGACTGCCTGGGCTTCGAGGGCGACAGTGCGCTTGCCGGAATCGATTAGTGTTTGTGCAGCGGCTTGACTCATGGGCCGGATTTTACTCCTCGATCATGCGGTCGGAAAAGATCGCAATAATAGAAGGTATAGAGGTGCAAAAATAGCCCTGAGGAAAAACTGCTGGAAAATTAGGGATATGACGGGTCACGTATGTGTATACAAATCGGCGGTCCGGAGCAGCATAAAGGTGGGGTTCAGCTTGTATCGTCTACCCTTTTTAATTGTCCAGCCACCAATCCGCGCAGCGGGTTAGGTGCAATCTGGTATATTGTGTGCCGTTTACGTGTCCCTGAGGAGATAGATATGGGTGTCAAGTCCCTGTTGGCGGTGTTGACCGTCGCGTTATCCTGTATTGTAAGCCCGGTTTTCGCAGCCGACGGCAAGAAGCCGGCTGGCAAGGCGAAATCCCCTCAAGAGACTGTTCAGTCAGTGACAGACAATCTGATGCAAGTCATCCGTAACGGTGAGGCCCAGCTCAAGGAAAATCCCGAAGCTTATTACAGCGACGTGCGACGCGTGCTCGAAGAGACGGTCAGCTTTCCATTCATTGCCAAGAGCGTTATGGCGACATACTGGCCCAAGGCGTCCGAAGCTCAACGCGAACGCTTTACCGACGTATTCACCAAGGGAATGGTGGAAACACTGGGCAAGGGGATGGCAAACTACTCCGACCTGAAGATCACCACCATTCCCGTGAAAGCGGAAGAAGGCGATCAGAAACGGGTAGAGGTAGTTCAGGAAATTCAAGGGACAGAAGGGGTCAATCGAGTTTCCTATACCATGGCCAGAAACAAATCCGGTGAATGGAAGCTGATCAACGTTGTCCTCAACGGGGTCAACCTCGGCAAGAGCTTCCGCGATCAGTTTGCTCAGGCCATGCGGCAGAATGACAACGACATCGATAAGGTCATAGCCGGGTGGTCAGTAAAAGCGCAGCCTTGATTGCGTGAATTATTTATTAGACATGGCGTACCTCATTCTCGGGAATCCTGATCGAAGCCGTCAGGATTCCTCGGGGCGCCAGTACATTTGAGGCATAAGATGCTCGTTGATGATATAAAAACTGCAATAACGAACGTGATTCCCGACGCCGTCACTGAAGTCCGGCTCGAGGGCAATCACGCGCACCTCTCTGTGGTAAGCGCCCGGTTTGCCGGCTTAATGCCGGTAAAAAAGCAGCAACTGGTGTACAGCGCCCTACAGGGTTTCCTGGCCAATGGCACCGTTCATGCCGTCCATATGAAAACGCTAACTCCGGATGAAGCCCTGGGCTAGCTCGACTGTCGCTTCCAAAGCTGCTCCGTCCGCCTCGACTGGTCCAAGGACGGGAGTTCACACTTCCACTACAGATCGAACCATTCATGGATAAACTTATTATTACGGGCGGCGCCAGCCTTGACGGCGAAATTCGCATTTCTGGCTCCAAAAATTCAGCACTACCCATCCTGGCCGCCACTTTACTCGCGGACGGCCCAATGCACATCCGCAATCTGCCACATCTCAATGACATTACTACCATGCTTGCACTGATTCGCTGCATGGGGGTGGACGTCACGATTGACGAAAAAATGGGTGTGGAAATCAACCAGAGCACCATCATCAATTTCGAAGCACCCTACGATCTGGTAAAGACAATGAGGGCCTCGATCTTGGTACTCGGACCGATGCTGACGCGATTCGGTCGTGCGGATGTTTCCTTTCCGGGTGGCTGCGCCATCGGCAGCCGCCCGGTTGATATTCACTTGCGCGGTCTTGAGGCAATGGGCGCGGAAATAGAAGTCGACGGCGGCTACATTCGTGCGCGAGCCCCCCACGGCCTTAAAGGCACTCGCATCTGCATGGACGTGGTGACCGTTGGCGGCACTGAAAATCTGCTGATGGCGGCCGTGCTGGCCAAAGGCAAGACAGTACTTGAAAACGCTGCCCGAGAGCCCGAAATTGTCGACCTCGCCCGCTGTCTGGTGGAAATGGGTGCGCAAATTTCGGGTATCGGGACGGACATGCTGACCATCCAGGGGGTGGACCGCCTGGACGGTTGTACGTTCACCGTCATGCCTGACCGCATCGAAACCGGCACTTTTCTGACAGCGGCGGCCGCGGCCCGAGGTCGGGTAGTGTTGCGCGATACCTGCCCGGAATTCCTGGATGCAGTACTGCTGAAGCTGGAAGAGGCGGGGGCGGAAATCAGCACCGGCAGCAACTGGGTGGAACTCAATATGCGCGGTAACAGGCCGCGGGCGGTGAACCTGAAAACGGCACCTTATCCTGCCTTCCCGACGGACATGCAATCGCAGTTCACCGCGATGAACGCAGTGGCTGAGGGAGTGAGCACTGTGACCGAGACGATATTCGAAAACCGTCTCATCCAGGTCCACGAACTGAACCGGATGGGTGCCAATATAGCCCTGCAGGGCAACACCGCCATTATCACTGGCGTCGACCAGCTGAAAGGAGCACCGGTCATGGCCAGCGATTTGCGCGGCTCGGCGAGTCTGGTGATTGCAGGTATGGTAGCCCGTGGAGAGACGGTGATCGATCGCATCTACCACATTGACCGCGGTTATGAATGCATTGAAGAGAAGCTGCGCCAGGTCGGTGCTAAAATCCGCCGGGTTTCCGGCTGAAGCAGGGGTTACCATGTCGTATTTGACGATCGCGCTCACAAAGGGCCGGATTCTTGAAGAAGCTCTGCCATTGCTCGCAGCAGCCGGGATTGAACCGCTCGAGAATATTCGCACGAGCAGAAAGCTGACCTTCGAAACGACGTCGCCGGAGGTGCGATTCCTCATTCTTCGCGGCGTAGATGTACCGACCTATGTCGAATTTGGTGCTGCCGACGTGGGCGTCGCGGGCAAAGATACCTTGCTGGAGCACGGGGGGCAGGGTTACTACGAACCTCTGGATCTGCATATCGCACGGTGCCGCCTCATGACTGCTGCCCGGGCGGGTGAGGCGCCCCGCAAGGGACGCATCAAGGTTGCGACGAAATACGTGAACATCGCCAAGCGGTATTACGCAGCCCAGGGCAGGCAAGTCGATGTGATCAAGCTGTACGGCGCAATGGAGTTGGCGCCGCTGCTGAATCTGGCCGATGAAATAGTGGATATTGTGGACACGGGCAATACTCTCCGGGCCAATGGGCTGGAGCCGCGTGAAACCATTGCCTCGGTCAGTTCACGATTGATCGTCAACAAGGCCTCCATGAAACTCAAGCATTTCCAGATTGAAGCTTTGGTGGACGCCATCGAAGTGGCAGTTGCCGAGTGCATTCAGGAGTTGCCCAAATGAATGTTCTCATATCGCGGCTGTCGACAGCGGATTCCGGTTTCAGCCAGAAACTTGACGCGCTGATGCGATGGGAAGCCGGCAAACATGAATCGGTGGAACAAACCGTCGCCGAGATACTTTCAGAAGTGCGTTCACGAGGTGATGAGGCCGTCCTCGAGTACACCCGTCGGTTTGACCGGCGTTGCGTTGACAGCATGCGCGAACTGACTATCGGTCCCGATGCCCTCCAGGCAGCATTAGCGTCCATCCCCGTCGATCAGCGCCAGGCGTTGCAAATCGCGGCGGGAAGGATCCAGCGTTACCACGAGCACCAGCTGCAGGATTCCTGGCGATACAAGGAAGCGGATGGAACGCAGCTCGGTCAAAAAATCACGCCCATGGATCGGGTGGGCATGTATGTCCCTGGCGGCAAGGCTGCTTATCCGTCATCAGTGCTCATGACTGCTATTCCGGCGAAAGTGGCGGGGGTCAGACAGCTGGTGATGGTATCGCCGGCACCGGATGGTATCGTGAACCCGAGCGTGCTCGCGGCTGCGGCCATTGCAGGTGTCAATACGGTTATCAGCATTGGCGGTGCGCAGGCGGTAGCGGCCATGGCTTACGGAACTCAAACCGTTCCGCGGGTAGACAAGATTGTAGGTCCCGGAAACATATTTGTGGCAAGCGCCAAGCGAGCAGTGTTCGGCGAGGTCGATATCGACATGATTGCCGGGCCTTCCGAAATCCTGGTGATCTGTGATGGCCTTACGGATCCGGATTGGGTGGCAATGGATCTGTTCTCCCAGGCGGAACACGACGAAGACGCCCAGTCGATTCTCATCAGCCCCGACAGCAGTTACCTCGATGCCGTACAGTCGAGCATCGAGCGACTGTTGCCTACACTGGCCCGGGAGCAGATCGCCCGGCAATCACTGGCCAAGCGCGGCGCGCTGATTCATGTCGGGTCACTGGAGGAGGCAGCCGCAATCTCCAATCGCATTGCGCCGGAACATCTTGAGCTGTCGGTAGCGGACCCGGAAGCGCTACTGCCACTGATTCGCCACGCGGGCGCAATCTTTATGGGGCGGTTTTCCAGCGAGGCGCTGGGCGATTATTGTGCAGGACCGAATCACGTCCTCCCGACGTCAGGTACCGCAAGGTTTTCATCGCCACTGGGTGTTTACGACTATCAGAAGCGCAGTTCGATCATCTATTGCTCGGAGGAGGGCGCGCGCGCACTGGGGCCTACAGCCGCGATCCTGGCCCGGGCGGAATCCCTGGAAGCACACGCCCGTTCGGCGGAGCTGAGACTGCTGTGCGAGGTAAAGTCGCAGAAATAGCTGTGAGTTGAGCGGAACGCTAACCCGTCAGCGGTTGTTTTTGCAGCACCGCCTGCACATTCTCCAGCTTTCCATCCCGGTAAAATTCGATGGTGACCGAATCCCCGGGACGGGATTCAGCGATCTGCTGGCGACCCCGCTTGCCATCTCCCACCGGTTCTCCATTAATCTTCACAATCACGTCGCCAGGCTGCAGCCCCGCCTGGTGCGCCGGTCCGTTGTTATAAATGCGGGTAATGACAATGCCCAGTGTCGAGTCAAGCCGATAGTTGTGGGCGGTCTGTGGTGTGAGGCTGGATGTTTCCACTCCCAGCCAACCGCGAACCACGCGGCCGAATTCAATAATGTCCTTCAAGGTTCTCACCGCCGTCTCCACTGGAACCGCAAGTCCGACGTCATCCAGATCGGAGCGGCCGATCCGGTCAAGAATGGCCGTATTGATGCCGAGGAGGTTACCTTCCGCATCAATCAGGGCACCGCCGGAGTTACCCGGATTGACCGCAGCATCGGTCTGAATGAAATTTTCAAACGCATTTATGTTCAGGCCGTGACGGCCAACCGCGGACACGATCCCTTGAGTAACGGTTTGACCCATGCCAAAAGGGTTGCCGATTGCCAGCACAATATCGCCGACCCGCATTCCGCGGTCGGGATTGATACTGATCGCTTGCAGTTCGTCCAGTTCGATCTTCAGCACCGCCAGATCGTTTTCATAGTCGACCCCGACAATCTGTGCCGTGGCTTCACGTCCGTCCTGCAGCTGCACGACAATTTCATCGGCGCCGTGAATGACATGATTGCTGGTGAGCAGGTAACCCTGGGTGTCTACGATCACACCTGAACCCAGGGAAGACTGCATGCGTTCCTGTCGCCTGATGTCCGCGCTGTTGTAAAAATAGCGGAACAGGGGGTCGTTAAAGAGTGGATGTTGCGGCCGTTTCACCTGTTTGCGAGTGTAAATATTGACTACAGCGTACGAAGCTTTGCGGACGGCTTCCGCATAGGAGTAGACCCCCTGACCGGGCGCCGCACCGCTGGAGCTGCTGGTGAGGGAGATTGCATTGCGAAGGGATTGGCGCGGATTCAGTTCCGGGAACAGCTGGAGCAATATCAATCCGGCCAGCAACCCGAACGTCGCCGGCCAACGAATATAGTTGACTACATTCCGCCAGTTGATTTTCATTCCGTGGCTAGGTCGCTCCCGCTTGAATGGTTGGGCCGGTCATCATTATGTCCGCAGAGGGCATGTCACTGGCCCGGCCGTTCAGACGGTGCATCATCGGGGGCCGGGGAGTCCTGCTCCTTCAGACCAAATTCTTCGCTCAGCATTCCCCGCTCGCCCGGCATTCGAGGCGCCCAATCCCGCGGGGCTTCGATGTGAACCTGTTCGAGGCGGTCAATATTTGTGACTTCTCCGGCCTCGATCACTTTCCGGCCTATTTCGGTGTTTGCCAGCTCCAGTGCACCTTTGGCCAGGTGTTCATGCAATTCCCGATAGCTTTGCGTGACCTCGCTCACTTTCTGGGAAGTTTCGAGGAAATGGCGGGCGACATTTTTCTGGTATTCGTCCAGGTCGGATTTGGCACTGACGACCTGCTGTTCAAGCGACCGCTGCCGGTCAGCAGGCATCCATGACCGGGCTACGAGAAACCCGAGGACGCCGCCTGAAAGCAGCATCACCACGCCCGCCAACAAAATTATTTCAAATGGGTACACCCGAGACTCCTATCCGTATCGACTGGTCGTCCAGTAGTCGATACGGTTTGCCAGGTATCGACACTGTCACATAGTTGAGTAAGGGCCATCAGCTGCAATCGCTCACCGTTGCAGACGCGTGGCAACATAGTGAAGCTATCGTGCTGATAACGCAACGATTAAAGTGATTCGTGCAGATTGCCTCAATCCGGCCGACAAATTAAAGTACAGCCCCTTTGCCATATGTGATGTCCCATGCCTCAGACACCGATGTCCCGTTATCGTTTTGACCTGGAAAGCCGGGGCTTTATCCACGACTCCGCGCAAGAGGCTGCAATCGGGCATCTGCAGCAACTCTACGAGGCTCTGATGCTGGAACAGGGCTTGAACGGCAGCCGCTTTGGACGCTTCAGGTCATTCCTGCGGCCGTTGCCTGCGGCCAAAGGGCTTTATTTCTGGGGTGGCGTCGGTCGCGGGAAGACGTATCTTCTCGACACGTTTTACGATTCTTTACCTTTCGAGCGGAAACAGCGGACCCATTTCCACCGCTTTATGCGTCAGGTACACGAGCAGCTTTCCACGCACCGGGGCCAGAAAAATCCTCTGGAGCGGGTGGCTCAGGAGCTGGCCAGGCAATCCCGGGTCATCTGTTTTGACGAGTTTTTTGTCAGCGATATCACCGACGCGATGATACTGGGAAATCTGCTGGACAGTCTTTTCCAGGCGGGGACTGTGATTGTCACTACCTCGAATGCACATCCTGATGATCTCTACCGGGAAGGGCTGCAGCGTGACAGGTTTCTGCCTGCCATCCGATCCATCCATGCCAATATGAACATCGTCGAAGTGGATGGTGGAACTGATTACCGGCTGCGGACCCTGGAGAAGGCGAATCTTTACCAGGCGCCTCTGGGCGCCGCTGCGGAAGCGGCGCTGCGGGCGTTCTTTCAGGAGATGACGGGCGATCGGCCGTTTGAGGTAGATGCCGAGCTGCAGGTGGAGGGCCGGTCACTGGCCGCCCGTTATGTTTCTGAAGATATCTGCTGGTTCGACTTCAGCGTGCTCTGCGAAGGACCGCGTTCACAAAATGATTATCTGATCCTCGCCAGCGAGTTCCATAGTGTCATTGTATCCAGCGTACCCATGATGGATGTTCGCAAGGAAGACGCGGCCCGCCGATTCATCAATCTCGTGGACGTATTTTATGATCGACGGGTAAAACTGATGTTGTCCTGCGAAGTACCGCTCCAGGAGTTGTACCAGGGGTTGCGCTCGAGTTTCGAATTTCGACGAACGCTAAGTCGGCTCCAGGAAATGCAGGCCCGGGAGTACCTCGCCTTGCCGCATCTGCCTTAAAGGCATCTGGGCCCCGCGCTCAGGATTGCGGGCCATAAAGTCATTGCGATCAGAAATGGCGCTTGAAAATCAGGCAATATTTCTATAAGATCCGGCCTCCGTTTTTGGGCTTCGGCCGGCCCTGTCAATGCTTCTGGCTACCC
>CAZXLJ010000013.1:0-11294 GCA_964641175.1 uncultured Cellvibrionaceae bacterium
TTCCACGCCAATCGGCAGATCCTTCCGGGGTTCGTGGGCCCCCGCGTGCGCGAGGACGACGAGCCGTTGAGACAAGTAAGAACAGGTAGGGGAAGGTATTCCTGCCGAGCGTATTCGAGTAACGAAAATCGGTTTTCAATTTTCGGTTGTTGAGAATATTGGCCGGCCCGGTGGTTCCGCAGTGTATCGTCGACGGCAGCAGGAGCCAAACCCCAAAACAAAAACCCGCTCCGGCCTTCTGGGCGGGAGCGGGTTACCAGGGGATTGCCTGCTGCAGGCAGGCTGGTTCTTGTTATTGAGCTGCAGTCACACTCACGTCGTCCAGGTAGATATTGGCTGATTCAACCGGGCCGTCGAAGTAGAGGGACACTTCGGTCAGAGTGCAGGTCGGCAGGGTCAGGGTGCCGCTCAGTTCGCTCCACTCATCGTCATAGACCACCTGTGATGCAACCTGATGATAGTTCTCACCGCTCTCACTACAGGTTGTTTTCACGGTGATGTTCATGGAGTCTGCGCTTTGACCACCGATTTTTCCCCAGGCGCTGAAATCATAGGTACCACCGGCCTGGACGACTGGCAGCAGGTTGTAGACAGGGCCCTGCCAGGTTCCGCTGCGACCCGTGTGCAATGCGCTGGCGGAACCGCTGTGGGCGTCGGCTGAACTCTCAAGGTTGCCACCCCAGGTGCTCCAGCCGTTCAAACCCGCTTCAAAGTCCGGATTGGCGACCAGATTGTTGGCACCGGTGTTGGCGGCGCCGAGTACAACCACATCATCCAGGTAGATATTGACACCTGCATCTGGACCATCAAAGTACAGCGACGCTTCAGTCAGAGAGCAGGCCGGCAACGTAATGCTGCCCTGCAGCTCGGTCCACTCGGCGCTGGTTGCGGTCACTACATCGAGCTGATGATAGTTTTCGATGGTGCCGTTACAGACGGTTTTAACCGTGATGTTCATCGTGTCGTATTGCGCACCTTCGATCCGGCCCCAGGCACCGATGTCATAGGTCTCACCCGCTACCACCAGGGGCAGGAGGTTAAACACCGGACCCTGCCAGTTGCCACTGCGGTTAGACAGCAGGGCGCTTCGTGTGCCGGTATGCGCCTGGGCGCTGCTGGAGGCGATAACGGCTCCGCCCCAGCCGGTCCAGCCGTTGACACCGGACTCAAAGCTCCAGTTGGGCATCAGGTTGCCATCGACTTCGTCGGACGGAATTTCCCGTACATAGACATCATCCAGGAAGAAATTCACGCCCGCCGCCGGTCCCTCAAAGTAAAGGTTGAGGCCACTGAAGTCACACTGAGGAACCGTGAATGTTCCACTGACTACTGACCAGCCAGATGCTGTCGCGTTGGTATTGGCAATTGTGATGTACTGATCGCCCGTCGAACATGAGGCTTGCAGGGTCGCGTTGATCGGCGCCGTACCTGATTCAAGCCGTACCCAGGCCAGCAACTGGTATTGGGCACCCGCTTCTGCATCGAGGAGCAGGCTGGTCGCTGGACCTTGCCAGGACTGCAGACGGTTGCTCACATAACCACTCTTGCTGCCCGAATTGGCGTGGGCTGTTGAAGCCACGATGGTCGCATCGCCGAAGCCGAACCAGCCAAATGTATCCGACTCGAAATCAGGATTGGCGATGATGTTTGGACCAAGGCCAGTGGCGTCCGGAACCAGAGTCTGTGGTCGCAGGCTGACAGCATCGACGTCCAGATCCACACCGGCCCCTGCGCCATTGACGTACAGGACCGCATCTTCCACCGCACACTCAGGCAGTGTCACGGTGCCCTGAAGCTGAGCCCATTTTTTCTTCTTGACGCTATGGGTTGCCATATTGACGTAGGTGTCACCACCACCTTCGCAGCGATAGCGCAGTCCCATCACTACCTGAGCCTGACTGGCGTTATCAATGCTCACATGGGCTGATGCGCGGTAAGTCTGGCCACCCTGGACAACCCGGGTAACCGGATAAGCAGCGCCGTTCCAGGTTTCAGTCCGATTGGTGACGGTCATGGCAGCCGATCCGTCGAAAGGCTTTTTGAGCAGCCTTGAAGCGTTGCCACCCCAGTTTTGCCAGCCGGTCAGTCCTGTCTCGAAGTGACCATTGGCGATGAGGTTCGGCATGCTGCCAAGGGCATCGGGCGCGATCCCCATAAAACCGTCCGCCAGGCCGAAATAGGCGGGTTTCTTCGCATATAGCTCGTTGTACTGCAACGGGTCGTCCGGCCCGTAGGTGCCATCGATCCAGCTGAACTTGTCGGTAAATCCCCAGGTGGTTACCGACTCACAGGCCGACACCGCGACACAGGCGCTCACTACCCGGTGATAGACCTGCTGCTGGATGGCCAGCTTGCTGGCAGAATCCCAGGGCAGATTGGCAATGCGCACATCCAGCTCGCTGATGTTGATACTGAGCCCCAGAGCGGCAAAGCGCTTGAAGTTGGCGAGGATCTCTTCATAGCTGGGTGCACTGCTTGCCTCCAGATGCATCTGGAAGCCGATGCCATCGACCGGGACACGGGCCGATTTCAGATTTTTCAACAGATTATAAACGGCGTCGGATTTGTCATTGATGCCTGCGATGTTGTAATCGTTGTAATAGAGCTTCGCCTTGCGGTCGATGGAATTCGCAAGATGGAATGCATCGGCAATGTAGCGTTCGCCGAGCTTGCGATAGAAAACCGAATCGCGGAAAGTGCCGTCGTCTTCGATGGCTTCGTTGACTACATCCCAAGCGTGGAATTCACCTTCGTAACGTCCCATGGTGATGGAGATGTGATCGGCGATGCGATCCTGCAACTCGCTCGCGGTCAGCGAATCATTGATAAACGCGGGAGCCTGGGAATGCCACACCAGGGTGTGACCTTTGTAGCGCATGTCATTGGCCTGCGCATAATTAACCAGAAAATCGTGTTCGTCGAATTCCCATTCGTCGGGAGAATTGGGTTGCAGCTCGCCCCACTTGCCCACGTTTTCAGGCGTAATGTAATTGAATTCGCTTTCAAGAATTGCAAGATACTCAGGCTCGCCCGAGGCCAGAACTGCGGTGTCAACAGCGGTGCCCATCAGGCGGCGGGCATGCTCGGCGGCATCCGCCAGAGTTATTACGCCATTGTGGCCATTCCCGTTGCCGTTACCGTTGCCAACTTCTTCTTTCGCGCCTTTCAGGCAGGCCACCAGATCACGCCCGGTCACTCGACCGTCATCGGCAATTTCATCTCGCAGACACTGGGCAACGCTTTGAGCAACAAGCGCAAGTTGTTGCAGCTTGCGCTTGTCGGAGGACAGCAGGATACAGCTTGTAACTTCGAGGCCATTCACATGTGCATCAATACCACGACCTGTCTTGCTGTTACCGGGCCGCTTTGCCAGACACTGCTCGATGTTGTTATATGCATCGCTCAGGAGTTTTTGATGTTCCGAGTTCTGCTGCTTAAACAAAGACTGCAACGTGCCTAACAATGACGATGCTGAAGCAACTCCCGGAACTAAACACGTCAACAGCGTCAACGCGCCTAACCGCTTAACATTCAAGCGCATGCCTGACCTCCACTATTATTTGCCAATGAATCAATTTAAAAAATTACCCGTGATAACCGGGGCGTTTGGTTTAATTATCGTTTTAGCCCGCTTCGCCGCTCACTGATTACACTTTCAGGGGTCAGCTGGGCTACAGCCGCCTGCCGC
Organism: uncultured Cellvibrionaceae bacterium; assembly: GCA_964641175.1. GTDB lineage: Bacteria > Pseudomonadota > Gammaproteobacteria > Pseudomonadales > Cellvibrionaceae > CAYNST01. Next base: position 3,689 of record CAZXLJ010000013.1, read on the forward strand.
CTGGTTTCTTATTAGCGGTTGAGATAACAGTGACGCGCTTCACACTTATTCGACATTTTGAAGCTTAGCTGCACTGAAAAAGGATTCAAGCGCCGCTCATCGCAGCAAACAGTTATAAGCAGGAACCCCTGAAATAATCGTTTTTGTTCTCGCCGCGTTTCCAGCCGGTGATTCCGCAGGCGGATAACCGATGTGCGAGATTGCGTCCACGATCGAGGAAGTGGGCAATCTATGCGCGGAATTCTTGACCCCCCATTGAGGTAACTGTATTCTTATACAGTATTTTATTAACACAAAAAGCATCTGCCATGACAGGTCCCTATTCCACAAAAAATGTGTCCCCCGCGCTGCGTCCCACCTTGTTTTCGGTTCGGGAAGCTCGCAACAAAACGATGGCCGGCACTTTCATCGCCAGACCGGTGGTGGATCCTGAATACCAGCTACGACGGCATCTTGACGTTTTTGCTTTCGACCTGTTGGCGTATGTTTTGAGAGACGGGATTTGCTATCTTGTGTTGAAGCCCACAGCCGGTTGCAACCCTGATAAATGGTCGACACGTGAAGTGGCCGAGCGCTGGTTGCAACTGTTTCATGCGCCGCCGCCGATCCGGAGTTATTTGCGGGGCGAGAGCCTGACAGCTTCGGAAATGCGGGCAGTGGAATGGGTAACGGCCGGTTGGCGCCACAAACTCGCGGACAAGTCCTTCCTGATCCGCAGTCTTAACAGGGAATTTCCGGTGAGGCTTCTGCCTGCATTATGTGAGTAGAGATTGCCTGCGATCCCCCTCTACTCGCGCCACGCCTGCAGCAACAGATTTCTCGGCGTGACCTGCGAAGGACAGAAAATGCCCAGCCGGGTGGAGTAATCATTTTCGATCAACAGCATGGCCCGGTCCAGCGCGAGCCACAGCTCCAGGGGTCTGCGGAACAAAAAGCGCAGAAGATCAAAAGCGGATACGCGCCAGAATCGCTGCTCCCCGCGCATCTGATAATGGTTCCAGTCGGTGGTTGCGGACAGCGGCAGATTTTTAAGATCGGCACAGTGGCGGCAGAAGGCTTCGAAATCCGCGTCAGCCCATTTTCCCTGCAGGGGCGGTAAGGACAAGTACTTCGGGCTCGCATTCAGTTCGCGTTGCAGTTCATCAAATCCCAACCGCTTCATTTGCAGAGCGCGCCGCTGGCGCTGCACCCGCGCGCCGGCGGTGGCCGTTTCCATCACGGCCAGATGCAGTTCCTGCTTGTTTAATATGATGCCGCTCTCGCGGCCTCGCTGTGACAGCGGCACATAAGAATCTTCGAGGCGCTTGTGATAGCAACACGGTGCCAGGCTGATATGCGGGGTGGCGTTTTCCACACACAAGTGGAGTAAATGCTCGTGCAGGCTGCCGCACGCGTGGAGTGCAACAACCTGCGATGCATCCCGCACATGAACTTGTGCGGCTGCAGACAGCACATCCACTTTGTAAGATCGAAGTGGAACTTCCTGCAGCGCGGCTCTGGCGTTCGCCTGCGCGACCAGGACGGCATCTATTTCCAATGCTGTCACCGGTTGGTGATGGCCGTGATACAGATAAAAACCGAGATGGGATTTGCCGGCACACCACTCCAGAATCGGTCCAGCCGGCGGCAGGTGTCGGGCAAAAGACTTGACCTGCTGCCATTTGCGTCCGGGCATACCGGAGTAAAATCTTGGGTTAACGTCCGGGATGTAAAATTCCGGCAATTGCGCCAGTTTCAGCGACCGTTTTATCCGCGGCGTAACCGGGAACAGATGCGAGAAGAATTCGGCAAGCGCCTGATCATCAACCGCCAGCCGTTCCAGTCGATCAATGGGCAAAGCGAGTAATTCTTTCGCAAGCTGTGGATGTTCCGCCACCCACGGCGGGTCTGGATCGTAAAATGCGATAGGTCGCCAGTACTGCTGGAACTCTTGCAGCAGTCCGGTTAATTCGCTGAATTTTTCGACCAGATCGTGGTTCATCTAAACAGGCGGAAAGCCTTTCAAGTTTTCAGGAAAAACCAGTAAAACTCTTCGTTCTGCACATAACCGCATTTGCGGTACAGAGCCTGGGCACCGGTGTTGGTAGTTTGCGTACACAAAAGCAGTCCTTTCGCGGCACTATTTTGTGAAAATGCTCTGGCAGTCTCCAGCAGTCTCGCCGCCACCCCTTTGCGCCTGGCTGCTTCGGCAACGTACAGGTCGTTAAGTATCCACAGCCGCTGCATGGATTGGGATGAGAAGACCGGATACAGCTGGGTAAATCCAACGGCATCGAGCGTCAGTACATCTCTCGCAATAAAAATGACGGACTCCTCGGCAACTATCCTTTCCCGAATAAAAACCCGGGCTCCTTCAATATTGTGTGGCTGTTTGTAGAACATTCGATAATCGTTGAACAGACGAACCACATCCTCGAGATCATCGATGGTTGCTTTTGTGATTCCAATTTCCATTTCCACTTGTTGAACCTCCGATAAAACGCGGCTTGTTGTCAGCCCTTCTTTTCTGAAATTTCCCGCTCTCTGCGGCGACTCACCTGCTCGCCACCCACTCCCCAGTTCTCCGTATCGACTTCATCGATAACAACCATGGTGGTTGCCGGATTCTTGTTGAGCACCTGCTGCAGCAAGCGGGTAACGCCTGCGATCAGCTCCGCTTTCTGGGCGGACGATGCGCCATCGCGCGTTATCTTGATGTTGACATAAGGCATATTGAAGTTTCCTCAAATTGATTCCAGGGTGAAACGGGATGCTTAAAGGTTGCTGTAAAAATCATTCAGCCGACGTGGTGACAGCGGGGCGGAACACCTGAATATTTTTAACTTTCGGATATCACTTCGCTCAAGCCGTGGTCCCGCGGTAGCCGTTCTATCTGCTGGATGGTGGACCTGTCGGGAGGCGGAGGGACACAACGACTGGTTGAGCCCACTGCCAGGGAGTAGACCAGCATCACGGCGTGCAACGCTGGTTGAACGATGGCATATCCCAAGGGCGAGGAGTCGCGGTATTTATGCCACTGCAGGATGATGTAAAGGTGGGCCAACAGCGAGATAAGAAATAATGCAACGGAGCCCCACGCAAATACAGCGCCATTCAGGCAAAGCCACGCCGGGATGGTACCCATCAGAAACGCCAGGTTACAGAGAATCGCCGGCACCAGAAAAGGAAAATCCAGCTTTCGCTTTACCGGCACGGCTGACGCCTGCTTCGGGTTGCCTTTTGGGGACTGGATTCTGCTCACCGCATTGACTCTGCACCCGTGGTATGAAGAAGGCCGTTATCCGCCGTGGCAGGCACCCTTGACCGGCTACGCAGTGCCGGGTGAACCGATCTTACAGCTACTGTGTCATCCGCGGAAGGCTATAATCCAGCCCGCACTATCATCACTTCCACCCACGACCGCTTCGATAAGCGGCTGACAGACCGGATCTTATGGAAACACAACTGACCTCCACCTGGTTTGCCCTCCACCCGGGCCTGACCACCATTCTCAGCGTGATACTGCTGGTCGCCATTGCCATGGCCGCCAACTGGATCGTCAAGAGCATTCTGATTCGCGGTATCTTCCGCATGTTGCAGGCGACATCCCTGCGGCATCATGACATCTCGCAGCATTCCAAGTTTGTCTCCCGGCTGGCCAACATCGTGCCGGCGCTGATCCTGTCGACGGGCATTCTGCTGATTCCCGGGCTCCCGGAAGTGATCGCAACCGTTGTCCGCAACGTGTGCAGCGCCTTCATAGTCCTGACCGTCGCCCTGGCTATCGGTCATCTGCTGTCGCTGGTTAACCTCGTCTACGAGCGACGCCCGGACTCCAAATTGCGACCGATGAAAGGTTACATGCAGGTTTTAACAATTCTGGTTTACGTGATCGCCGCCATTCTGGTGGTGGCGGCGCTGGTGGATCGCTCCCCGCTCATTCTGCTTTCGGGTCTGGGGGCCATGGCGGCCGTCCTTATGCTGATCTTCCAGGACACTCTGCTGTCCCTGGCAGCCAGTGTGCAGATCACGTCCAACGATATAATTCGCATCGGCGACTGGGTCGAAATGCCTCAGCTAAATGCCGACGGAGATGTCATTGACATCGCTCTGCATACCGTCAAGGTACAGAACTGGGACAAGACGATAACGACCATCCCGACCAAACGTTTCATGACCGACCCCTTCAAGAACTGGCGGGGCATGAGGGAATCCGGAGGCCGGCGCATCAAGCGCAGCATCATGCTCGACCAGCAAAGCATCCACTTTTTGAATGCCGAGGAGCGTGAGCACCTCATGCGTTTCAAGTTGTTGCGCGAATATCTTGTAGACAAGCAGAAGGAAATCGAGGAGTGGAACCTGAAACTGGCGGAACAGGGGAAAGAGCCAGTGAATACGCGCCGCATTACCAACATCGGCTGCTTTCGCGCCTATGTTGAACGGTATCTGCGCAGTCATGGCGGCATCCACCAGGGCATGACTTTACTGGTTCGGCAGCAGGCCCCCACCGCTGAAGGCCTGCCGCTGGAAATTTACTGCTTCACCAATACCATTGTGTGGGCTGTTTACGAGGGCATCCAGTCCGATATCTTCGACCATCTGCTGTCCATACTGCCCGAGTTCGGCTTGCGCGTTTACCAGTATCCTTCGGGCGCAGACCTTAAAGAGCTGAATCTGTTCGGCCGCGGCAACTCTGACGCGGCACCGGGTGCAACTGCTGGTATCCGATCCGTCTGACCGGCGTTTTCCCCATTTCCGAGCGATATTTACTCGCCCTGTCAGATCTGACAGGGCCCCTCCAAACCTGTCATTTCTGCCAGCTCCTCCGTTCGACCCCGAGTGATTAAATGTTTCCAACAGCAAGCAACCGGAAACAAACTCATGATCGCAGAGACTCAACCCAAGAATGCACTGGCGACCCATCTGCTGTACTCGATGTTTGGGCTGCGCCACCGGACATTCAAAAGCCGGCTCGGCTGGAAAGTTGCGGATCTCGACGGTCACGAATCCGACGAGTTTGACAATCTCGATCCGGTTTATTCCTACATCGCCGACCGTGAAGAAGTCGTTGCCTGCACCCGGCTGCTGCCAACCACCGGCAACTATATGCTGAAAGATATCTTCCCGGAACTGGCCCGCGGAGAAGCCATTCCGCAGCAGGCCGACGTGTGGGAAATCAGCCGCTTCGCTATCGATAAGGCCTTCTCCCGCTCATACAAGGGACTGGTCAGTGCCGCCACCTTCGAGATCTTTCGTTCGCTGTATACCCACGCCATTGACCGCGACATCCGCGCCTACGTGATCGTCACCACCACTGCCGCCGAGCGCGTCATGAAACTTATGGGATTGCCTATCCGCCGCTTTGGCGACGGTCAGTCCACCAGCCTGGACAGTGTGCAGTCGGTGGCGCTCTGGCTCGATGTCAACGCGCGCTATGCACAGGTGGTGCTGGACTGATGAGCGCCTTGATGAATCCGCTGGACGCCGTTTCCGAACGTGATCTGTCCTTGATCGACCTGGCTTTAAGCATGGCCAGCGCCACTGAGATCGTGCTGCGATCCCGGCCCCGGGACGCCGCCATACTCAGCATCAAGGGCGAAATGGTGAAACGTTTTGTGGTCAACAGCGACGCACTGGATATCGACGAGGAGATTTTAAGGGCACTGACTGAAGTGAACGCCGATGCCCTCACCAAGGTTATGCCGCCGTCCCGGCGCACCTTGCAGGAACTGCCCGGACTGGGCGTTCACAAGGCAGTACTCGGTGGGCGTCTCGACGCCGCCCAGACGGTTCCGCCACCCCTGCGGGTGGTCGACGGTCTGCTGGAAGATGAAGTGGAAGTATTAAACAGGGCCTGGTTAAAGAAGCTCGCAGTGGGAACACCTTATGTCACAGGCTTGCAGATTCTCGGACTGGATGGCGTCCCGGTTGCGGCAGGCCAGCCCGTCGACTGGGGGCTGGAAAAATTTGACATCCACAGCCTGCTGCTCAAAAGCGGCTGCGTGATCAACCCGCATGATCTGCCTGACTGGCCAGGGTTACTGGATGAACCGGCGCCACAGGTCAGTTCGATTCAGATTATGGGGAAAACGGTGGATTTTGAATTCATTAAAAGCTGGCCAAGTATCGAGAGCCTGACTGAGCGGCTCAAAACAATCCACACCAATCACCTGGTGTGGTGCGCGCAGAAGACCTCGGTGGCGCAGCTGGCCTCCGCCGGAATCATGGATGAACTGGTGACCTACGTGATACCCGCCCTTGGCGGGCGGGTCGGTACGCACCGCCGCCTTGCCAGTACCCGGAGTGAACGGGTGGGAAACGGCTTCCGGATGGAAGCAAGATTCGATTAAAAACGCTAATAACCAGAAAATACCGGAAGGCATACGCCATGAAGATGATCAGGACCGCAGTGCTCGCAAGTGCTATCTGGGCGACATTCGGCTCTACCCTTGCGGGAGCCAACGAACCTCGGGCTGGCGTTCATTACAAAGCGCTCGAGAATGTCCAGCACAGCGATCGGAACATCCAGTTTTTTTCCCTGGGCTGTCACCACTGCTACCGCTTCGAGAAACATCTGGACAGCTGGGACCGCAAGGAATCCGTTCAACGCGTGCCTTTGCATTTCGATAAAAAGCAGTGGGTTCATTATGCAAAACTTTATTTCGCTCTTAAGGACATGAACTTTTCCGACGATGTCATCCCGACGCTTTTTGACGAAATTCACCGCAATCGCGACCGCGATCTGTCTTTGAAAAAAGTCGCAATGCTTTTTGACATGAATGAAAAGCAGACACAGGAATTAAAAAACACGTATCGGTCAGACCGGATAGAGAAGCAGGTTGACGCTGCGGACATCCTCGCCAGGCAATACCGCATCACTGGCGTCCCCGCGATGGTTATTCAGGGGAAATATGTAACCGACGCCGCAATGACACGCGGAATCCACGGCCTTATGCGGGTTAGCGAATATCTGTATGACCTTGGCAATGACCAGTTGGCCAATACCGCAACCGGAGCCAGAGCCAGAGCCAGAGCGCCGACACTGGCGAACGGAAACTGACGAAATACACGATTTATTCAGCTGTAGATTGAGTGAGTACCACCGAAAATTTGCAAGACATCCGTAGAACCTGTGTAACCAAACCAACCATTGCATTTGAGGATATAAAAATGAGTAACGATTCAATCCGGGAGCTTCGACAAAAGGAAATTGAAGTTGTAAGTGGTGGCTACCTCGCGACGCCTATCATCATTTGTCGCCTTATTCTGTCAAGCCCAAAAAAATTGGTTTCAACAATCAGCAAATAAACTGGAGAAATAACCATGAACAACGTTAATACCTTTGAGCTCAACAGTCATGACCTTGACGAAGTAAACGGTGGAATTCTTCCTGCCGTAATTATTGTAGCTTTCGCAGCTGGCTTTGCCGCTGGTCGCGCCAGCAAGAAGTAACTCATCTTATCTTTTATTAATATTCAGCCGGAGAATTTTATGGATACTTCAACTTTCGAATTAAGCAGCCAGGACCTTGAAGAAGTCAATGGAGGCATCGTTCCTCTGGTCGTCGCAGTATTTGCACTCGGATACATGGCCGGCCGCGCCAGCAAGTAAACCCCAACCCTTTAAA
>CAZXLJ010000013.1:11394-17230 GCA_964641175.1 uncultured Cellvibrionaceae bacterium
TGAACAGCCAGGACCTTGAAGAAGTCAATGGAGGCATCGTTCCTCTGGTCGTCGCAGTGTTTGCACTCGGATACATGGCCGGCCGCGCCAGCAAGTAAACCCCAACCCTTTAAAAGAACTGGAGAACATTATGAATACTTCAACTTTCGAACTGAACAGCCAGGACCTTGAAGAAGTCAATGGAGGCATCGTTCCTCTGGTCGTCGCGGTGTTTGCACTCGGATACATGGCTGGACAAGCCAGCAAGTGACCCCGCCGTCCCGGCCCCTGCGGCCGGGATGAACCTGCAATCACCGTCATTGACGTGATTGTGTAACACGGATTCAGATAATTTCAGGTACACAGACATGCTCCAGCCTAAAACGAAAGATGACAGCATGGTCTGCGCACCACCGGCGTCCGGTGACGCGCACAAAGCCCCGCAAGACCAGCCTGCAAACGGCGACACCCAGACGCCCGCAGCCGAATCTACCGAACCGAAGCCCCAGAAACGCAGCCTGTTTCTCGAGCAGGCCGTAAAGGCCCAGGACAGCCGCCTGGATGGCAACGTGATGATTGCCCGCCCGGTCGCTCATGGCGTACTTGCCGCGTTTTTCGGAGTGCTGGTATTGGCGCTCATCATTTTCGCCAGTTTCGGTCACTACACCCGCAAGGCCACCGTGCCTGGCAGCCTGCGCCCGGTTGACGGCCTCACAAAAATTTATCCGGTCAACACCGGCATCGTTGGTGAAATCTATGTGCAGCCAGGCGATGTTGTGGAGATCGGCCAGCCGCTGCTGCGTCTGGAACGCGATACCTACACCGCCGAGATGACACAAATTGAAGAAAAGATGATTGAAGAGCTGGAAAACGGCATTGCCTCACTTGCCGGGCAGCTCGACAGCCTGGCGGATCGGCAGAAGCTGGAAGCTGACCAGCTCCGACTGCAGAAGAATGCCGTGATTGCTAACCTTGCGGCCCAGGATCAGCAACTGTTACTGACCAAAAACAAGCATGCGATCAAAAACGACCGGTTTGCCGGTTTCGAATCTCTGCGCAAAAAAAATTACATCTCGCAAATCGAAATGGACCAGTTAAAAACCGACCTGCTGGATTCGGAACTGCAGATACAGCAGATCGATGCGTCCATACGTGACAACCGGCAGGCCTTGCACGATATCGAAATTGAACTGGAAAAACTGCCGTCGCAATACCGGTTTGAAGCAGAACAGATCAGGCAGCAAATCTCGACGAAAAGACAGGCGCTGGCCGATGCCAAGGCCAACCAGCAGAACCTCATTGTGGCAACCACCGCCGGCAAAGTGGCAACCGTTCTGGCTGAGCGCGGCAGCGTCGTGGCCAGCAGCCGCCCCTTGCTGACCATTGTGCCGGAGTGGTCCGTTATGGAAGCGGAGATCTATGTTCCCGCCTCCGCGGTAAGTTTTATTACCGAAGGCCAGGATGTGCGCCTGCAATACCAGGCGATTCCGGTACAACGCTATGGCACTTTCCCGGGCGTGATCAAAAGCGTTTCCGAGACTACGATCAATCCGGGCGAAATCGCCGGCCCCTTCAATATCGACCAGCCGGTTTACCGCGCACTGGTGGAAATTCACGATCAGAACATTGTTATCCAAAACCAGACCTTCCCGTTGATGCCCGGCATGCTGGTGCAAATCGATCTGCTGGCCGAAAAGCTGACCATCCTCGAATGGCTGCTTGAACCCGTCTGGGACGTTAAGGAGCGCTTCTAATGAATATCATCAATAAACTCAAATTCGGTTCCGGCAAACGCCTGCCCCTTTTCCTGCAGACCGAAGTGGCCGAGTGCGGTCTGGCCTGTCTGGCCATGGTCTCCGGTTACCATGGCCATCAGGTAGACGTCACCCGGCTGCGCCAGCGATTTCCCCTGACTTTGCGCGGCGCCAACCTGAAGCAGATCATCAGTATTGCCGCGCAGTTAAATCTTTCCTCACGGGCATTGCGCACGGACCTGGACGGACTGCGGGATATAAAAACGCCGGCAATTCTGCACTGGGACTTCAACCATTTTGTGGTTCTGAAGGCCGTCAAAGGCGGAAAGGTCGTTATCCATGATCCCGGCCAGGGCGAACGCGTCATGAGCCTGACCGAGGTCGGCAACCACTTCACCGGCGTGGTACTGGAGTTGCAGCCCACTGCCGAATTTGAAGCGATCGACGACAAAACAGAGCTGAAAATTTCCCACCTGTGGAGTCACATTGAAGGTCTGTTGCCAAGCCTGGGCCAGATCATGGTGTTTGCCATCGCGTTGCAGGTCATGGCTCTGGTTGCGCCCTATTTCGTTCAGCTGGTGCTGGATGAAGTACTGCTTAGCCACGACTGGAGTCTGCTGCACGTGCTCGGTCTGGCGTTTGTCGCACTCCATGTCATGAAGTCGGTGGCCATGGGGATCCGGTCGTGGATCATTTTGTATGTAGGTACTTTGCTGAACGTGCAGCTGGTCAATAACCTGTTTCACCATCTGATCAGGCTGCCGCTGGAGTATTTCGAGCGGCGTCACATTGGCGATATCGTCTCGCGTTTCATGTCGGTCGATGAAGTCCGCAAGATGATTTCCGACGGCTTTGTCGAAGCAGTTGTCGATGGCGTCATGGTCACCACCAGCATCATCGTCATGTACATCTACAGCCCGATCCTCGCGAGCATCGCACTTGCTGCCGTCGTTATCTATGCCATCTCGCGCTTCATCCTTTACCGGCCCCACAAGCGTGCCATGGAAGAAGCCATAGTGATGCAGGCCAAGGAAGAATCGACCTTCCTGGAAACCGTGCGTGCCATGCAGACCATCAAGGCATTCGGCAAAGAAGAAATGCGGCAATCCGTATGGCAGAACCGCTATGCCGACCGCGCGAATGCCGGCATCGCTGTGGGCAAGCTGGAAATCGGCTACCGGACTTTTCACGAGCTGGTGACCGGGCTGGAATATGTAGTGCTGATCTGGGTCGGTGCGACAGCCATCATCGATGCGAAGCTCACCGCGGGCATGCTGATCGCCTTTCTTTCCTACCGGTTGTACTTTTCCAATCAGGCGCAATCGCTGGTGGATAAACTCTTCCAGTACAAACTGCTGCGCATGCACCTGAACCGCATTGCAGATATCACCTCGACACAACGTGAAACCGGCCTTTATACAGACCGCGGGCAGACAGATGAGATTCAGGGAAAGCTGGAACTGAAAAATGTAAGCTTCCGCTACTCCGAGGCCGATGAGTACATCATCAAGGATCTGTCCCTCACCATAGAAGCCGGCGAGTCCGTGGTGTTCGTAGGCCCCTCCGGCTGCGGCAAAACCACGCTGCTGAAAATCATGATGGGTCTGATCAAACCAACTTCCGGTGAAGTCTGTGTAGACGGTGTGGATATCTGGCGGCTCGGTCTTTCGAATTACCGGCAGCACATCGGCTCGGTCATGCAGGATGACTGCCTGCTGTCCGGCTCCATCAGCGACAACATCAGCTTTTTCGATCCCCAGGTCGACCAGCAACGAGTGCAGATGTGCGCAGTGGCTGCTGCGCTCGCTGAAGACATCCTGAAAATGCCCATGGGCTTCCAGTCAATGGTGGGCGATCTTGGGAATACCTTGTCCGGTGGCCAGCAACAGCGACTGCTGCTCGCCCGCGCGCTGTACAAAGATCCCAGCATTCTTTTCCTTGACGAATCGACAAGCCATCTGGATGTGGGCACCGAAAGCAAAATCAACCAGCTCGTCAAACAGATCGGCATTACCCGGATCATGATTGCCCACCGCCAGGAAACCATTGCCATGGCCGACCGCATCATTGATCTGCGCGACCCCGGCATGGACAGGCGCAACGCAGCCTGAAGCGGCTTTCGCCCCAGTGCCGGCAACCGTAGCAGTAAAAACATAAGCAAAAAAAAGCAAAAACAAAAGCAAAAACAAAAACGTCTAATTCCGGAGAAATACTCATGAACAATCTGGAAACGATACTCGGAGCTTTCAGGAACATGGACCCGACCAACCGCGCAGGCGTCATCACTTTAGGATGCATCGTCGCCAGCATATTGATTTTCGCGTCGGGTGTTCAAATTGGAAAATTAATCGTCAGTTAACGACCTTTTTAAATCGCCTTCGGGCACTTCACTACTACCAGGAGAAACGACATGAAAACTTTTGAACTTTCAGAGCAGCAAGTTTGTGAAATCAACGGCGGCATCGTGTGTGGCGGTCTGTGCGTCGGCGGTCTGTTTTTGCTCGGCGCCGGTGCTGGCGCCCTGGTTACCAGCTGGATAGTCTAACCAACTTTTAAATACTGAATAAATTCCATCAAGTAAATCAGGAGATTCCCATGAACACTTACGATTTGAATTCTTACGAACTGATGAACGACGAAATTGACGCTGTCAACGGCGGATTTATTTGTGGCGGACTCTGCATTGCAGGCGCTGCATTCGCGGCCGGCGCACTCTTCGGTTCCGGCCTCGTGGTCGGTTTGAACGCGAAATAAGAACGGAGGTTAACATGCAACCACTGGAAACCTTTGATCTTAATCCGTCTGAATGGCGTGTCGTCAGCGACGGCTACCGGGTGTGAAGCCAACGGCTTCTCCGGTCAGTTGAGCCTCCATCACTGATGAGGATTGAGTCGATTAATGCAACATTGACAAAGGCATCACCCTAACCACTAAACCATCACCCCAAGAGGAATCAAACAATGAACAACGTAACTTTTGAACTCGCCACCCAGGATATTGACGCAGTTAATGGAGGTATTATCTGCGGCGGCCTGTGCGTACTTGGCGCCATTGTAGCTGGCGTTGGTCTGTTCTCCGGTGGCGTCACCATCGGTGCCGCCCTGCGCTGATGCGGTTCCCCGGACCCGGTGTTACTCGCCGGGTCCGGAGCTTGACCGGCTTAACCCGAAACCTAATCCGCCAGACAGAATTCCGGCCTGATGATTCCCAGTAACACCGCCTTTGCCACCGCATGCTGACGATTGGATGCGCCAAGTTTTGTCGTCGCATTATTCAGATGAAAAATCGCGGTTCTTTCCGAAATCCCGAGAATGCTGGACATTTCCCACGCGGTCTTACCTTCGCAGGCCCAGAGCAGACATTCCTTTTCCCGACTGGTGATGTTCATGACGGGCGCAGCCTGAGGGTCCTGACGGGCACTCAGATGGATAGTTTTAACTGCCTCGTAGAGATAGCCGCTGATATGTTGCGCCGGCATCACGGCTTCATTTATGAGCGCTTTGACTTCCGCCGGGGGAGCATTGAACGAGAGGCTGAAGAGACTGAGATCGCCCGACGGCGAGTTATAGCTGATAACAAAACCTTCCTTGAGCCCAAACTGCATCGCTTCGTTCATGACTACTTTAGATTGCCGTTTTCTGTATTGATCCAGACGGGCAATATCGGACCAGACGGCCGGCCGCAAATGCTCATTGGCATAGGCGATGACCGGATCGTCTTTTATAAAATTGTTTTCCTGGTAGGCAGCTACCCATTCGTCCGGGTAATTCTGCAGCATGATCACGCTGGGTTGGCTCAGAGACGTCGGAATCCGTAGAAGATACGCGTAGGTGTCGATCTGGAATAATTGACAGAATCGTTGGCAGATGCCGCGAACCTGCTCCAGATTTTTGGTCTCGGTCAACTCTTTGGCAAGTTCGAAAACAATGTCTATTTTCATAGCTGGACTCGTTAAGCCGGCACCAGCCGGCGATTAAACAAGATTGCTATCCTCGCAATCTCCGTAAACATCTATGAAGGTTTGCATTATTATCAGGGCGATTTTCAAAAACATCAGTACTGTCCATAAACATCAGTACTTTCCATCAACATCAGTACGCTTA
>CAZXLJ010000013.1:17330-48932 GCA_964641175.1 uncultured Cellvibrionaceae bacterium
AAACATCAGTACTGTCCATAAACATCAGTACTTTCCATCAACATCAGTACGCTTATAAAAATCGGCAACCTGTAGAAAATAGGGGGTACTTCCCGAGACCGCATAACTGCTACTGATTCCACCACGCCCGGGCAGGCCGCTGTCCGGCGCTGATTAGCACGTTCATCGTTTCGCGTAAATCGCGCCGTACTTTATCACAACCTTCCAGCCCTGTGACTACCATTTACTTCCTTACATAAAACCTGCAACAAAGTGCGCATTTTTTCTCCGGCGAATCTGAGGGCACATTAATTAATCTTTTAATTTCAGAACGTTAGATTTCGTGGCTTGGATTCTGCAAAAGGGCAGGCGTCATGGCCGAAAGGCCGCGAAAGTCCGTATGAAAGCCGCGTTACTTGAGATGAGGACCAGATCGGGATTCCCGTCACTGCGGCCAGCTTCAGTCGATACGGCAAGCTACAAAGAAAGACACCTGAATCGGAGGAGATTTTCATGAATAAGCTAAGCATTAAAAATCTGTTACTGAGTGTAAGTGCGGCCTGCATCGTGGCCGCAAGCCCCAGCTACGCTCAAGAAGACTCGCAGACTGTAAACGGGCAGACCCGTGTATCGGTTGAGGACTCTGCGCCGCGGGTAGATCTTGAACAGCCAGCCCCGCGCGTCAATGTCAAGCCACACGACGCTCATGTGGACGTGCATGCCGGCGACCCGGAAGTCAGCATTAACCAGCCTGAGCCACAGGTGGAAATTGATCAGCCAGAGCCGGAAGTATCGATCCAGCAGGCAGAGCCAGAAGTGGTGGTCAATTCGGCTGAACCGGTGGTCAATGTCAGACAGGAAAAGCCGGAAGTGACCATCGAAAAGTCCGAGCCGAAAATAAATGTCGTCCGCGAAGGCAGTGATGGCAGCCCCAAGGCACAACATCAGACTTCCAGTACGTTGTTAAAGGCAGAGCTTGACTCTCTGGAAGGTAAGGAAGTCGTGACGAGCGAGGGGGAAAAACTCGGTGAAGTAGAGAAAGTCGTGACACGCGACACGGGCGACACCGGCTTCGTGGTTTCAGTCGGCGGTATGCTGGGCATTGGCGGTTCAGAAATTTTTGTGCCTGCAGAGCAGTCTCATCTGGAATCAGACAAAATTGTCTGGACGACTTCTCTGTCAACCGACGAAATCGAGAAATCCGCAAAAATTCAGTCCGATCAATATCAGCCGGTTTCCGACGAATACAAGACTTTAAGTGAAGTACGAGAAGCCTCGTAACCACTTTGCACATTTTAAATTCAGAGGAGATATGCGATGAAAACTTTATCCAGAACCCTGGCCTTAAGTACGCTTGGAGTCCTGCTGGCATGTCCCGCCTGGGCGGATTCGCAGGCTCAAATTCAAGCTTCACCCACAGAGTCGGAAACCAGATTGTCGGCAGAGCAGTTTCCGCACGCTGATATCAATCAGGATGGAAAGCTGAGTGATCAGGAACTCAAGCCGCTGGCGGCGCAAATTGGTGCCGACGCATCTCAATGGCTACAAGAATATGATCTGGACCAGGACGACGCCTTGAGCCAGCCCGAGTACAGCACTCTGACGCAGTCCGGCAATTTGGCTGGGCAAATCGGGTCATCTCAAGCCGAACCTGGAACGGGAGAGCGCTCTCGCATCGTTGTAAATCAGAAACCCGCGACGGTGACGGTGACCAAGCCAGCCCCCCAGGTCACAGTAACGCAACCCGAACCCGAAGTTACCATCACATCGCGCGATCCTGAAGTTTCAGTCCATCAGCCAGAACCTCAAGTTTCCGTCCAGCAGGCCGAGCCGCAGGTTTCGGTCGACGCGGCGGAGCCAACAGTGGGCATCGAGCAGGCAGAACCCCAGGTATCTGTGCGCCAGGCTGAACCAGAGATCCAGGTCCAGGACCCTGAGCCTGAGATAGTTACTGGCGCCGGCCAGCCTGCAGAAAGCGCGAAGTCGACCGCGTTGTCAGAAGTACCCGCGTCGAATGCAGCTTCCTCCGGGGACGCCCTCTATGACATGCCTCTGCAGGAGCTGCGCACTGGCGACGTCAAGACTGCTGCGGGTGAATCTTTTGGCGATGTTGAAGATGTGGTTATCCGCAATGATGGCGGCCATGCCGGGTTGCTGATCACGTCGGCCGACGGCGACAGCGTGCTTTTCGCTCCCATTGAGTCCCTCTCTTATCAAGACGGCGACTTGATCATTCAGGCAGCAGACCATGCGGAAGAAATCGGGGATGATTCCAGGTACGACATTTCGCGTTATCAAAGTGCGCCTCAAGGTGCGCGAACCCTGCAGGATGCCATTGAGGAAGGCCGGGTGTCCGCCCGTTAGTAGCATCGGAATAAATATCTCCCGGGGTAACCATCTCCAGGCAAAAGCCCCCGCCACGTGCGGGGGTTTTTTCAGCAACCGCCTTTCAGCGTCTTCAATGGTTTATTCGTCAACAATCATTTCGAATCCACCGAATATCATTCGCATACCGTCGAAAGGCATCTCCATTCCTTTTGCATGAAGGCGGGGATCTTCCATGACGGCCTTCATACCCGCATCCCGAGCCTTGCGGGATTCCCATAAAATCCAGGAGAAAACGACCGTTTCATCGTCCTTCCTTTTTACTGCCATGGGAAATGACGTCACTTTTCCATCCGGTACATCATCGCCCCAGCACTCGACAAGCTTCAAAGCGCCGTGTTCTTTAAAAATGGCGGCCGCCTCCTGGGCGTGTTTGCGGTACTTTTCTTTATTTGCAGTGGGCACGGCCAGGACAAAACCATCTACATACGTCATTTGATTCTCCTCAGTTTAATGATTTCAAATAAATCGGATCCGCAGAATATCAAGGGATCTTCCGAAAGCTATGTGCCTTCCCGGGTATTGTCGAACCGGCAATCACGATTTCGACTGCGCCAACAATTATTTATGTTTCTCATGAAAACATAAAAGAATAAATACTGGCACGCCATGTGCATTTTCGGTTCGGCATGCACGCTAAACCGGCGGCCCCTTAATGCTCAAGCCTGTTGCAAAATTGCAACAAAAAATACCCGCGCAAAGGCGGCCGCCGGTTAAAAAACAGTGCTTACAACATAAAATTAAATGCTGCTTAATAATTAAACCTTTAGGAGAATGCCATGAAATATACACGATCTTCTCTGGCTGCCATTATCGGAGCCTGCATGATTCCCTCTGCAGCCATGGCAGCGGGTGATCTCAGTTACAGTTATATTGAAGCGCAATACCTGGTTCAGGATGTTGATATGTACGAAGACAACCAGGCGTTTGATAACGTGATCGAAGATATCGATGACGGTGACGGTTATGCTGTTGAGGCGTCGGTTGCGTTCACCGATAATTTTTTCGCATTTGGTAATTATTCCAACACGGAAGCGGATTTTACATTCGTTGATGATGTCGGCACGCGGATTCCGCGTGGCCAGGACAATAAAACCTTTTCTATCGGTTTAGGTTTCAATACACCACTTGCGATTGGTACCGGACAAACTGATTTCGTCGCCAAGGCCGCATATTTCGATACCGATTTTGGTGAATTCAGTCTGGGAGCCAACGACGATGATGTCGATGAGTGGGATGAAGTCGACAATGCATTCAGAGATCTCTCAAAAGACTCCAGCGATGGATTCAAAGCCGACGTCGGCTTGCGTTCACAATTGGTGACCTGGCTGGAAGCCGGCGGCGGCGTGCGCTACACCTACATGGAATCTGACGATGATTTCTCGGTATTTGCCAACCTGCTGTTCGAAATTACGCAGAACATCGGCATTAACGCTTCTGCAGACTTTGGGGACAACATTTCCACCTACGGTGTGGGTTTGCGTTACAGCTTCTAATGGGACATGCCGTCTGATCACGAGCACCTCGTGAAATAAGACGTCTCATGCGAAAGGCGCCATTTTAAAATGGCGCCTTTTTTTATCCCTGTCAGCTGTCCCTGAGTGCTGTGGCTACCGGTAGGCGGGCAGCACGCAACGCCGGAAAAAATCCTCCAATCACTCCGATAACCGCCGCGAAAATTACCCCCTGAACAATAAGATCGCCCGTCACCGCAAAATCGAATACCACCTGGCTGAAACTGGAGAAATTCAGTGTGGAAACCGAGTAACCATTGAAAAGCAGATACACGACCAGTGCGCCCAGAGCGCCGCCGATCAATGACAGCACCAGAGATTCAAACAGAGTGGAAAAGGCCACCGGAAATGCACCAAATCCCAGAGCCCGCAGGGTTGCGATTTCCCGTACCCGCGTCGACACCGATGCATACATGGTATTCACAGCGCCGAACACGGCGCCTAATGCCATTAGGATCGCTACCGGATAGCCGACAGCCTTGATGAACATGCTCACCGGTTCCGCCTGCGCGGCCAGATAGTCCGTTTCCAGCTGCACGTCCACATCCAGCTGCGGATCGGCAGCCACCGCCGCTTTGAACGAATCCAGCGCTGCCGGTTCGGCCAGTTTGACCCGCACACTCTGGAAGCTGTTGCCGCGGCGATAGGCGTCCTGCAGTATCCTCGCGTCGCACCATAACTCCGATTCGGAAAGACCACCCCCCGCGCTGAACACGCCCACCACCACCCATTCGCTGGTGCCGAACTTTAACGTGGCCCCCACGTCAAGGCCAGCGAACTGCTTCTGCGCACCTCTGCCCACCATCACCTCGTTCCGGCCTGGCTCAAATCGTCGACCTTCGATGATCTCGATGCTGTCGCGCACCTTGAATGCGTCGGCGCTGACACCGCGCATGGGTACATTGGCAGATACTCCGGTTGTACGCATGGGTACGTCGACGATGACATAGAGTTCCGCCGACGCCACGGGTTCGTCGTTGTCCCGAGCTACGCCGGCGGTGTTGGCAAGCAGCTGAAATTGCTCATAGCTCAGTCCACTGGTCATTTCGGAGGTGGCGCCGCTGCGCATGACGATGGCCGTGTCGGAAGAGCCGGCGCTGGTCATGGTGCGCTTGAACCCGCTCGCCATCGACATGACGCCGACCAGCACACCGACCACGCATGCCACCCCCACAACGGCCACCGAAGATAAACCAACGCGCCGGGGGAGATTGCGCAGGTTCAATGCAGATATTGCAGTGATCTGGGAAAAAATACCGGACATATCAGCGTCTCCCCAAAGCATTGACGATCGACAGGCGCATACCCTGGAGCGCCGGAAAAATTCCCGAAAGCAGCCCGAGCAGAATCATCATGACCACCGAGAGAACGATCACCTCGGCGCTCATGACAAAGCCGGGCAGAAACGCGGCGATCTTGTCGGCCATCACCTGGGCCGCCAGCCTGGCCAGAACGATACCCGCCGCCCCACCAATCACCGAGATCAGCACCGATTCCGCCAATACCATGCCCAGCACTGAAAGGTCGGAAAAGCCGATGGTTTTCAGGATCGCCAGTTCCGGTATCCGCTCCCGCACCGCCTGCGCCATGGTATTCCCGGCGACCAGCAGCATCGTGAAGAACACGGCGCCGAGAATATAGGTGGTGATCAGGCCAACATCACCGAACTGTTTCGCAAATGACGCCGCGAAATCCTTTTCGCTACTGGTTTTGGTTTCGGCGAACGAATTGGCAAACAGCGCATCGATATCCGCCGCAACCCTCCCTGCCGTTTCCGGATTGGCGACCCTGGTGACAAGCCAGCCGACCGTACCCTGACCGAAGGCTCGTGCCTCATTGAAATATTCGTACTGGAATAAAAACGCGGAACTGTCGGCGCGTTTGTCCTTCACTTCGTAGATCCCGACTATGTCGAATTCCCACGCCCGGTCGCCATTGAGGCGCGGATAAATGGTGGAAATCAGGGAGATCCGGTCGCCAATTTTGAAACCGAAGCGGTTGGCCGTCACGCGCCCCACCACTGCACCCATGCGGTTTTTCTTCCAGGCTTCCATCTGCTCTGGAGGCAGTGAGACAAGATCGCCGTAGATATCGAAATACCGCTCAGCTTCCACAGCAAACTGGGCAAACTGGTTTTTCGGATCCTGGTAATAGGCGCCGAGCCAGCTGGCGTGAGTCACCTCTGTGACGCCGTCCAGCGCGCGTATCCGGTTGGCATAACTTTCCGGCAGTGGCTGAATCAGGGACACCTTGTGAATGGTCGCCAGCCGGTCTTCGCCCGACAGCTCTGCCCCCATTTCGAAAGCGCCGCTCAAGGTTCTCAAAAGCCCGAAAAGCAGAAAGGCAATACAGATGGAAAGCATGGTCAGGATCGTGCGGGCTTTACGCCGCCCGAGATTCTTCCAGATGAAGTAAAAATACTTCATGTCACACCTCCGCCATCAGGGCGCCCTTGTCCAGATGCAGGGTCCGCCGGGCGTGCTCCGCCGCGCGCGGATCGTGGGTGACCATGACGATGGTTTTGTGCTGCGAGCGGTTCAGCGCCTGCAGCAGCACCAGAATTTCATCGGCTGTGGCGCGGTCGAGATCTCCGGTCGGCTCATCGCACAACAGCAGTTCCGGGTCGGACACAATCGCCCGCGCGATAGCGACCCGTTGTTCCTGCCCGCCAGACAACTCGCTCGGATAATGCCTGGCGCGATCGGTGAGACCCACCAGCTCCAATGCAGCCGCCACATGTTTCTGCCGTTGCTTGCGCGACAGCCTTGTCAGCAGCAGTGGCAACTCCACATTGCGCTCGGCAGTCAGCACCGGCATCAGATTGTAGAACTGGAAAATAAAGCCGACATGGGTGGCACGCCAGCGAGTTAATTGACTGGAAGAAAAGCGTTCGATCTGTTCGCCGGCAACGCTCAGCGATCCCGTCGACGGCGTGTCCAGTCCACCGAGGAGGTTAAGCAGCGTCGTCTTCCCGGAGCCGGACGGACCCATGAGTGCCAGAAAATCACCTTTCGGGATATTCATATTGAGACCGGAAAGCACTTTAACCTGTTCTTTTCCTTTCCTGTAGGATTTGCCGACCCCGGACAAAGTAACCAGGTAATCGGATGCAGCCATGGTGGACATATCGGTTTGCTCCTGTCTGTTCGCAGCTGGATGGCCAGGGAATGTATGAAAGGCTGTCGAAACTGCAACTCCGGGCGCCTTGAGAATCCGGAACTTTCAGGACTTGCTGATAATTACAGGCACGCTATCAGTGACTTCTGCCGGCAGCCGGACAATATATTGCTCACCCGGTTCGAGGCCGCTTTTTATGATCGGATCGCCGCCGTTCACCCGAAGCACTTGTACTTTACGTCGCAATGCCACGTCGTCCCTGACCACGAACAGCACCGCGTCGCCTTCTTCCATCCGGATTGCGGTAGCCGGCACGCGAATCCCTTCGACCTTTCCTCCGTCTTTGACGTCGGCACCGAGGAATGCCACCTTCACCCCCATGTCCGGCAGGATCCGGCTATCGGTTTCCATAAAGGCAATCCGTACTTTCACCGTCGCTTTCTGCCGGTCGGCGGTCGGAATAATGGCGATGACGCGGGCTGGAATCTTCCAGTCCGGATAGGCTTCCAGCGTGGCTGTGACCGGCTGATCGGGGCGCACCCTTGGAATATAGGCTTCGTTGACGTCAACTTCGATTTCCAGGGAATTCATGTCCACCAGCGTGCAGATGCCGGTACGTGTAAAACCACCTCCGGCCGAAATGGGAGAAATCATTTCACCCACCTGGGAGTCCTTGCTGATCACTACACCGGCAAAGGGTGCCCGCAACACCAGGTCATCCAGATTCTGCTGCTCCATGGCGATGCGGCGCTCAGCGAGGGTGATGCCGGCTTTACGCGTCGCCAGCTGGGCGGTAAGCGAGTTGAAATTGGCGCGCGCTGAATCGAGCGCTGCCGCACTGACGAGCTTTTTGTTCGCCAATTCCTGCGTGCGCTCCAGAGTGCGGCGGGCCTCTTGCAGGCGAGCCTCGGTTTCGTGAACCTGAGTCTGGGCAGACACCAGTTCCGCCTGAAACAGCGCGAGGGATTTACGCATGTTGGAATCATCAAGTCGGGCAACGATCTGGTCCTTGTCCACGGACATTCCTTCTTCGACCAGAACTTCAGTGACTTTGCCGGTGACCTTGGATGAGACGGTGGCGAAGCGCCGCGCCTTGACGTATCCGGTGCCGTCCAGAACGCTACTGGCACGCGTCTGCAGGGCCGTCACCCTGGCCATTTCCACCTGCACCGGAATTGCCTCGGCTGCCGTCAGCTTCCACGCCAGGCCAATAACCAGCGCTGCCGGCAGCAAGGCCGCCAGCCACCAGGGCCACAGGACACGTGGTGAATGCGCAGCGCTTCGATCGATGCGCAACTGGGCCAGTAATTCGCTTTTATTATTATCCACCGCTTTCTCCTTGAGTCCGCGGCCTGGGGAATCCCTGATCAAGCCGCCTGCCGACGTTAATCAGGGACAGATCAGCTCACTTGTAATATTGAAGTGCTTCCGGCAAGTATTTTTCGATGCTTTCGATACGGTTACTGTGGGTCGGGTGCGTCGAGAGGAATTGCGGTGGGCTGCCGCCTTCACCCTGGCTCTGCATTTTTTCCCAGAAGCCTACGGCCTTGCGCGGATCGTAACCCGCTTTCGCCATGAAAATTAATCCCAGTTTGTCTGCTTCAAGTTCCTGCGTCCGACTGAAAGGCAGCAGGACGCCCACCTGGGTTCCCAGTCCGTACGCCGTATCGAACAGGCCGCGCAGTTGATCTGACTGCTGGCTGGTCAGGGCACCCAGCGCCATGCCGCCGTACTGGGTCAGCAGTTGCTGACTCATGCGTTCATTACCGTGACTGGCAATGACGTGGGCGACCTCGTGCCCCATGACGGTCGCGAGCTGGGCGTTGTCGTCACCGATCAGGTTCATCATCCCTTCATACACCACGACCTTGCCGCCGGGCATTGCGAAGGCGTTGTGCTCCGGTGATTCGATCAAGGCAAAGGACCAGTCCAGCCCCTCGACCCGGTCCGCGTCCCCTGTCTCCCGCATGTGAGCCTCGATGGCGGCCGCAATTTTGCGCCCCACCGACTGCACCGCGGCAGTTTGGGATTTATTGGCAGATATTTTGTTTTCCTGAAGAAACTGCTGATACTGCTGATCACTCATCTCCCGCAGTTGTCCTTCGGGTACAAGGTTCAGCTGATTCCGGTCGGTGATGGGTACATCCGAACAGGCAACGAGGGTGCAAAAAATCAATGGCGACAATCTGTGTATCAACATGGAATCAAATTCTCTCGTGGGTGCGTACTTACCTTGGGTGAGTTCGGTCCGTGAGCTCGGCGGACCATCGCATGGGGACCGATTGTGTCATATCAATTACGGTCGAGCTATGATGATCACCGAATTTTCGCTCTGAAAATTTCTACACACAGGACAGCTTATGTGGAACTTGATGTTTACCGGAGATCTGGTAACGGGCTTCAACCGTCCCGATGTCATCGATAACCTTGCCAACCTTGTGCACAAATCCCCAGAGTGGATTTCCCGGAACTGGTTCAGCGGCAGTCCCGTAAAAATCGAAACTGTTTCAACCGAGCAGGATGCCACACGGTGGCGACGTGATTTTGCAGACGCAGGTGCGCTGCTTCTGGTAGTCCCGGTTGATGAAGAACACGCCGGCATCTCCCGCTACGCCGGTCAGCACCCGGCCAACATCCGCACCGAAGAGCCGACCATGGCATCGGTCACGGCCCGCATCCCTGCAATCCGGCGCCGCAATCACGCGTTCATGATTCTCGGGGGGTTCGCCCTGCTGTTTGTGCTGATTTTTGCCATCATCAAGGCCGCGTTCGGTTAACTGATCACCGCTAAGCGGCTAACGGCTAACGGCTAACGGAAAACGGAAAACCGCATGCACCTGACCTTCCTCGGAACCTCCGCCGGCGTCCCTACAATCCAGCGCAATGTGACTGCGCTTGCGGTCTCGCCTTCAAACTCCCGGCGCTGGTATCTTGTGGACTGCGGCGAGGCCACGCAGCATCGCCTGATGCATACGAGCCTCTCGCTGGTGCAGCTGGAGGCCGTTCTGATTACCCACGTCCACGGGGACCATTGCTACGGTTTGCCCGGCCTTCTGGCGACCGCGGCCACTCAAGGTCGGATCGAACCCTTGACGATAGTCGCACCGCGAGCAATCAGGGAATATCTCGACACTGTATTTCGCCTGACAGCTGTAACTTTGCCTTATGCACTGAGTTTCCATGCGGTGGAAGATCTTGATGGGTTGCAGACTCCGGATTTTATGCTGCACCGGGTTGTGCTGTCCCACCGTGTGCCGTCCCACGCCTATGTTTTTACCGAAATTGATCGAAGCCCGCGCATCGATACCGATAAGCTCGCTGCACTCTCGGTTCCGCGCGGACCTGCATGGGGACAACTGCAGGCAGGTATCGACGTGGTTCTCGAAGACGGACGCCACATTTACGCCAGCGATGTAATCCATGAGAAAAAATTGCGCCGGCTAATCATTGGGGGCGACAATGACCGGCCCGAACTGCTGGCCGATGCTGCACACAATGTAGATCTGCTGGTGCACGAAGCCACTTATACAAAAGAAGTCGCCATGGCGGTGGAGCCTGGACCGCAGCATTGCTCCGCAGCATCGATCGCAACATTTGCGCAGTCCGCCAACATTCCCAATCTGATCCTGACCCATTTCAGTCAGCGCTATCACCGACCTCATGATGCGACTTTGGAACCGATCCGGCGTGAAGCGGTTGAGCACTACCACGGGAATCTGTTTCTGGCTCAGGATCTCGACCAGTACACCCTCTCAACCGACGGCTACGTGTCTTTCACAGGCTCATTAAGATCCGCTATCACGCAACTGTAGTTTTATTTCGCTCACTCACAAACAGTCGCCGGGATTTTATTCCCGACGGCGGCTTTTCGGCACCTGATTTAATGGCATTCGCACAATCGTGTTCACTGCACAGCTTTTGCATAGGGCTTCGAGGTGTAGCGCAGCAGCGTATTCATTCGAACTTCCACAGACAGGTAATTATTATGCTTGCGATGAATTATCGAGGACCACAGCGAGTCCGCATCGAACAGAAACCCATGCCTGAGATTCTCCACCCGCAGGATGCTATCGTGCGGGTCACCCGCTCGTGCATTTGCGGATCGGATCTGCACCTGTACAACGGTAACGTTCCCGATACGCGGGTGGGCAGTACCTTTGGACATGAATTTACCGGCGTCGTCGAAGAAATCGGTCCCGAAGTCCGCAACCTGAAGGTCGGGGACAAAGTGCTCGTACCTTTCAATATCGCCTGTGGGAAGTGCGTATTCTGCAAGCAACAGATGTACGGCAACTGCCATGAATCCAACCCTGAAGCCACTGCCGTGGGAGGAATTTTTGGCTACTCTCACACTGCCGGCGGCTATGACGGCGGTCAGGCCGAGTATGTACGTGTCCCCTACGCCGATGTCGGGCCGACGGTCATTCCCGAGGGCATGGATCTGGACGATGCGGTGCTGCTCACCGATGTGGTTCCCACCGGCTACCAGGCTGCAGAAATGGGTGGCATTCAGCGCGGTGACACCGTGGTTATATTTGGCGCCGGTCCAATCGGCATCATGGCGGCGCGCTGTGCATGGTTGTTTGGTGCCGGTCGGGTGATCGTCATCGACCATGTCGAATATCGTCTGGATTTTGCAAAAAACTACGCCCAGTGCGAAGTTTACAATTTCCGCTCTCTCGAAGACCCGGTGGTTTTTATCAAGCGCATCACGGATTCGCTGGGCGCTGATGTCTGCATCGACGCGGTCGGCGCGGAGGCCGCAGGCAGCGCGATGCAAACCCTGACCGGGCGAAAAATGCTGTTGCAGGCCGGCTCGGCCACCGCGCTTCACTGGGCCATCAACTCGGTTAAAAAAGGCGGCATTGTGTCAATCGTCGGCGTATACGGCCCAACCGGAAACATGATTCCGATCGGCAATGTGGTCAACAAAGGCTTGACCATCCGCGCCAACCAGGCCTCTGTCAAACGCCTGCTACCGCGACTCATTGAACATGTTCAGAACGGATATATCAAACCGAAGGAATTAATTACTCACCGCATTCCGCTGGAAGACGTCGCCGACGCCTACCGGATTTTTTCCGACAAACTCGACGGCTGTATCAAGCCGGTACTCATCACTTCTGCCAGTCGCCACTGAGGGAAAAATTATGGAAAATTCACCGTATGAGTTGAAAAAAGATTCTGATCGCGCCGATATGGCGATGGACAGACCGGCAAACCCGGTGCATGGATGGGGTATTGATGCCGATCCCAAAAATGATCCGACCTATCCAATGAGACACCGGGATATACCCGAGAAACATGACTACTCCTGGCAGCGACCCGTGCAGCAAACCGGTGATACCGAGGTCTTGCACTCCATTGAGCGACCGTCGTTATCATCGGTCTACGGGACATCTGCACCCCCGACCGGGCTGAGCGGTATGCTGCGTCGACAGGCCTTCAAATCCAGCGAAGGGACCTATGGCCACTGGCTGATGCTGGTAATGGCAGATCGGGTCAATGCGCTCGAAGGCATTGTCGCGGACTTGCGCAAGGGTCGCATCCCGAATATCTGTGCGGAAAAGGGCATGAAGGCCCAGTGGAAACATGACAAGCCGGCCATTGCGAAAAAGCTTGCCGTTGTGGCGGTTGTCGGCGCTGCGGGCGCGCTTCTGATCAGAAGAAAACGGCGGTAAGAACAGGATTCACGGCGAACTTGACCTGTCGCCGTGAATCCTTCGGTGCGCGGTGTTAACCGTGGTAAACCGCTTTGAAGATATCCGCGAAAGGAGAATCCCTTCGGCTGGTGCGCGCCCTGTCCACATGACCACGGATATCATCCAGGGAAATAAAGCCGCGAATTCCCTGACGCTCGCCATCAGTCACAACGCAGTGTGAATGGCCTTCGCTTTCAAGCGCCTGAATCACATCCCCCAGTGTAGCTCTTGTCAAATCGGCATATTCCAGAACGCGCAGACTCTGCCGTGGCGTCATGAAATCGCGCACGCGCAGTTCATGACGGCTACTACCTTCCGCCACTTTTTTTACGATCTCTTCGTCACTGAGCTGTTCGCGTGTCACGGTGCCGCAGACATAGCCACCGTCATCCACGACCAGCTTGAGCCGGGCGTGTTCGCGTTTCATCGCCAGCTCGGCATCATGAGCCGGAGTGTCTATGTCCACCACGGAGGGGCCGCGCGACAGAAAATCAACAAACACTTCCGTTGCGGGCAAATCAAAATCCAGATGGTCTGCCACTCGTGGCCAGACTACCTTATCAATGGCACCGACCTGCCTTAGGATCAATTTTTTCACAAGCCTGTCCTCCCGAGCAGTTGGATACTGCCCCCTTAACAATTGAATGAATTGAATGGTGATCAGAGATTCAGGAAATTTGTGGGGGCGCCCGGATAGGCGGGGTGATGATCGAGGTGATGCCCGAAAGCGCTGTGACCATCCGGGCAGGTCTGGCCGGAGTAACCGGCACCCATCCGGATGCGTCTTCTGAGGCAATAAATTTCTGATCGCGGGGAGACTGGACCGAGTCGTTGAGGGCGAGAATCAGCTCAACACTCGCACCTTTATAGCCCGCATCGCTGCCATAACTGTCGTCCAGCGACATCGGCAGCATGGTAAAAAACGCACAGAAAAATATGCTGACTGACCACAGGTCGAAAAATTTTCGGGTCGGGCCATTCGGGGCAGCGGTACTTCGTGCCGGGCAGCAGTACTCAGGACTTCCGCCAACAGGACCATTCTGGAAAGAACTCTGGTGACCAGCGCTTTCGTGGGCAGGACTTTGGTTAGCAGGGCTTCGGTTGGCAGGGCTTCGGTTGGCAGAACATTGGTGAACAGAACATTGGTGGACAGAATTATTAACGTCAGCGTGCGCCGCCGCGGATATCGGCAACGGGGAAAGGTCTGAATGATCTGGAGCAGTTCGCCACATAATCCGGGCTATTACCATCACTGGGATTGGCCGAGTATATGCTCTTTTTTTCAAAAAATAAGGGCGGGTTAAATATTTTCGCGGGAAACATTTTGCCGTTGGCAAATTCATTCAAAAGCGTTCGTCGAGTTCGGATCCGGTCCAATTGTTGAATGGATCAGCCCGCCCGGCTTGCCATCACCGGGTCGATGTGGAGAATACCCGGCTTCCAGCCTTTCGTCCGTATGTGAACCGGCGGCGGCACCCCAGTTATGCACACGGGAGATTTTTGTGGGTCTTTACGGCAGTGATATTGAAGAGCATCAACCCGCACTGCAAGTCAGTCGCTTCGGCGCCTTGCTCGATCATGTATCTGAAGCGGACTCCCTGACACCGGCTGACCGCTATCAGGAGTTGTTTGTCGCGGTTCAGTCCGAGCGCATATTCGAGGACAGCAAAACCTTTGTCGATTGCGCGCCACGGCGTCATCCGGAAGCCATTATGGCGGCCTACAGGACCAGCTTTTTCCGACCCGATTTTGACCTGCGCGACTTCGTCCACAAGAATTTTTTACTGGAACAGGTTCCGCCCGGATGCTTTGTGTCAAATCCGGATAACGGATTGGTCGAACATATTGACTCGTTGTGGCCAGTCCTGACCCGCCGCCCGACAGAACACCCGGCCCTGTCTTCACTGCTGCCGCTGCCGCATGACTATGTGGTACCTGGCGGCCGCTTCAGTGAACTGTATTACTGGGATTCATACTTCACCATGCTTGGCCTTGCCGCCAGCAAGCAGTCGGATCTGCTCAAAGCGATGGCGAACAATTTCGCCTACCTGCTGGACACGCTGGGCCACATTCCGAATGGCAATCGCACCTATTACCTGAGTCGCTCCCAACCGCCGGTGTTCAGTCTGATGATCGAGCTGTTTGAACGCAGCGGCATTTGTGATGCAGCCGACTACTTGCCGCAATTGCGCAAGGAGTATTCCTTCTGGATGGCCGGCGCCGACGTCTTGCGACCCGGTGAACACCATCGCCGCTGCGTACGTCTTCCCGACGGGTGCGTTCTCAACCGATACTGGGATG
This sequence comes from uncultured Cellvibrionaceae bacterium, assembly GCA_964641175.1. Classification (GTDB taxonomy): domain Bacteria; phylum Pseudomonadota; class Gammaproteobacteria; order Pseudomonadales; family Cellvibrionaceae; genus CAYNST01. The sequence continues at coordinate 32,329 of CAZXLJ010000013.1, forward strand.
ATCGCGATACGCCCCGGGAAGAGTCCTGGCGGGAAGATGTAGAGACGGCGCGGCGCTCGGACCGCCCCGCTCATCATGTCTATCGCGACCTGCGCGCCGGCGCAGAATCCGGCTGGGATTTCAGCTCACGCTGGCTTGAGATACCCGATGACCTGTCCACCATTCGCACCACAGCCATCCTGCCGGTAGACCTCAACTGCCTGATATATAAACTCGAACGCATGATTGCCCGCCTCGGGGACGCGCGCGGAGAGGCCTATACCGCCAAGGAGTTCAACCAGCGCGCTGACCGGCGCCGGATTGCGATGGATCGCTATTTCTGGAATGGCAGGACGGGCGCGTTCTTCGATTACGACTGGCGCCTGGGCCAGCGCCGGGAAAATCTGACCGCCGCCACGGTGGTACCGCTGTTTGTGGAATCCGCCACCCGGCATCAGGCACTGCGGGTGGCGGACGTGGTGGCCGAGCGGTTGCTGGCGCCCGGCGGTTTGTCCACGACGGAAATTGCGAACACCGGCGAGCAATGGGACAGGCCCAACGGCTGGGCGCCCTTGCAGTGGATGGCAGTGAGCGGTCTTGGACATTACGGTCACGCCGAACTGGCCGGGGAGATTCGCCAGCGCTGGCTGAATATCGTCGCCCAGCTGTACGCCCGGGAAGGCAAGCTGGTGGAGAAATATGTGCTGCGCCCGACCGCGGAACACGCACATGGGGGTGAATACCCTCTGCAGGACGGTTTCGGCTGGACCAACGGCGTAACCTATTGCCTGCTTGAACAAGCCCCGGAACACCCGGCGCATCTTGCCCGGGCATCTGATTCCCTCGGCGGCAACCCATGTCAGTAGCCTGTCCCGGTGCCTAGATCCCCGGAGGAAAGGCGCTCCCGGCTGGTCGCCCTGATCGTCGGCGGATCGTTCTTCATGGTGTTGCTGGACGGCGCCATCATCGCGACCTCTCTGCCCGCCATGGCCACAAGCTTTGGCGTGGCGGCGGTGGATTTAAGCGTGGCTATCAGCGTTTACATCCTGGCGGTGGCGGCGATGGTCCCCCTGGCCGGCTGGACCTCTGACCGCTTCGGCGCCCGAACGACGTTTCTTTGTGCCATCGTGGTCTTCACGGTGGCGTCGCTGGCTTGCGGAGCGGCGCAGGATCTGCCCGAATTTATTGCCGCACGGGCATTGCAGGGTGTGGGTGGCGCCTTCATGACCCCGGTGGGCCGCATGCTGGTGCTGCGCAACACTCGCAAATCCGAGCTGCTACAGGCAACGGCGCTGATTACCTGGCCGGCCCTGATGGCGCCTGTCATCGGGCCAGCCGTGGGCGGTTTTGTTACGACCTATTTTTCCTGGCGCTGGAACTTTTATATCAACGCACCTTTGGGTCTGCTGGCCTTTATTCTCGCCTGGTCCCTGATCCCCCGGCATCCCCCCGAACAGCGGCGGGCCTTCGATTTCCCCGGTTTTTTGCTGACCGCCGGCGCCCTGTTGGGGTTGCTGTACGGACTGGAATCTTTCGCCCACCAGCATTTCAGCAAAACCGGAAGCTGCCTGCTGTTTGCGACCGGTGCCCTGCTCGCCTGCCTCGCTGTGCGCCATCTGAAGCGCTCACCGCAGCCTTTGCTGAATCTGGACAGCTTCCGCTGCCACACCTTCGCGATGTCGACTCTCTGGGCCGGCACTTACGTCCGCACCGGCATCAACGCCACGCCGTTTCTGTTACCCCTGCTGTTTCAGTTGGGGTTCGGCATGACGCCCCTCGAAGCCGGCGGTTATATCCTCGTGTACTTCCTCGGCAACCTCGGCATGAAAACCATCACTACTTTAGTGCTGCGGTGTTTCGGGTTCCGGCGGGTTCTGCTGGTCAACGGCGTTCTGTGCGGCGCGGCGATTGCGGCGTGTGGGTTCTTTACGCAGGACACCGCCAGGGTCGTCATGATGGTGGTGCTGTTTTTCGCGGGCTTGACCCGGTCCATGCAGTACACCGCGCTCAATACGCTGGCATTTGCTGACATCCCGGATCACTGGCGCAGCTCGGCGGCGACGCTTTCATCAATGTTGCAGCAAGTTTCGATGGTACTGGGTATCGCCATGGGCGTGATCCTGCTGCGTGGCTCCCAATACCTGGCGGAGCGTCAGGAACTGGCGCTGATCGACTTCCATGTGGCATTTATCGGTATGGGCATTCTGGTGGTGATTGCCTCCTGCGTCTTTCTGCGTTTATCCCCCGATGCGGGCGCTGAAGTGACGGGTCACCAGGGCGGCTCATCGACCTCGCAATAAACCCTCGCCGGATTACCCGCCGAGGGCTATCCGTCCGGCCTCCGGAACTTCATCGGTGACCGGTTCCGCCATTGCGTTTTCAAGCTCTTCCGCCTGATAGCCCAGTTGTGCGGCGACTTTTCCCACTCGGGCCCAGATAAATTCCTGGCGTTCACCGGGAACCCGGGCGAGGGATTTTTCATTGACCCGGGGATCGAGCAGCTCGGCCACGTTCTCGCGCGTCATCTCGACATAATCACCCACTGCGGCATCGTTGGCGGTACGCTGATCACCGAATTTCTTGCGTTTAAAACGAATGCCGCCCGACTCGGGCAGCGCAATGCCGAGCGTGTCGTAAAGCCGGTCACGAACCGCAAAAGGGTCGCGCACCATGTCTTCAAATTTCACCAGATGGACGTTGCGCTGTTTGCTCAAGCGCAGGAAGCGTTCGCACACATCAACATACCAGGCCACTGCCTGCTCGGTAGCCAGACCGCTGCGGGAAAGGCTTTCGCACTGCGCCACCGGATGACGCATCAGAATAACCTGCTCGGTCTCCTGAAAGGCAGCGTTGATCACGCGGTTCATGCACAGGTGATGATCCATCAACTTGATGACAGTCGTCCGGGCTGTGGGTTTGTCAGCGAGCTCCTGCGCCGGAATGCTCTGCAAAACCCGGGAGCCGGCCAGCGACGGAAGACCCGGCAGCGGCGGTACATCCAGTCCCCAGGGGCGGGTAGCCCTGCGCAGGGCCCGGCCCAGCACCGGCAACCTGCCGTAAAAACCCCGGTGCCACTCGCGACCCGTCATCAGCACTTCCGGAGAGCAGCCGATCATGTTCCACAGAATGCTCGATCCGCCACGGCCAAAACAGTTCAGAATAATGACTTTGTTAACATTCGAAACATTTTTCATAATGGATTCCCGCATGCATCCGGATCGGATTTTATTATTAACGGACCTGTGATCAATTCCGGACAAGGTCTCGCCTGCAGCGCTTTACGAGATCCACGCGGCCAAACCGGACCGACGCTCAAGGCAGACGCTGACCGGAATTGATCAAAGGTTCCTTTACTACATGGGAAGACTTCTATGGACTGCCTGGCACCACCGCCGGTGCGCAGTCCATTCAACCTGCGCTGAAGCATATCGCTCCAGACATGTCTTTTCCACTGCTGATGTGACCGGTTGTGTTCTGCCGATCACTTCACGTGTCATCCGCCTCGGCGTGATGCTTTTTGCAGGTTCATAAACACACCGGGGTGCATGAAGTCATCCTTCAGCACCCCGGTTATATGGCCAGTTATCTGATCCCTGCGTTTTAATTCACGCTATTGGGGAAACCCGGCAGGCTCGGCGGTCATCATGATGCCGTAGACACCATTAACGACATCTTCACCGCGGTCGGTCAGATCAACGCCCGACTCCGCATCTCCCGGCACCACAAACCCGTCCAGCGTCGACAGGTTCCAGCCGGCGTTCTGATCGACGTTACCTGTCCAGGCCCAAGCCAGCCAACCGAAAGGTTGAATACCGAAGGTGTGGGTTTTGGTGTCCACGTTGAAACTGCTCAGCCAGGTGCTGTCAGACAATTCGGGCCGATCGATAAACTCGAAATCTGCCACTTCTTCTTCAGTTTCAAATTCCAGTTCAAACAGGGCCGACTCCTGGACCTCGGTTACCGTTTCGACCTCGAAATTCCGGACCCGCACCGGCTCGGTCTTGGCCGATTGTACTTGCACGACCTGAACACCGATTTGTGTAACCGGATCATTGACGTCGTAACCGGGCTGTAGCGAACCCTCACTCGTCATGTCGTTGATTGCCACTTCGATCGTTTGCCAGCTACCGAGGGCGATTCCGCCCGCGACCTGGATGTATTTAAGCCCGGCAAACACTGGAACATCTGAAGCGTCCATGACGAACGGCTGGATCGCCATCAATGCTTCGGTGCCATATTCCTCCGGGATAAAAATTTCGAAACTCACCACGAACGGGGAATTAACGTAAAGGGGCGTCGGCTGATCGGGAACCAGGGTATGTCCCGCTGAAGTAGCGTTTGCAGTCGAAGTCCACGGAGCCAAAATTGACAGAACGCCGGCATCGAATGTCACCGAACTTTCATTCCCCGCACCAAATACATAATTCCAGTTGGCCAGTGCGTTTTCGTATACCGTATCCCGGCGGATGGACCGTGTTACGCTGCTTTCCACCTTGAAGTCGTCGATCAGGATCGGCTGCGTTTTAGCAGTCTGAATACCGCTGATCTCAATTCCGATGCCGTTTGGCCGGATAGCAGGGTTAAAATTGTCGTTCCCTTCATACCCGTCACTCAACAGGTAATCCGGGAAATTCGCCTGGGTGGCCGTGACTGTGTTCCACTCACCGAATTTGAAGTCGGGTGCGCGGAACGGAAAGAAACCAATGCCGGAAAATACAAAGTTGTTGCTACCGTCCTGGAGAAACGGTTGCAGCGTGATGCCGGTTTCACTGGCATATTCCTGCGGTACGAAAACCCGGAAGGAAACGGTAAAACTCTCTTCCAGATCCATCGGCGGCTGGGATGCGGCGATGGCATCAGTACGCAGCGCAATATTACCGCCGGCGCTCCAGGGCGCCAGCACCGCCAGGGCGCCATCGACCACTGACAGCGAAGACGCATCTCCGACAACACCGAAGGGTCGGAACCAGCCCTCAAGCCCGTTGGTAAACCGGCTGGTAAATATCGGTTCGGGCGCGGCACTGATCACAAAGTTGTCGATCAGGATATCGCCGACCACCGTGGCCGCTTTGCCGTTTGCGGCGATGCGGACACCGACGCGGGTCACTTCGGCGGGATCAAAGTTCTCACTTTGCTCAGCCAGATCTGCCGCATCGGTGACGGCGAAGCTGTAACTGTTCCAGCGATTTCTCAAACGGCCAGTAGCCGGCGACGGGTTCGACAGGGCGTACTCGCCACTGGCATTTTCCAGGACCAGCTGCATGCTCAGCGCTCCGCCGGCATCGATGTAGCCCTGTGGGATAAACGCTTCGAAGGTGACACCCAGCCCGATGATGTCTTTGGGCTCATCCAGAGGATAAGACAGTGCTACCACATCCTCCGGCCCACTCCAGGGCAGAGAAAGCTTCAGCGCATAATCGCCGGTAGCCATGTACATCAGTTGCTCATGGTCCACCGCAACATTGCCGGGTACGCCCGAACCACCAAAACTGCCGAGAATAAACGGTGCCGGCAGGCGCTGCAGGTCACCGATATTTTCACGAATCTTGGTTTCGGTATTCCAGGCAGAACGGAATGCCTGCACGGAAAAAACCAGATTCCTTTCAGTGTCGGCCGCCAGCAATTCATCGCCCCGACCGCTGACAAACGCAAAATGGTCTTCGCCACATCCAGGCGCATCAATGACCAGCGGGACTTTGAAACCCACCGACCGGAAGCGCGCGATATATTCTTTGTAAGCCGCGATATAGGCTTCGTAGCTTTGCACCGCCGATGCGGTAAATATGCTCGGTGGACCCCAGCCGCTGGCAATGTTCAGCATCATGTAGGGCTGGAAACGCCCTTGGGACAGCACCGGCATCCAGGCGTTGAGCCACAGGTTGTAAACCGCTGCGTCCAGCTGGGTACTGGAGCTGGTACAGGCAATTTCACCTTCCGGGCCCCAGAATGACAGGATGGCGATCAGACCTTCCTCGACAACCCGCTCCAGCGCGCCTTCAAGCTGAACCGCGGTTGTGCTCTTGGACAGCTGCAGGCGAACCACATTGGAGCCGACGCTGCGGATGGCAGGGATGCCGTTGATGCGCTCATTGGGGTTCTGCGCATACTGCAGGTTGATACCGCGCAGAAGCACAGGATTGCCCGCGGCGTCGATAATCTGGTCCGCACTGGTGGTGATGACCTTGGCATCTTCCGGAGGTCTCGGCGTCGATGGGTCGATTTGCGGCGGAACGTCAGGGACCAGCGGGTGCTGGTCTTTTTCGTCGTCGAGAATGCCACCGCTATCGCAACCCTGCAAAAAGACCATGCCCAGCATAATGATCCAGATGCTAGTTTTAATGTTCATGTTGTGCTCCAAAATCGTCTTGACTGGATCAGGAATCTGATAGAGGACGGTCGCGCCGTCCTTAAAGTTTAAGTGTCAGGCCCGCAGCGTAGCGTCGTTCCTGCGCCCACATCGAGTGGAACTGGCTCTCAAACTGTGAGTACGATTTTCTGTGTGTTTCCGTCAGGTTGTTGGCGTTGAAGAAAACTCCGAAGTGATCGTTCAGCCAATAGCTCATCGACAGATCCAGATATCCGGTCGGCTCCAGCCAGTTGCCCAGGCTGAGCGCAGCTTCGTTGGTACTCAGATCGACCCGACCCAGAAACTCTTCACTGCGCCAGTTGTAGGCCAGTCGTGTGTTCAGCTTGCCATCGTCATACCAGAGAATAAGGTTGGTCTGGTGCTTGGAGTTTGATTGCAGAGGGAATTCCTTGCCCTGAATATCCCGGTCGTTGGAGCTGCTTTCTGAATACGTGTAGTTAAATTCCAGACCGGTGGATTCAAAAAACTTGCCCGGCAAAAACGTAAAGGGATGGCGATAGCCGATCTCCGCACCGTACAGATCAGAGGCCCCGACGTTGCGTGACACATCGACGTTGGCGGTATTTCCGCGATCCACACCGTCTGCGTCGTTGAACGGACGCTGTTCCTGGATGGTCTCCACGGAGGTATCGACCATGATCAGGAACAGACCGGCGCTCAGCACCGCGTTTTCCGCGAAGTACCATTCGAGCGAGGTGTTGAAAACATCCGCCTGCCAGGGTTTGATGTACGGGCTACCGGTATCGGAGGCGCTCTGAACACAAGAGACGAGCTCCGGCAGAACTTCCCCGGAAGGCGTCACCGAGTAAACCACCCGCCGCACACCGTTCTCATCCAGTTCGGTCTTGTTACACATTTGATACTGCAGCGACAGGCTCGAACCGACGTTGTTCAAGTCGTTTCGAGACGTGGTCCGGGACACTGCAAAGCGCGCCACCAGATCGTCTTTCGGGGTGTAGCGCAGGTTCAGTGCAGGCAGTATTTCGGTATAGGAGTGGTCGATGGTTTCCTTTTCGGAAACGAACGCTATTTTCTGAAAGCCGTATCCGATGGAGTTACTGCGATCCAGCACGTCCGGCACCACCGAGCGGGTGACCTCCCGTTTCGTGTGGATCACGCGCAGGCCAATGTTGCCCTCGAGGGGAATACCCAAACCTTCTTCAAAGTTGAAATTCAGCTGCCCATACGTCGAAAACGAGGCCTCGTCCACTGAATAATCGTAGCTGGGGTCGACCGCCGTGCGAGTGCCCGGATAGAGTGAGTTCATGAATTCCAGCGGCGAATCCCATGCAGCCGGACTGAGCGCCGAGACACCACTTTCAAACCCGCGGACGGGGCCAAATTCAGTGAATTCGACCACCGAATCCCGGGTAAATCCATTGGGCAGCATGCCGCCGATCTCTGGATTGATCAGGTTCGGATCTTCGAGTTCATAGTCATAACGCCGCCAATTGGGGCTCACTTCCCAGACGGTATTGCCCTCGCGCAGACGATAACGGTCCTCAAGATCCACCCGTGGATCGTTATAGGTGCTGAACCGGCCCGTGGGCGTGACATAGAAAAAACGTGAGTGATCCGCGCGGCGCAGACCATAGCGCACACCGAAATCGACTGACTCAATGTTGTCGACGAAATCGAACAGATAGGTACCGTCTGCCCGCAGGACGTCCAGCGTGGCATCGGTAGTCTGCCCCGAGCCGAATGCCTGGTAATACTGCAGCAGATCCGGGGACGAGAGATCTTCATCGTACGTAAACGAGGGCGCGTCACCGCGGTAATCCACCGTCACGTCAAAGACATTGAGCCGGTCTTTACGCTGGTCCTGGTCCATATCCAGCCACAGCCAGGCGGGTGAGCCCTGCTGCAGGCTAGCCTGGCGCAGCTGGTGCTCGGCTTCCGCCCTGACATAACGAAAGCTCAAATCCAGGTTTTCCTGGTTGGTATATTCCAGGAGCAGGCTGCCGTTGATTGCGGCCGTGCGATTGATGTCATTGGTGGAATAGACCTGAAACTCCGGCGATGCAATCTGGGCCACGGTCACCGGGTGCAAAGTCCGGGTTTGCGTTACCCCGTTCCGGTCGACGTAAGTGACGTCGGTACCCTGACCGAACACCGAGCCGGGCTGCAGCACGTTGAACAGGTCAGCATCTCCCTGCACTTCATACGCGTCCTGCGCGCCGGCCGGGATTTCATCGCCAGTACCGAAATAGACGTATTCACCATCCAGCAGGTACCGCCCCTGCTCAAGATACGCCAGCGCATTGCTCTGGCCTTTAAAGGAGGCACGCACCCCGCGGTCGTACTGATCCATGCGGGTATAGAAAATGTCGCCTTTCATGGAGAAGCGGTCGTTCAGCTTGACGTCCAGCGTAAAGGAAACACCTTCCCGGTCGCGGTCCATGAAATTGCTGCGAGCGCCGAATTCGGCCGGAACCAGATACCAGTCATTGACCAGATCGCCGTCTCCGTTCAAATCGTTCGGGTCACCCGGAGTTCCGCCCGGGACGTCGAGAAAAGCGACGCGCTGGTCTTCGAAGACCCGGTAGTTGGCGGCGTAGGTATTGGTGAAAAATCCGCCGGCGGTGAAACCCCAGCGCTCATCATCGTTGTAACCGACAAAAAGGCTGAGGTTGCTGTCCGGAGCCCGGGTCGTCGTCGAGCCGTCCTCGCGATATTCAAAGTCCGAGTCTTCCCCGCGCGAGCCTTCGAGCTTGACGGTACCCGTCCAGCCGGATTCCATCTCTGTCGGCCGGTAGGTCTTCAGATCGACCACACCGGATATACCGCCTTCGAGCATGCCTGAGCTATAGGACTTGTGTACATCCACGCCGCTGATCATACCGGCGGGAATGTCCGAATAATTCGCACCCACGTTGGTGATGGACCAGGGGCTCAAGAATTGCTCGCCGTTCAAGGTCGTCAGCACTTGAGGCATACCGCGCACGTTCAGCGATGTTCCTTCGTTGGCCTCGCGGGTGATCTGCACCCCGGTAATACGCTGCAATGAATCGGTGATGGTCAGGTCAGGCAGCTTACCGATATCTTCCGCCACGATGGAATCTACCACCGTCGCCGAGTTCCGTTTGATATCGATAGCTTTGGCCTGGGATGCTCGCACCCCCCAGACAATCACTTCTTCAAGCAGGATGCCTTCGGTGGCCAGACGCTCGTTATCTATCGAGACTGAATCATCCGGGCGTTGCTGCGCCTGGCTCTGCATGCTGAGGAACACGCAGCAGATCGCCAGAGGCAAAGTTTTTTTAATGAGACCGAGTTCGATCGAGTTATTCATTCAGATCTACCGTGGGTAAGCGAATCTTTCCAACAAGAGTAGTTTAATTTTTGAGACGCGGTTCTCGTCGTCATTGCCGCTTCTGACCGAGCGGATGAACGGCGCCGTAGCACCGACAAGAGGTTTATCCGGCGCAAAAAGCCGGATTTACCCCCTCCGCATCGCCCTTCACCCGTGTAGAGAACCCGTTACTCAGGGTCGGCGAAGTCATATTTGCGGCTACTCAAGCGAGCTTAGTTAAACGTGAAATTATTTGCATTGACCTGATCTGGACCGACCTGGCAAATGGACGTGAAGTTGTTGCGCCTGCAAACACACATGGTCGTTTCTGCGACTGCTGCCTATCGTTACCGCGCCGCCCGGGTTCCGGGGTCATGCGGTTACCTGCAGGATTGCTCCGACACGCGCCGGACTCGGGTTGGTCCCCCGCACATATCTTTACGCAGATGTACGCAAGGCGGCGCACCCGCCACCCTGAAGTAGCGCTGATCGCGTCACGAAATCATCAAGGCCGAAGAACCAGACAGTCGCATGACTCAAACCCGAAGCCGAAACGCCCCGGGCCGCTGCGGTGTCCAACTCCCGCCTGCGCGGATTAACCCAATGGCCGGAAGCGCGGGTCATTATCAGAGTGCAGGCGGTGCATGTAAACAATGAGAGAGCCAGTTTGAGGATTGGCCCCCGGTTCTAATTGTCAAGATGACTCTATATTGTAAACGCTGATACGCTTTTGCGTGAAGATCTTTCGTCGCGCCCATTGCCATTTCCACTGCGATTCCTGAAGATACTGCGCGGGAAGCCGGCACTCGTTCAAAAATCAATAAAGGGAGATCGCATGCAAGAACTCACTCTGTGGCAAAATCTGCTCGTTTACCTGCTGATGGGCGTGTTCTTTCTGTATATGTTCTGGTGGTGGGGCGGATTTGCCGTGATCCGCTGGATTCGCAAAAAGAGGCTTTCCAGACGTGCTGTCAATCCCATCCGGCGCATGCGAGTAGAAAATCCGGATGATAGCTGGCGCCGGAGAGTCGCCACCGGACCTCAGAGCTTCGAAACTTATGGCACCGCCCAGAACATCAAGCCGGATGATAGCTGGCCTGACCAGTTATTTGAACAATTCCCGGATTCGCAGGTCGCCACCTACTTCTACGCTCAGAAGCTGCTGGAGCTGGCCTGGCAAGCGCGCGGTACCGGGTGGGCCAGCGGTGTGTCGGATGCGAACAGACAGTTGATGCTCAAGAACCTCCATCACGCGGACGCACTCATTACCCAGGTTCTTGATACTGCCCGCGTGCCCGGGGATTTCCTTTTGCAGCTGCTGGAAATCGACCTTCTGTGCGGGCGGCGGAAACAGGCGCATGAGCGGGCCATCCAGTATCAGCGCGCCCTCGATAATCGTCTTGATGTGTATTTTAAAGAGTTGAAAACAATCTACCCGCGTTGGGGCGGCAGTCACGAGCAGTTGCAGACGAGAGCCCGGGAAATCGGCTCCCGAGGCGGATTGCATTGTGCCGCGGAAGCCTACGCCTGGTGTCATCTCGCGGAAGACGAATCGCCGGCAGCCCTGCGCAAGACGCTGCAGGGAGCGCGCCTGGATGAACTGGTCGCCCGCTACCAGAAACTGCCGAGGACGCCCGCCCGTATCACCGGCTACAACGATTACATGACTTTACTGGCGCACCGGACCTTTGCCGCCCTGTTCATCCACCTCGAGCAGAAGAAACTGGCAACCCAGGCGCTGCGGGCAATCTCGGGACACTTTGACCGGGATGACTGGGTGAACCATTACGAGAAAGATATGAATTTTCTGGACGCCACCGCCAAGTTCAATGCGTGGTAGTCGGCCTCCCCGGGTCGGGCAGCCGCCGGGTCAATAAACCTCTCGAACCACCCGGAAGCCGGCGCTGGCCGAGGATTCTGACTCATCCAGCTTGAAGCGCGCGGCAACGCGCGCCTGTTTTGCAGATGCGTCCCAGGCGCCCCCTCGCAATATCCGCTGTTCCCTCAGGCCACAATACCCGCCCTCGCCTCTGTAAAAGGGGCTACCGTCCCGCGGCTTTTCGTCGTAATTCATGTACCAGCAATCCAGCACCCATTCCCGGACGTTGCCATGCATATCCTGCAGGCCCCAGGGATTGGGCGCGTAACTGCCGACCGGAACCGTTTTGCCAACATACCCCTGCACCGCCGGGCAGGCCGGGTATTCCGCGGGATTCCGGCCGTCAATATTGGCTACCGCACTGTCTAGACATTCAAGCTTCGCGAAAGGCTTCGTCGTTCCTGCGCGGGCGGCATATTCCCATTCGGCTTCGGACGGCAAACGGTAGGTATAACCGGTCTGCCCGGTCAGCCAGAGAGCATACTGCCGTGCCGCGTTCCAGGTGACATTGATGACAGGCCGGGATTCGCGCCCCCAGCCATTGTCATTGGGCACCAGGCTGCCGGTTGCCTCGGCAAACCTCATGAATTCCTCGAAGGTCACTTCCGTTCGACCCATGGCGAAGGCTTTGACGTTCATATTGATGGCTGGACCCTCATCATCTTCGTGGCCGAACTCGTCGGGAGTCGAGCCCATCTGGAATCGCCCCCCGGGCAGGAATATCAGCGCCGGGCCCAGACCACCGTCTTTCAGCTTGTCCTGAAATATACCCATCGGGTCGACATCTACCGGATTTTTGTACGCGGTATCCCTGGCTGCCCGGAGCCGCTCCAGCTCGATTCGAGCATCCAGCAGCTTGCGATCAAACGCTTTGTCCCGCACATCCCCGCGTACGGATTCGGCATCAGCGATGGTCACTTCGGCGAGCGCCAGTTCATTTTCTTCCAAAAGGCGCTGGATCATTTTCAGGTATTGTTCCGCAAACTTCTGCAGTCCTGCCTGAACCTCGGGCGCATCGGGGAAGTGCCTGCGGGCACTGGTATATATATCCCGGGCAGCACCACCGCGCGGGTAAATCAGAAAGTGAGTTGCCGTCAGCTGCTCGGCGGTGCGCAGCTGGCCCATAAGCTGCTGCTCCAGGCGGGCAGCTTTCATTCGGGATTTTTCTACGAAGTAAAATCCGAATGCCGCCAAAATAATAAGGAACACGATGATGAACGCAACGAGCTCGCGGTACATGGTAAATTTTTCGGGCTCGGGCGCACCGGCCGCGGGTTCACCGGCAGGTGGAGAGTTAGATGGTTTGGATTCCGGTTCCATGCAGGTACGACTCAGAGGTATTTCACCATTGATGATAGTCCAACCTGAAATTCCACGCCTGCCGCGGCTAGCAACCCCGCCGCCGCCCGCAGGTTGGCAAACTCTGAGAGAAAGGTTGCGAATCCACGTGGTGGCTAATGTAAAATGCGGCGGGCTCGCCATCCACTCTGGATTAATACACTCTCGGCAGAAGGATCAACACTGACATGACCGCACATCTTCGCAAGGGCCTGACACTAACCCTGTTCACATGCATGTTGCCGCTGGCGGCCGTGGCGGAAGTCACCGAAGTGGTGGGCGATACCACGCACCTGGTTTTGGGATTCAATGTCGGCTCCTACGACACTTCGGTAGATTACCGCTTCACCCATGCGACCAGCGTAGACGGCGTGGCCGGCGCACCGACAGTCACTGAAGGCGCTCTGGATCTGCCCTCGGACACGGGCTATTCCCTCGCGGCAGGCATCGAAAGCAGCACCCTGCGCATCATGCTGGAGCTGTACCATTCGGATGTCTCCGTAAACGCCTCGCCCCTGGCCTTTGATGGCGCTGCTTCGGAGTTGGAAACACGATCCATTTATTACAGCGGCTACTGGCTCCCGGACATTTACTGGGGTATCCAGGGAATTCTGGGCGCCGGCGTGGGGTACTCTCGTCATTATCTGTCCGGCAATCTGGTCGCCGATGAGCTGAAAGATGGCGGCTGGTCCCTCAAGGCTACGGCGGGTCTTGAATACGGAATCAACAGTCGCCTGTCCGTTTACGGACTGGCGGAAAAGATGTTCCACAAGGAACTGGAAGAGCAATGGTCCACGGGGACAAACAATTTCACTTTTTCCTTCTCAGGGCATGAGCAAACCCGTCTGGCCATCGGTTTGAACTATCGATTCTGAAAAAGCGGGGGCGGCGCAGCAGAGCTTGCGTGGCGCAAGATCTCCAGAGTCGGACCCGGAAGCTGCGCTCCCGGATCCCTCCTTCTTCAGCTTCAATCCCTTTTCCCGTATCAGACGCCGGCCGATTTGAAGGTTTCGCCGACCATAGCCTGGGCTTCCTCCAGGATCGCCTGCAGATGGGTCTCGCCGGCGAAGCTTTCTGCATAGATCTTGTAGATGTCCTCGGTGCCAGACGGGCGCGCGGCAAACCAGCCGTTTTCCGTCGTGACTTTTAGGCCCCCGATGGACGCATCATTGCCGGGCGCGCGGGTGAGCTTCTGCTGGATCGGTTCGCCCGCCAGGCTTCCCGCCCTGACACTATCAGCGGATAATTTTTTCAGCACGTCTTTCTGGGGACCGGTGGCCGGAGCGTCGATGCGCGTATAAACCGGCGCGCCGAACTGCCCGGTCAGGCCCTGATAATGTTGCGCCGGGTCCCGGCCCGTGACGGCCGTGATCTCAGCAGCCAGCAGGCCCAGAATGATGCCGTCCTTGTCGGTCGTCCAGACCTTGCCGTTGCGCCGCAGAAAGGAAGCCCCGGCGCTTTCCTCGCCACCGAATCCGTAACGGCCTTCATAAAGCCCGTCGACGAACCATTTGAATCCCACCGGGACCTCGGCGAGCCGCCGGCCCAGGGACCTGGCCACGCGGTCGATCATGCTCGATGACACCAGGGTTTTGCCGATCACCAGATCCGCGGACCACTGCGGCCGGTTGGCAAACAGATAGTTGATGGCAACGGCCAGGTAATGATTTGGATTCATCAGCCCCGCTGACCGGGTGACAATGCCGTGCCGATCGTAGTCGGGATCGTTACCGATGGCGATGTCGAACTTGTCCTTCAGCCCGATCAGTCCCGCCATGGCGTAGGGTGAAGAGCAGTCCATGCGGATCTTGCCATCTTTGTCGAGTGTCATGAACGAGAAGGTCGGGTCGAGCTTGCGACTGACCATCTCAATATTTACGCCGTAGGTTTCCGCAATAACATCCCAGTAAGCAATGCCACTGCCGCCCAGGGGATCAACGCCGATGCGGATGCCGGCATCTGCAATTGCTTTCATGTCGACGACCTCGGCAAGCTCATCCACATAGGGTTTGATCAGATCCTGCTCATGCACCCGGCCTGACGCCCACGCCGCGGTGAAAGACTGACGCTTTATCGCTCCGCGATCATTGCGGATGATGGCATTGGCCCGTGCCTGTATCAGATTGGTGACGTCGGTATCAGCAGGACCGCCATTGGGCGGGTTGTACTTGAAGCCACCATCCTGGGGCGGGTTGTGCGAAGGCGTGATTACTATGCCATCGGCCAGTCCGTCCTGCCGGCCCGCGTTGTAGGTGAGGATGGCATGGCTGATAACAGGCGTCGGGGTGTAACCGCGCCCCGCCTGCACGATCAGCTGCACGTCATTGGCGGCCAGTACCTCGACTGCCGTAGCGAAAGCGCATTCAGACAGCGCATGGGTGTCCACCCCCACATAGAGGGGACCGGTAATTTTTTGCTGGCGGCGGTATTCCACCAGCGCCTGGCAGATGGCGGCAATATGCGTGTCGGTGAACGTCGCGGAAAATGATGAGCCGCGATGCCCGGAAGTGCCAAAACTGACCGGGTCATCACCCGTCGGTTGCTGGGTATAATACTCGCTGACCAGACGGGGAATATTGATCAGATCGCAATCCTGAACCGGCTGACCGGCGCGTTCGTGTAAAGCCATGGAGTTTCCTGCGTGTTTACGAATGGACGTTGTGTGTACCAAAGAATGTTGCGGCGAATTGTGCCGCAGATTCGGCTTAAAATCACCCCGGCACCGGCGACCGGTAGCGGCCCTGCCCGGCTGTTCCTGTACAGCACTTTAATTGTCGTGTTAACTTCCCCGCGTCTTTTTGCAGCAGTTGTTCCGGCTCAGCCTGACATCCCCATACACTCCCTTCTGGAGGTTTCATGCAAGTGATTACCCGAATGATTCCGCTGTTAGCCCTTTCGCTGGCGCTGGCGCCCTCGATCCAAGCTCAACCGGGCCCGACGGCGTCGAACCCTGCCGAACATGAACGCGCGCGCCCGGATCATGCCGCGCATGACCACGCGCATCAAGCGCACGCCAGCCATGGCCCGAAGAAAGGCCACTGCCACGCGAAAAAGCACGCTTCACCACCGGCGCTGGAGGTCGCCTGGCAGGCTGAAGGCCTCGCGGTCCCCGAGGCCGTGCTCGAAGTGAAGCGCGGCAAGGAGCATTATTTTCTGGTTTCGCTGATTGACGGCGACCCTTCCGCTAAAGATCAGCAGGGTGGCATCGCCAAAATCAGCACTACCGGCGACATCATCGAACAGCATTGGATAACAGGTTTGAGCGCCCCCAAAGGCATGGCCTTGCATCATAACCATCTGTACGTGTCGGACATTGATGAAGTTGTGGTGATTGATCTGGCGAAGGCGGAAATCAAATCACGCATTCCTGTGCCCGGTGCGGCGTTTCTCAATGACGTCGCGGTCGACAAGCGCGGCAGGGTTTACGTGTCGGACACGGGAAATGGCCAGGTCATCCGTCTGAAAAATGGTGTTCCCGAGGTGTATCTGGAAAATGTACCCAGTGCGAATGGCCTGTTCACCACCCGGCACGACAGCCTGCTGGTCGGTGCCGGTCCCAGTCTCATGCTTTTTGATGCCGACAAAGAACCTACCGTTCTGGCTGACGCACTTCCCTATGGCATCGACGGTGTGGCTCCGGTTGGACGCGGCGGTTTTCTGGTGTCCATGTGGGACGGGCAGATCCACTGGCTGAACAGCAAAGGTGAATCTACCTTGCTGATAGACAGCGTCGACGAGGGTATCAACAC
>CAZXLJ010000013.1:49032-50747 GCA_964641175.1 uncultured Cellvibrionaceae bacterium
ATGCAGCCGATCATTTCGGGTCACTGCGGGGCACGGCAGCTCGACAGGATCATGCCGGTCGTCTGGCAGGGGCTGTACATCGGCGCTGTCTCCACCGCGATCATGATGTTGATCCTGTTCAATGTACACCCCGTCTTGCGTGCCCTGCAGCTCGATGAACTCACCGCCGGCATCTCCCAGGGTTACCTCCGGGGCGTGGCCTGGGGCGCCCCTGCGATGCTGTTCATGGTGTCCATGCGCGGGCTGATGGACGGCATCGGCCACACCCGTGCAACCATGATGTTTTCGGTACTCGTGACTTTGGTAAACCTGCCGCTGAACTACGTGTTCATCCACGGCAAGTTTGGTCTGCCCGCCATGGGCGGTGTGGGCTGCGGCTGGGCCACAGCCGTGTCCAACTGGATCGGCGCCGTCGCGGTGGCGATCTATCTGAATCGCGCGCACGCCTATAAAACCTTCCACCTGCTGACTGCCCGCATGCCGCCGGCGCCGTCAATCATGGGTCGCATCCTGAAAATCGGCCTGCCGATCGGTTGCACCGTTTTTGTCGAAGTCAGTCTGTTTTCCGTTATCGCGCTGTTCCTGGCACCCCTGGGTGCTGTCGTGGTCGCCGCCCATCAGATCGCCTTGAACGTGGCTTCACTGGTCTTCATGATTCCGCTCAGTCTTGGCATGTCCCTGACACTGCGCATCAGCTTTCTGCTCGGTGCGGGGAAGCCTGACATTGCCCGAACCCTCGCCTTCAGCTCGCTGCTTCTGGTAATCGGGCTCGCGACCATCAGCGGTCCGCTGATGTGGCTGGCTCGGAATTACATTGCACAGCTTTACACTACCGATGGGGCGGTCCAGACTCTCGCCGCGCAGTTGCTGGTCATCGCGGCCGTGTTTCAGGTGGTCGACGGACTGCAGGTCACCGCGGTGGGCGCCCTGCGTGGCAGCCAGGACACCCGCATGCCGATGTTTATCATGCTGTTGTCATTCTGGCTGATCACCCTGCCCCTGGGTTACGTGCTGACTTTCACCGGTATTGTCGGCGAGCCCAGAGGCGCAGCGGGATTCTGGATGGCGTTGTGCGTCGGCCTGAGCTGCGCGGCGGTGCTGATGACCCTGCGCCTGCGCTACATTCTCAGGCAGCCCCGACAGATTAATGCCGCAGCCAAATAAATTTACCTCAGAGAGAATTTTTCCATGTCCGATTACCCCGCTTGCATCCAGTGCGGTTCAGAATACACCTACAAGGATGGAGACATGTTTGTCTGTCCCGAGTGCGGCACCGAATGGGCAGAGAGCGATAAAAACAGTTCGCCGGATACGCTCATGGTGCAGGATGCCAATGGCAAGCCCTTGCAAGATGGCGACACGGTGACCGTCATCAAGGATTTGAAGGTTAAAGGCAGCTCATCTGTCGTGAAAGTGGGTACGAAAGTTAAAAATATCAGGTTGTGCGAAGGCGACCACAACATCGATTGCAAGATCGATGGCATAGGCGCAATGAAGCTTAAATCGGAATTCGTTAAAAAAGTGTGAGTTGATATAAATCAAGGTTGACTGCGCTGGCGGCTGTCGCCCCTGGGCCGTGTACGAAAATTGCCTTTCAAGTCCGTCGTCCTCGCGCACGCGGGGACCCATGTCCAGAGGATCACCTGGCTGACCAGCAGCGACCGTCGTCCTCGCGCACGCGGGGACCCACGAACGAACGGGGAGTATGCACAACC
>CAZXLJ010000014.1:0-46630 GCA_964641175.1 uncultured Cellvibrionaceae bacterium
TTTAGAAAGTTTCGGTGCGGGGTGGAGCAGCCTGGTAGCTCGTCGGGCTCATAACCCGAAGGTCGTTGGTTCAAATCCAGCCCCCGCTACCAATTCAGGTGCGATGCGAGACAGTTTGTCAATCGGTCGCAGCTAACGCAGAATGAGCCGCTTTTTTTGACGCGGCTTTGTTCTGTCTCTCGACCAGGACTTCTTCTTGGCGCGGTCATAATTATCCTCTTTTGCGGCGTCGGTTCTCTTGCGGGAGTTCAGCATGGTCCACGTATAGGCCGCTGTCATGGAAATCTTGACGGTTTTTAACCAAAAAACTATAATCCGCGGCCATATTCGCGCCAGCTGCAATTTGGCCGGTTCGAAAAAGCATGCTTGTACGTTCGAGCAGGCTGTGAGATCGAAAGCCCCTGCTTAGGGGCTTTTTAATATCCGGGTGTCATGCAATCACAGGTAGTGATTTGCAAACTGCCCGATCGGATGTGGGCTTTGTGCCCATTTTTTGTTTTTGGTCAGTGAGTTTTATGGCGACGATTCATCAGCGTTTGCAAGACATTATTCAGCCAGTGGTAGAAGCGCTGGGTTGTGAACTCTGGGGGATAGAATTTAACGCTCAGGGACGCAGTTCGCTGTTGCGGATCTATATCGAAAAGGCAGAAGGGGTTGCAGTTGAAGACTGCGAGAAAGTCAGCCGCCAGGTCAGTAGTGTGCTGGATGTTGAGGACCCGATAAAAAAGGAATACACGCTGGAAGTTTCGTCTCCGGGAATGGATCGCCCACTTTTCAGTCTCCAGCAGTTTGAACGCAGCATTGGCGAAGATTTGAACATCCGGCTGAGGATGCCATTCGAAGGAAGGCGCAGGTTCAGTGGCCGTCTTGCAGCCATTGAAGGTGATGAGGTGGTTCTGCGAGTGGGTGATGAGGAATATCTGTTGCCCTACGAGCTGATCGACAAGGCGAGTATTATTCCCCGGTTCTGATACCCGCTCGATTTATCGCCTTGGCTGCAGAACTGATGAGTCCATTTGACACATCTAATTCCGATGGGAGGGTGCAGTCTGGAACAATCGGTTAACGGGCCAGCGGTCATGCCGATGCGGTGCCGTGTCGGAGGCGGAAATGCCGGACAATATTATTGGTCTATTCGGCGACCCTGTTGGTCGCCCATGTTGAATAATTACGGGGCGCTCTCACCGTCTGCTGGATAAAAGATTGCCTCCGGCGGTTTTGCGGATGAAAGTTCAACAGGCACCAGGGGTGTAACAGAGGTTTTTCATGAAGAAAGAAATTTTGCTCGTCGCAGACGCCGTTTCGCACGAGAAAGGTGTCGACCGTGAAGTCATTTTCCAGGCTATTGAAGCAGCTCTGGCAACGGCGACGAAAAAGCGCTACGAAGAAGACTCTGATGTCGAAGTGAAGATCAATCGGCGCACCGGTGAATACGTTACGGAACGGCGCTGGCTGGTCGTGGGCGACGATCAGGTCGCCGAGCTGGGAACTCAGCTCACAACAGAAGAGGCCTTCGAGAAGGATCCGCAGTTAAAAGTGGGCGATGTCCACGTTGAGATCGTGGAGAATGTCGAATTCGGCCGCATTGCTGCACAAACTGCCAAGCAGGTGATTGTGCAAAAGGTTCGCGAAGCAGAGCGGGCACAAGTTGTTGATGAATATCGCAACCGAAAAGGCGAGCTGGTTTCCGGAACTGTCAAGAAAGTGACCAGAGACAATATTATCGTGGATCTCGGGAACAACGCTGAGGGCCTTCTTCCCCGCGAAGAACTGGTAGGGCGAGAAATTTTTCGCATGAACGACCGGGTCCGCGCGGTGTTGCTGGATGTGCGACCGGAAGCGAGAGGCCCGCAATTGTATTTAAGCCGGGCTTGCCCTCAAATGCTGGTCGAGCTGTTCAAAATAGAAGTGCCGGAAATTGCTGAAGAAGTTATCCATCTGCGGGGTGCCGCGCGGGATCCCGGCTCCCGGGCGAAGATTGCAGTATCGACAAATGACGGCCGCATAGATCCGGTCGGCGCTTGTGTGGGCATGCGCGGATCCCGGGTTCAAGCCGTGTCAAATGAGCTGGCCGGCGAGCGTATCGATATTATTTTGTGGAATGACAATCCGGCACAGTTTGTGATTAATGCTATGGCGCCTGCGGAAATAGAATCCATTGTGGTCGATGAAGACGCCGGCTCGATGGATGTGGCGGTAGCAGAGGACAGCTTGGCGCAGGCGATCGGTCGCGGTGGCCAGAATGTCCGTCTGGCCGCGGAGCTTACAGGCTGGGATATCAATGTGATGAGCACCAGCCAGTGGACGCAGAAGCAGGCCGAAGAAACCGGCGGAGCCAAGGAGTCTTTCATGGCTCTGCTCGATATTGACGAAGAGGTCGCCGAGATCCTGGTGGAAGAAGGCTTTACAACTCTGGAAGAAGTAGCTTTTGTACCGCTCGAAGAGTTTTTGTCAATTGAAGGATTCGATGCAGATATCGCAGAGGAATTGCGCAGTCGGGCAAAAGATGCGCTGCTCACTCAGGCACTGGCGTCCGAAGAAAAGCTGGACCTTTTGCAGCCCGCCGACGATTTGCTTTCGATGGAAGGTATGGAACGCGATCTTGCCTTTACCCTGGCTGCCAGAGGCGTGATCAGCATGGAAGATCTGGCGGAACAGTCTGTCGACGAGCTGATGGAAATAGATGGGATGGACGAAGGGCGAGCTGCGGCACTTATCATGAAGGCAAGAGAGCCGTGGTTTGCCGACGCTGAATCCGGTGCTCAACAGAACACCCATTAATTGAAGTGGTGACGAGGAAATAGAATGGCAGATGTAACCGTAAGCGAACTTGCCAGATCCGTCGGAGCGTCCGTCGATCGATTATTGCTGCAAATGGGGCAGGCAGGTCTGCCGCAGAAAACAGCTGAAGACACTGTTTCGGATGATGAAAAGCAGAGGCTTCTGACCTTTCTGAAAATGTCTCATGGGGAAAGCGCGAGTGGACCCAAAAAGATAACGTTGAAGCGCAAGACGACTACGACCCTCAAAACAGGGAGCGGCAGCAGTCGGAAAACCATCAACGTCGAAGTGCGCAAAAAGCGGACTTACGTCAAGCGTGCCGATCAGGAAACCGGTTCCGTAACGGAGGAACTGGAAGTCGCGACAGAACAGTCCGCAGAGGCTTCCGAGCTGCAGGTCGATGGAAACTATGCGGAGCCGATAACCAGCGCTAATGCAGAAGCGGGGGACAGCAATGAACTCGCCTCCGACACGGACAGCATCGCGACAGACCAGTCTGTCCTGCAAGAGCCGGTTGCGAGCGGAGAAGAGGAATCCATCGGGACGGTTGAATCCGGCAGTGCCATCGATGAAACCTCAGCGGAAGCCCCGGCGCCTGCCAGAACTTATTTCCTCGATGATGCAGAGCCAAGACGTATAGCCGCGATGGAAGCTCGACAGAAGGCTGACCTTGAAGCTCGTGCGACAGCCGAGCGGGTAGCCGATGAAAAACGGAAGCATCTGGAAGCCAAGAAAACGGCGGCGGGAGCACCACCTGCCCCAGTCCTGACTGCTGAAGAGCTTGCCGCGAAAGAGGAAGAAGAAAAGCACAAGCACGGCAAGAAGAAAGAAAAGGCATTGCCAGAGTTTGAAGAAGACGACGAGGCCGCAAAAGCCAGGCACAACAAAAAGGCAGGCAAGGCGGTCAAGAAGGTCGAAGTTCCTGCTCCCAAAAAAGGGTCGGCTGTGCTCAGCTATCTGGAAGAAGAGGAAGTCGAAGTTGTCCTCGCTCCACCCAAGCCGCGCCGCAAGCCCGTAGTCGCTCCGCGACCAACCATCAAAGTCAGCAATAAACACGGTTTCAAGAAACCCACAGGAAAAATTTTGCACCAAGTCAGTATTCCCGAAACAATCACCGTGGCGGATCTCGCACAACGAATGACTGTCAAGGCGGGTGAAGCGGTCAAGCGCCTCATGAAAATGGGTGTTATGGCGACTGCCAACCAATCCATTGACCAGGAAACTGCACAGCTGTTGGTCGAGGAATTCGGTCATACGCCGGTATTGGTCAGCGCCAATGCCATGGAGGAGAAGCTGAAGGAGCAGACAGATGCCGGTGACGCGGAACTGGTACGACGCGCTCCTGTCGTGACTGTTATGGGACACGTGGACCACGGTAAGACGTCGCTGTTGGATTATATCCGCAAAGCCAAGGTAGCCGCGGGTGAAGCAGGGGGCATTACCCAGCATATCGGGGCTTACCGCGTCAAAACCAAACACGGTGAACTGACTTTTCTGGATACGCCTGGTCACGCCGCGTTCACGGCGATGCGCGCCCGGGGCGCGCAATGTACCGACGTGGTAATTCTGGTCGTGGCGGCGGACGACGGCGTAATGCCGCAGACCGAGGAGGCGGTACAGCATGCCAAAGCGGCAGGCGTGCCAATCGTGGTCGCTATCAACAAATGTGACAAGGAGTCGGCGGATCCGGATCGGGTCAAACACGAACTGGTGGCCAAGGACGTTATCCCCGAAGAGTGGGGCGGTGACACTCAATTTATCCAGGTCTCGGCTCTCACTGGTGCGGGTATTGACGAACTTCTCGAAGCAGTTAGCCTGCAGTCGGAAATGCTGGAACTGTCAGCGCCGGTGGATGTGCCGGCCCGCGGTGTCGTGGTCGAATCCCGTGTGGAAAAAGGGCGCGGTGTGGTAGCAACGGTGCTGGTACAGGCCGGTCGTCTGGAAAGTGGACAGATACTGCTGGCCGGCCAGAGTTTTGGTCGGGTTCGCGCCATGACCAACGAGCTGGGCAAGAAGACTACGGAAGCCGGACCCTCAACCCCCGTGGAAATCCTCGGGCTCGATTCCCCGCCGGAAGCAGGCAATGAATTTGTGGTCGTGCCGGACGAACGTCGTGCGCGCGAAGTATCCGAGTTCCGGGCCGAAAAAGAACGCCAGGAGCGACTGCAGCGGCATCAGGCGGCGAAACTGGAAAACATGTTCGCGGGTATGGAAAGCGGCGGCAAGAAATCTCTGAGTGTGGTCCTGAAGACCGACGTGCGGGGATCTCTCGAGGCCATCGCTACCGCGTTAACGGATATGGGTAACGATGAAGTCGAAGTGCGAATCGTGGGCGAAGGTGTCGGCGGAATCACGGAAAATGACGTGAACCTCGCCTTGACCTCGGGAGCCATTATTATGGGCTTCAACGTCCGGGCAGACAGTTCCGCGCGCAAAGTTGCCGAGCGCGAGTCGGTGGAAATTCGCTACTACAGTATTATTTACCAACTTATTGACGAAGTTAAAGCAGCCCTTTCCGGTATGCTGGATCCAGAAAGGGTCGAAACGATTGTTGGCATCGCCGAAGTTCGTGATGTATTCCGTTCACCCAAGTTTGGTCAGGTCGCCGGTTGCATGGTGGTCGAAGGCTCCGTGCATCGGAACAAACCCATCCGGGTATTGCGCAACAATATCGTAATTTTCGAAGGTGAACTCGAGTCATTGCGTCGCTTCAAGGATGACGTAAATGAAGTTCGCAGCGGTACTGAATGTGGTATCGGCGTGAAGAATTATGACGTCAAGGTTGGAGATCAGATTGAAGTTTATGACGTCAAGGAGGTTGCGCGAGCGCTCTGATTTATCCGGGGGTAGACTCCCCCGGTATGTCTGAAGTTCTCCGGTACAATTATGGCCAAAGAATTTTATCGCTCTGACCGTGTTGCTGATGCGGTACAGCGCAGTCTGGCTACATTGATTCCACAGGAAGTGAGCGATCCGCGATTGGGGATTGTCAATATCAATGCGGTTACCGTTACCCGTGATCTCGCCCACGCCAAGGTCTATGTAACGCTCGTTGGTGAAAATGATCCTGCTGCCTGCAAAGAATCTGTGGCCGTACTGAATAGCGCCGCCAGTTTCCTGCGAAATCTGGTTGGGCGTAAGCTGACGATGCGCTCTACGCCGCGTCTGCAATTCATTTACGACGAATCGAGTGTACGAGGGCAGCAGCTGCGTCAATTGATCGACAAGGCGATAGCTTCGGATTCTGAAAATCGGGACGAATCCGGAGGTTGATGTTTGGGGATCAAACGTAGTCGGGCTCGCGCCATAGATGGTCTGGTGTTGTTGAATAAACCCTCAGGCTGGTCTTCCAATCAGGTGCTGCAGAAAGTCAGATGGCTGTTCGATGCCCGCAAAGCCGGGCACACCGGGAGCCTGGATCCCGCAGCGACCGGCGTATTGCCCATCTGTTTTGGCGAGGCCACCAAATTTACGCAGTTTTTGCTCGATGCAAATAAAGCATATTCGGCGACATTTCGTCTCGGCATGGAAACGTCCACCGGAGATGCGGAAGGTGAAGTGCTGACTGTAGCGGATGCCAGTGAACTGAAGGCCGGCATTGTGGAAGCAGAGGCGGATCAGTTTCGTGGCGACATCCAGCAAGTTCCTCCTATGGTTTCGGCCTTGAAACACCAGGGAAGACCCCTCTACGAACTGGCCCGCAAAGGTATTGAAGTAGAGCGGAAACCGCGATCGGTGCATATTACCGAGTTTAGTATCAGTGCCTTTCGTCCTGGCGCAGTCGCAGAAGTTGACGTGCATGTTGCCTGCAGTAAAGGCACCTACATCCGCAGCATAGCGCAGGATCTGGGGAGGGCTCTTGGGGTTGGCGGCCACGTGAGTCGTCTGCACCGGACCCTGGCGGGTCCGTTTTCCGACGAAATGTCGGTTTCTCTCGAGGATCTGGAGCGGCTGCACTCAGCGGAGGGCAGTGAAGCTCTCGACAGATATCTGCATCCTCTGGAAGTCCTTTTGCAGGAATTGCCGCAGTTGGACATCGATGTAAATAGCGGGCACTACTTCTCTCACGGCCAGCCCATCATGGACCTCCGGGTGTATCGTTTGGGAGGCTTAGGTGATAGAGTGCGGGTCTGCACGGAGAGTGGCCGGTTTCTGGGAGTGGGCGAGATCACCGACGATGGCCGCGTGGCACCTCGTCGCCTTGTTACTCAGGCGCATACGCCACGATAGTCAATCCCAGGATGTATTTTTTTCAGCGGCGATCGATGAGCACTGCCTTCGGTCTGTTTCCGCAAAATGACTGGAGCCAAGCTCCTGTATCCGACCCGACTGTCGATATGCACGGTCGGGCCGAAGCTTCCCCTTTTTCGAGGGGTGCATATTCATCTGAAACAAGAGGAAATTTTATGGCGCTGAATGCCCAGGAAAAAGCTGAAATCTTAAAAAATTACCAGACGGCAGAAAATGACACAGGATCACCGGAAGTCCAGGTTGCACTCCTGTCTGCCAATATCAACAAGTTGCAAAAGCACTTCGAAGGGAACAAGCAAGACCACCATTCCCGTCGAGGGCTGATCCGCATGGTCAACCAGCGTCGCAAATTGCTGGATTATCTGAAAAGCAAAAATGTTGAACGCTATGCAGCCGTCATCCAAAAACTAGGCCTGCGACGCTAGTCCCCAATTAAATGCCTGCCATCTGGCGGGCATTTCTTTTTTGAGGGCCTCTTCAGAAAAAGGATATAAACACGTGAATCCTGTAATCAAAAAATTTCAATATGGTTCTGACACCGTTGTTCTCGAAACCGGGCGGATTGCCCGTCAAGCGACAGGCGCGGTCATTGTAACCATCGGAGAAACCAGTGTTCTTTGCACCGTGGTCGGTGCCCGAGAAGCAAGTCCCAGCCAGGGATTTTTCCCGCTTTCTGTCCATTATCAGGAAAAGAGTTATGCAGCCGGGAGAATACCCGGAGGCTTTTTCAAACGGGAAGGTCGCGCCTCTGAAAAAGAGACTCTGACATCCCGACTGATCGACCGGCCTATCCGGCCTCTGTTTCCCGACGGGTATATGGCAGAGGTGCAGGTAATCTGTACGGTACTGTCGGCCGAAAAAGACGTGGATCCAGATATAGCAGCCATGATAGGTACATCGGCGGCTTTGTCCATTTCCGGTATACCGTTCAACGGACCTATTGGTGCGGCCCGAGTGGGTTATACCGAAGCCAATGGCTATATCCTTAATCCGACCTATAAAGTTTTGAAGACATCAGAACTGGACATGGTTGTTGCGGGTACGCGCGAAGCCGTTCTGATGGTTGAATCGGAGGCTAACGAGCTTCCGGAAGACATTATGCTGGGCGCCGTACTCTACGCTCACCAGGAACTGCAAGCGGTAATTCAGGCAATTGACGAACTCGTCAAAGACGCTGGCAAGCCGCGCTGGGATTGGCAGCCGACTCAGGAAAATGCACAGTTGAAAGAGGCTGTAGCTGGAGGTTTCGCAGAGTCCATCGGCGCTGCTTACCGAATTATCGACAAGGCAAAGCGCTATGACCGACTTTCGGCATTACGCGCCCAGGCGGTAGAGCAACTGAGCAACGAAGAAAATGGCGTCGGCGCAGATGACGTGAAAGCTCAGTTCAGCAAACTTGAAAAACGTATCGTACGACAGCGAATAGTGGCCAACGAGCCGCGTATTGATGGAAGGGACAACAAAACCGTCCGTCAGCTGCAAATCGAAGTCGGTGTTCTGCCAAAGGTGCACGGCTCCGCCCTGTTTACCCGTGGCGAAACCCAGGCTCTGGTCGTGGCAACACTCGGGTCGGCACGAGACGCCCAGATTATTGATGCGCTGGAAGGCGAGAAAAAAGACAACTTCATGTTGCACTACAACTTCCCACCATACTCCGTTGGTGAGTGTGGCCGCATGATGGGCGCCGGTCGACGGGAAATCGGTCACGGTCGGCTCGCGCGACGCGGTGTAGCGGCCATGCTTCCTTCCGCTACAGAATTTCCCTACACCATGCGAGTGGTCAGCGAAATCACCGAATCCAACGGATCCAGCTCGATGGCGTCGGTTTGCGGCGCGAGCCTGGCGTTGATGGACGCGGGCGTTCCGTTGAAATCTCCCGTCGCAGGCATTGCCATGGGACTGGTAAAGGAAAACGACGGCTTTGCGGTATTAACCGACATTCTGGGAGACGAAGATCACCTGGGTGATATGGATTTCAAAGTGGCCGGTACCGCAAACGGCGTTACCGCCTTGCAAATGGACATTAAAATAGAGGGAATTAACGAAGAGATCATGGAAACGGCGTTGGAGCAGGCTCTGAAAGCCCGCTTGCATATTCTTGCCGAGATGAACAAGATAATCGCGACCCCAAGAGCAAATCTGTCAGCGAATGCACCTCAGTTCCATACGATGAAGGTAGATTCCGACAAGATTCGCGACGTAATCGGCAAGGGTGGTGCCACCATTCGCTCCATTACGGAAGAGAGCGGAGCGTCCGTTGATATCGAAGATGACGGGACGATCAAGATTTATGCCGTTGACGGAGAAAGTCTCGAGAAGGCAGTTAATCGCATACTTGGGATAACGGCTGAAGCTGAGATTGGGGAAATCTATGAAGGCGTAGTCAACCGTATAGTTGATTTCGGTGCTTTTGTTAACTTCCTCCCTGGTAAGGATGGTCTGGTACATATCTCGCAGATCGCGCACGAGCGAGTTAATAATGTTAACGATTATCTGAAAGTCGGGCAGACGGTTAAGGTGAAGTGCCTTGATGTCGATAATCGCGGCAGGATCAAACTGTCCATCAAGGAAACATTGCCTGCACCGCCGCCCTCGCTGGAAGCCAGCTCTGATGAAGAAGCATCTCAGCAAAGCTGACGTGCGGCATTCGTAGTATTGTGAAAGCCCGCCAGTCGGCGGGCTTTTTTGTTTCTGGAATTCTGATTCGGTATAACACGCGCCCATCGGCTTCGGGCCAGGTTTTCAAGTCCTTATCAACAATCTTTCGGGTCCGTAAAATGGCGTTCAGGATTTGCAGTTGATGTCAGAAACGCGTCGCAGGATTTGGGTAACCTTTATGCAAATATACCTGTCAGTAAATCGTTGGTTGATCTTGATTCCGCTCGCATTGGCATTTGCGCCCGTTCACGCAACGGTCGGTGCTGAAGAGCCGCCATATATGGAGGCGGGTATTGGCTTGGTGGGTCAATATATTGCGGACTACCGGGGCTCAAGTCACTATCAGCTGCAGGCGTTGCCTTTGCCGTACCTCATTTTCGAAGGCCGGATTTTTAAAGCTGACAAAGACGGTGTCCGGGGAGAGTTCTTCAAGCGCGCCCGCTTTGAGCTAGATGTATCTCTGGCTGGTTCTTTAAATGGGGACAGTGACAACAATCCGCTTAGAGAAGGAATGCCGGAACTTCTCAGTTCAGTGGAGGTGGGCCCATCTTTCAATATCAAACTGACAGGTGATGAGTTTCGCCAGGGGTGGTCCCTCCGTCTGCCCGTCCGCGCCGTTATAGGAGTGGATTTCAGCGGCTACAGGCTGGATTATCTCGGCTATCTTGCGAACCCGCGCCTGACCTGGAAGCACCCGGACATCGGCGGCGGGTGGAGACTATCGACCAACCTGGGCTTTACCTGGGCGGACCGCAACCTTCACTCCTATTACTACGACGTAGCGCCCGAGTTTGCAACACCGGCGAGACCCGCCTTCGATACTGGAAGCGGGTTTAGCGGTACGTTTTTACGGGTATCGGGATATAAACAGTTGGGTGACTGGCGCGTGGGGCTTTCACTTAATTACGACAACCTCGCCCATACCGCCTTTTTCGACAGCCCGCTGGTAGAAACGGAGCATTTTTTCAGCTTGAGTTTTGCGCTGGTGCGAACCCTGTGGTCAAACAGGAGTCGGGTCGATAACCGCTCGGTAACCGAGTGAAAGAGGCGTGCAGTAGCGGCGGGTACGATCAGATTTTTGAGCTGAACAGGTACTCGCTGATACCAACCTGCATCCCCGGCCGGAAAATATAGGTATCTTTCAACTGGCAATACTCCATAGCCTTAAGCAGGCACGACGATGTCAGCGGTCGCTGGTTGGCGGCCTTGGTGCTCGGATATACAGCCAGTGTTTCATCACCCAGCATTTGCAGTCGCTGCGGCCGAGAAGGCGTCTCCCGCCCGGTATACACCATCGCATACACCAGCGTGCCTGGATGCATATGTTTGGCAAGTACTGCAAACATCTGTTTGATTTCCGCTGGGCTATAAAAGTTGGCAGTGTCCCAGAGGAGTATCACATCAAACTGTACCGACTGGTTGAAGTCGAGTATGCCGGACAGTGTTTTCCCTTCCTGCAAAAGGTTATAGACATCCCGGGTATAAACCCCGGAGGAGACAGGGAAAAAGAAGTCATACACGGTTTTGTTTTTGAGTCCCAGGTCCAGCACTTTCGGAAACGAGTAATGGTCGAGACTTGAAAGCACATCCCGCAATGCGTAGGAGGTATGAATCAATTTGGGCGTGGGCGCCGTCAATGTTCTCACGGGCTTCTTGTTCAGGCTGTCTGTGCCAGTTGCTATACCGCGCATCGGCAATTCCTCTTTTTTTGTTGGCACATGTTTAAGGATTACTTCATTCAGCCAGGGCTGCATGCCTTGATGGTTCATAAAGGTGCTGTGAATCTGGTAGTGCGGCAGTTGTTTTAGCATGCTGGCCATGGTGTAGCGCGTTTTGGGCTTGGGCAACTGTGCGGTAGGCCGCGATATTTTCAGCTCACTTTCAGATATAAGCTGGAACCGGCTCGGCAGCGACGGAGTATTGGAACCGAAATGCCTGATCACATGAAATACAGCATTACGCGCACAGTGTGGGCTCAAGCGCTGAAAAATCATCTCGAGGGAGCTTAAGTCCAGGAAATTGAAAATATCCCAAGTGAGAACTATGTTGAACTGGATGTCATCTGAATATTCGGACAGGCACTCATCCAGCCGGTCTGCGAGAGCGGCGTTATGCATGAGAGTGACATTACTTTTGAGAAAGTCATCCAGGTTTTCAAAATGGATTTTGCTGCTGAATTCTGAAAAAAACTGAAAATTGATGGCGGAAAAGGATCCCAGATCCAGAATTCTGTTTTGTCGGGAAGACTGGATCAGGTGATTAATGGCGGATATGCCGGGCGACTTGTGCCGAAGGTCCAACGTTTGCGGTATAGAAACAAAGTTCATGGTTTACATGAGCCTATTGAACAAACTACGCGCCGAGTCCGGATAGTATTGACCTTCCGGGACTTACTACTTCAGATACTCCGCGATCGGAGTGTCTGTACCATGTATTCATGCGTGTACAAAGTGTACAGCCGGTGGATATGTGTGTAACGCTGAGCGCCCCTGCAGACGATCTGGGCAGCCGGTTTGTTTTGGTGCGACGATTATCTGCGTTACATGATCGATGCCGTTATGCGGTCGGCCTGCATTCAGGCCGGACCCTTTCGCCGGGGCTCATTCGCCACGAATTTTGTCGGGGACGGGCGAAAGCGATCTCTACGTCACGACTTTAATCTGCGCGGGTCGAGCAGATTTCTGTCCTTATTCTGTGACGAGAGCAGCGGTCCTGCTCTCTTGTGCTCAGCGAAAACGCATTGTATCGAAGTAACGACGGTTAGACTTTGTTCGATTTACCGGTTTCGCTTGTAACCGCATTTTTTGTGGACGCGTTGGCTTTTGCCGACTCCATATCAATAGAACCGCGGAATTTGGAGCCGTCTTCCAGGGTCACCCGTTCTGCAACCAGGTTGCCCTTCACATGACTGGAGGCCTTAATCAGAATCCGCTCCTGAGCGATCAGGTCACCTTCGACGCTTCCTTCGACAGTAATGGATTTGGCCATCAAATTGGCTTTTACGACACCGTCTTTGCCAACGGTCAGCTGGTATCCGGTGAGGTCTACTGAACCTTCCACACGTCCTTGTATCAATAGATCTTCTTCGCCTGAGACGTCTCCGCGTATGACGATTTTTGTGCCGATGACAGCAATGGGACTTTGACCCGGCCGGGTCTCAGAAGCCTGTGTTGTACGAACGGCGGGAGCTGCGGGGGTATAGCCGGGTACCACGGGTTCGCTGGGAATGTCAAAATCGTCATCAATCCGGGGCGGGTTATTTTTGCTCAATCGCATGTCGGTACTCCTTATCGTCAATGGTGGGATAACGTCATCCTCGAATAAAGGCGGCGAATCCACGAGGTCGGGGGCTGCGTCTGTCTTTCCAGTTGACGAGGATCGCTCGAGGGATTCCTCCGCTGGCGCGTCCGCAGGACTTTTCTCCGCTGACTGTTCCGCCGGAATCGCCTCGGCGATGTTGCCGGCATTTTCTTTTTCAGCGTTTTTTCTGGAAGAGAAGCGCAACCCGAATAATAGGCTTTCCATCGGTAATTACCTTTACTGCGTGCGTTGAGACTCGTGAACTGAAAAGTGATGTTTCAGACCGAAATAACCCGACCCGAAAACCATCAGATTCAAGCCACCAGTCGGCCACATTCGCTCGAATACTCCACAGGCGCGGCGAGGAGTTTTGCTTCGCGGCTAAATTGCCAATGGGAATACGATTTATCGCTGTACATTAATTTAAGCATAATGCATGGGAATCCTTTCCATGGATCGAATGTGAGTAGTTTTATTTTTTTTTATTCCTTCGAAAACGGGGCAGGGTTAGCTGCCCGTTCTTCCAGTCGCGCAATTTTAGCTAACCTGTGTTGCGCATACCAGCGGCAATTCCAGCCATGGTAACTTTCAGAGCACGTTCAAGGTCTGCACTGATGCCGCCGGATTTGCGTTCCCGTTTTATCAACTCTGCCTGAAGGTAATTCAGTGGATCGATATAGGGCTTACGAATATTGATGGAGCTTTGCAGCGTCGGATCGGAATCGAGCAGGGCGGATTGTCCCTTCAGGTGGTTCAACAGGTCTTCGCTTCCCTGTAAGTCTGCCCTGATATGATCCCCGAGACCATGCAATTCTGCGGGAACCAGTTGTTTTTCGTAGTAGTGCCCGATATACGCATCAGCTTTGCCGAGTACCATTTCCAAAAGATCCACAAAACTTGAAAAGAACGGCCATTCCGCCATCATCTGTTCCAGCGTGGCCGGTTCCTTCAGGTGCGCATATTCGAGCGCCTGTCGAATGCCGAGCCACGCAGGGAGGTTGAGGCGAACCTGGGTCCACGCAAAAACCCAGGGAATGGCCCGCAGGCTTTCCACGCCACCGGTAGCTTTGCGTTTGGCCGGTCGGCTTCCCAGTGCAAGCTTGTTAAGTTCCTGCTCAGGCGTAAGGCTGCGGAAATACGGGACGAACTGGGGATTACCGCGGACGATGCTGCGATAGGCTTGTAGACTTTCGCCAGCCATTTGCTCAATAAGTTCGCGCCACTCCGGGCGCGGCGCTGCGTGCGGTGCAACGGTTGCGTGCAAGGTCGCCGCTACATAAGTTGACAGGCTCCGAAATGCAACTTTTGGCAGGCCGAATTTATAACGAATCATTTCGCCCTGTTCAGTTACCCGGATCCTTCCCCTGACGGAACCAGGAGGCTGGGAAGACATCGCCTTTTCGACAGGGCCGCCGCCTCGGCCGACGGTACCGCCACGTCCGTGGAACAACATGAGTTCGATTTCATGTTGCTCAGCAATGCTGACCAATTGCTCCTGCGCCTTGTATTGCGCCCAGGTGGCGGCGAATTTACCTGCATCCTTGGCGGAATCGGAGTAGCCAATCATGACCGTCTGCTTGCTGTCACTGTAGTTCTGATACCAGTGCAGCTGCCACAGCCGATTCATTACACTGGGCGCGCGGTCAAGGTCATCCAGTGTTTCAAAAAGGGGCACGATGGGCATGTTCCATGTCATGCCGCATTCTTTTAATATCAGGGCCACAGCAAGCACGTCCGACGGCTGTTGGGCCATCGAAATTATATAGTGGGAGAGTAGTTCCCGGGGTTCCTGCGCGATTACCCGACAGGTGTCCAGCACTTCTCTGGAATCGTTGCTTACCGGCCAGCTGAGTGGAATGAGCGGCCGTTTGCTATCGAGCTGCTCCAGCAGGAATTTCTGCCGTGCGGCTTCATCCCATTCCTTGTAGCTGCCCATTTCGAGATAGAGCGTCAATTCATCGAGGAGCTGAACATGGCGCTCGCCGTCCTGGCGGATGTCCAATGGCACGAGGTTGATGCCAAAGCAATAAATCCGCCGGATGGTATCAGTTAACGGCCCGTTTGCCACTGCATCCAGCCCTACGTCGCGCAGTGACCGGTAACACAGTAACAATGGATCCAGCAGATCGTTACGGCTGGTGATCAGCGTAGCCGGAGCAGGTGTGTCTTTTCCGGAAACGCGATCTTCGGTCCATGTGAGCGTGTCTTTTATGCGTCTGCGCAAGCCGTGCAGGAGGTCTCGGTAAGGAGTGGAGGAATCGCCAGGAAGTTGCGCCAGTAATTCCGGGCTGGCGGCTGACATGCTCAGATCGCCGCCCAGGCTCACGATATCACGGAGGTAAAGTTCTGCCGCCATCCACCGGCCCAATAGCAGTACCTCACGGGTAACTGCGTGGGTGACGTTCGGATTGCCATCACGATCGCCTCCCATCCAGGAGTAAAAGCGGAATGGACGACATTCGGTTGGCAAATTCTGCCCGAGGCGGCGGCTGCAAAGACGGTCCAGGTGGCGGAGAAATTCCGGCACCGCCTGCCACAAGCTGTTCTCGATAACCGCAAATCCCCAGCGAGCTTCGTCTACCGCTGTCGGGCGTTCATCGCGTACTTCATTGGTACTCCAGATTTCTTCGATAATGCGGCGCAGGCGTCCACGAAGCTTGTCCTGTTCAAACGGGAGTAGATCACTACGGTGCAGATCGGTGAGAGTGCTGGCGATCTGGTCATATTTGCGAATAAGCGTCCGGCGAGTAACTTCTGTGGGGTGCGCGGTAAGTACAAGTTCGATCTGCATTTGACTGGTGAGCAGTTCAAGTACCCGTTCTTCGCCAAGCTGTTCGATATATCGGATCAAGAGCTGATCCAGATTATCATCGACATCTTTTTCGGCGCTTGCGCTGAATTCCTGGTCTGCCAGGTTTGCGAGATTCAAAAACTGGTTGAATGATCGGCTGATCGGCAGGATATCCGCATCCTGCAAGTTCCCAAGCAGATCGATCAGAGGTTGGGGATTCCCGCGCTCTCCGTTGTTGATAGATTTTCCGAGAGTCCGGATTTCTTCAACTTTTGCGAAGATGGCCTGGCCTTCATGCTTGAGAATGGTCTCGCCGAGCAATTCGCCCAGCAAGCGGACATTCTCGCGCAGTGTTTCGGGTAGGTTCGTCATGGCTCCTCCAAGTGAGTCCCATAAATTTTGCTAGAAACTCCTGACGACGAGGGGTCAGGTCAATGTGCATCGATTGAGTTACTGGAAAATATGCTGAGGTTCGGGAAATACACCAGCTTTGACATCTGCCACGAACTTCATCAGAGCAGAAGGAATGTCGCCGGTTTCGCTGAGAAAGTTTTTCGCAAACTTCGGTGGCTGTTCGGTCAATCCCAGAATGTCGTTGATCACCAGTACCTGGGCGTCAGTATCCGGACCTGCGCCTATACCAATTGTGGGAATCGACAAGGCGCTGGTAATCCTTTGGGCCAGGGCGGCTGGGATGCACTCCAGGACTATCAAGTCGGCTCCCGCATCTTGTAGAGTCTGGGCATCCTGCAACAACTGTTTCGCTTGCTCAGGCGTGCGACCCTGAACCCTGTAACCGCCCAGTTTGTTCACCGATTGTGGAATCAGACCGATATGCGCACATACCGGAATGCCGCGGTGGGCGAGAGCGGTGACCGTGGCTGCCAGCCATTGGCCGCCCTCAATTTTCACCATCTGAGCGCCGGCCTGCATGATCCTTGCGGCATTGTCCAACGCCAATTCCGGGCGCGAATAGGTCATGAATGGCAGGTCAGCCACAATAAGTGATTTTTGATTGCCACGCTGCACGGCTTCGACATGATAAATCATGTGTTCCATGGTTACCGGCACCGTGCTGCCGAAGCCGAGCACTGTCATACCCAGACTGTCCCCTACCAGTACAACTTCAACACCACACTTTTGGGCCATCGCCGCCATAGGGGCGTCGTAAAGCGCCACAGTGGCAAATTTCGCCCGGCTCAGCTTTAGCTGCTTCAAAGTGCCGATGGTGACGGTTTTGAGCGAGACTGCAGATTCCTGGATGTATGCCATGAATTTATGCCCCGGAAGTCACAGAGAAAGTCCGATATCGGTCGACGGGAGCTCTCGCGCCCATCGCGTTAGTCCCTGATTGCCGCAGATTTCCAGACAGCGGCGAATGGGCGTGCCATCGGGAAGAGACAATGAGGGATCCAGATCAAGTAAAGGTGCCAGGACGAAATTCCGCAGACGCAGCTGCGAATGCGGAATTTCCAGGCGTTCGTCCACGATGACTCGTGTGCCGAAAAGGAGTATGTCCAGATCCAGCGTTCGCGCGCCCCACCTGGTCCGCCGTACGCGCTGGTGCTGATCTTCAATGGCCTGCAGGGAATCCAGAAGCTGGTGGGGTAAAAGCCCGGTGCTGATCTTCGCCACTGCGTTGACATATAGCGGCTGGTCTTCAGGCCCATGGGGCTCCGAATGATACAACGCCGATAATGCCTGGCAATGGGTTGCTGGCACACAGTGCAGGTCGCGCCACGCTTCCAGGACATGCGTAACCGGAACATCCAGATTACTGCCTAAACCGACATAAACCGTTTCCATCTCGATGGAATTATTCACTGGCTGAGCCGTCGTCCGTGGGAATATTGGTGTGGCTTTCTTCGGGACGTTTACGGCGGCGTTTGCGTGGCCGGCGTCGCTTCTGTCCGGTACCGAGCTCCTGGATCATGCGTGCCTGCTCGGGTTCGGAGGCCGTTTGAAATCGTGTCCACCAGTTACCCAGACCATCCAGTTGCTCTCCGGCCTGTTCGCGAAGAATGAGGAAGTCATAAGCGGCGCGGAACCGCGGATGCTCCAGCAAGGCAGCGGCTTTTTTGCCGTCGCGCTGTCCCAGCCGCCACTGTAAAGCCCAGATTTCCCTCATGGGAATCAGAAAGCGCTTCGGAATGGCGGTACATGCAAGCTGTTGGCTTACTACGCCCGAGGCGACTTGCTGTAATGCCAGATGCGGAGGCAAAGCATCGCCCAGCTCTTTCATGGCTTTCAGTAGAGGAGGCCAGAGGAAGGCAGCGTAGATAAATGCCGGTGTAACTCTTTTGTTCTGCCTTATGCGTTTGTCTGTATTTATGAGTGTCTGCGCGGTGAGCAGCTCCACGAACGGGTCCTGAGTCACAAGGCAGGCGCTTAGCCCCGGAAACAAATAGGGGAGAAGCTTGGTTTCGCGCAGCAGTTCAAAGGTGGCCGTGGCAGATCCATTTAAAAAAAGCTTGAGCACCTCTTCGAACAGCCTTGCAGGAGGTACGTGCGCCATGAGTGGCGCAAGCTCTTCAATGGGTTGTTCTGAGCGAGGCTCCAGCTTGAAACCAAGCTTCGCAGCAAATCGAACTGCCCGGAGCATGCGAACAGGGTCTTCACGATAGCGCTCATGAGGGTCGCCGATAATACAGAGAGTTCGCCGCTCCAGATCCTGGAGACCGTTGGCATAATCCATCAATTCGCCGGTTGAAGGGTCGTAATAGAGCGCATTAACGGTGAAATCCCGACGCATCGCATCGGAAACGATATCTCCGTAAACATTGTCCCGCAGCAGCATGCCATTATCAGATCGCGCGACTCCACTAAGATCATCTGCGCGGTGGTCACCGCGAAAGGTAGTAACTTCAATAATTTCCCTGCCGAACCGAACGTGAACAATCTTGAATCGACGTCCAATTATGAGCGCGGAGCGAAACAGCCTCTTTACCTGCTCGGGAGTCGCATTGGTCGCTACGTCGAAATCCTTGGGAGAATTATCGAGCAACAGGTCACGGATACCGCCGCCGACGAGATACGCGGAGAATCCTTCCTGCTGCAGGTTGCGAATGACTCTGAGAGCATTGGAACTAATTCGGCTTTCATCAAGTCTATGGTGAGTGCGTGGCACCACATTAACGTTGGGCGTGCCAGATACAGTGGTGGACTTGAAAAACTTCAGGAGCCGATTGAGCATAGATGCAGAAGCCTGTAAGGATTGGCAGGTCGTTAAAGTTGGAGCTGAATCGCTACGCTCCGGGTGCAGGAAAACGCGGCCGCTGATTGTACCTTAACGAGAGAGTAAATGGGGATGACATGCGACGCAGTGGAAATGCAAGAAATTGTGTGGATCAGATCGTGGTAGCAAGTGCAATTGCGGAGGATTATAACGGTGACGGGAGGCAAAATGCGGAAAAACACTAACCCGGGCCAGCTTGCGCTATCCCGGGTTCACGGAATGATGTCCAGGTCAATACCGTTCGACCATGGGACTTGTCCGTGTCCATTTGCATTCGCAAATCCTCATCTCTAGGTCAGGCCAGTTCTACGTGCTGTATTATTATTTTTTGTTGTGTTTATTATAAAGAGTTCAGTTTTTTATTATTTATTGTTCTTATTAGTTATCTTTTGCTTTGTTGTTATTCTTTATTGTTGTTATGTTGACTGCATTAAAGCAGGCCGCGTGCCAGCTTGAAGAAAGTCTTTAGGGTCAATAGGTTGTCGAAAAATGAAAGGGGGGGATTACGCCTTTAGTACGACGTGTCGTTACTTTATGTTTCAAGATGTGTTACTGAAGGGTGATGGGGGTAACATAACGGGTAGTTCCTTGCGACGTTAGTTGAACCCCAAGTCTGGCTATATCCCGCTATGGAAGGGATTTTACAAAAGCTTTTCATGCTTTGGTTTTAAATTGAAGCTCAACTGTGATTCATTGGCACAGTTAAGCAATTCGCGCCCCTGATACTTTAGAAATTTATTTCTGCGTCACCGATTGGGTCTGCCCATGGCGTGCTCTCGGAATTCCCAACCGCTGGCGTCGTTCCCACAGGCACTTTCGGCTCACTCCAAGTTTTCGCGCTAATTCGGTTTCACTCATGGAATCCTGATGCTCCAGGACAAATCGCTGGAAATAATCTTCGAGTGAAAGGTCTTCGTGAGGTTCTTGGTGCCCCGGTTTTCCCCGGGCTCGTGGAGCTTCATGGCGCTCATCTTCCATGTGCACCAAATCCAGGTCAATTGCGAGGAGAGAGTGGCTGATCTCGAATTCGTCCTCACACAGGATGACGGCGCGCTGGATGGCGTTATCCAGTTCTCTGATGTTGCCGGGCCAAGTATAGGTGGTGATTGCCTGGATCGCCTCCGGTGAAAGCGCCAACGGCGGTTTGTGAAGTTCGGCGCAGTGCCGTTTAACGAAAGTTTCGGCCAATGTCAGTATGTCCTTGCCTCGCTCTCGCAGTGGCGGTAGCTTGATCTGCAGTACGTTGATACGAAAGAAAAGATCTTCCCGAAACTTGCCCTCTCGGGCCAGCTTCCCCAGATCCCGATGTGTCGCTGCCACCAGACGGACATCCACCTTGCGGGATTCGACGGAGCCTATGGGACGGACTTCGCCTTCCTGTAACACCCGTAACAGTCGTGCCTGAGCTTCCAGAGGAAGTTCGCCGATTTCGTCCAGGAACAGTGTGCCACCATCTGCGGCTGCCACCAGTCCCTCCCGCTGACTGGCAGCGCCTGTGAATGCCCCTTTCTCATGGCCGAACAGTTCCGCTTCAATCAAGGTATCCGGAATGGCGGCACAGTTGACAGAAATTAATGAGCGATCCCGTCGCGGGCTTTCCTGATGCAGCGCGCGAGCTACGAGTTCCTTGCCTGTACCCGTTTCTCCATTAATAAGCACAGTAGCGTTGGTCGGCGCGATTTTGTGAATTTTCGAGTACAGCTCTTTCATTTGCACGGAATTGCCGATCATCCCGTCAACGGTGGCGAAATTACCGCCAGGTACCGGGTTGCTCTGCTGGTGCTTGGCTTTCTTCTCCAGAACGCGCTTCACTGCGGTCAACATTTCATCGTGATCAAAAGGCTTCGCTATATAATCAACAGCGCCCATCCGCATTGAATCGACCGCTGAGCGTAAACTGGCGTAACTCGTCATAATCAGAACTGGAACATCGCCGGCAAGCTGTACAAGATCGGTGCCCGGTGATCCCGGAAGCCGCAAATCCGATATGATCAGATCAAACGAATCCAGAGTATGCTTCGTAGTCGCCTCTTTGACCGAGGCGGCTTCTCGCACATCATACTTATTGCGCGACAGTAGTTTGCGCAAAGCCGTACGAATGATGATCTCGTCTTCGACAATGAGAATTTTGTTCATAGCATCAGTTACCACTACACGTCAGGGGCGATGTCACTTTTCGAATCATTCCGCGGCAGATCCAGTGGCAGTCTTATGTGAAACCGGGTGCCTTTTTTCATTTCCAAATTGACTGGCGACTCGATTTCGATGCTCCCTTTATGATCTTCAACAATACTATACACCATGGCCAGCCCTAAGCCGGTGCCTTCCCCTGGTTCTTTTGTGGTAAAAAACGGTTCAAAGATGCGATCCTTGCTCTCTGCCGGGATTCCCGTGCCGTCATCTGTTACCGAAATGCACACGTAATCGCTACCGCGTGCACCATCAATGCGTACAAGACTGCCTTCCGGGCTGGCGTCGCGGGAATTGGATAGCAGATTGATGAAAACCTGGATTAGCCGTTGGGAATCAGCCTGGATGACCCACTCTGCGGGCACCCGGTTTTCGAAACTGACCTGCTTTTTCTCCTTCTGAAGCGAAAGCAGGTTGATGGCTTCCTGGACGCACTCGTACGGCCTAACTTCCGCATACTCACTATATTGCTGTCCTGCGTGGGAAAAGCTGACCAGTGATTGCACAATTCTGGAGACCCGTTGGGTCAGGGACAATATCTGTACGGCTGTCTCCAGTCGCTCTTCCTCATCCGTTTCAAAACGTAAGTTCTGGGCAAGGCAGGCAATTCCGGTTACCGGATTGCCGATTTCATGAGCGACCCCCGCAGCCAGGCGTCCGACCGACGCCAGACGTTCGCTGTGCACTAGCTCGCGTTCGAGCAGCTGCAATTCGGTGACGTCTTCCAGCAGAATGACCTGCCCATCGAGCTGGTGGGCCAAAGAGGATGGAATCGAGGCTTTGTGCAGGGTGATCCAGTGCGGATTGCCCTGTAGGTAGATCAAGCGTTTATAAAATCTGGGCTCGCCGGACATCGCGAACCGGGTCAATAACTTACCCCAGGGCGCGGGCACGTTTTCGAGGTGTGATCCGGTGACCTCGTCGCTGCCGATCCGGGTTAACTGAGTCATGGCGCTATTCCACATCAAGATCTCCATATCCTGCCCGATTGAGCAGGTTGCCAGAGGGAGTTCTTCAAGGGTCCGACGGTGATACAGACGCAGGTTATTGAGTTCGGCAGCAAGGCCGGTCAACTGGTTGCGTACCTGGTTCAGACGGTTCTCGATCAAGTTGATGTCGGTAACGCCATGGGTCTCCGGTACCTTGTAAGGGATCAGCCGGTCCATTATTTCACTGGCCATGGAAATGCCGATCAAGCTCGAGAGATTGGCTTCGACTTCGTCGCGCAAACGTCGTAACGCATAAGGGCGGCTCTCGTTTGGTCGAACGCCGATTCGATGCAGCGCGCGCTCAACCTCCTTCTGAGCTGTTGAACGGCCAATCCGCGTACTCAGCCGGTCAATAATCTCGCGTGGCGAACGAATGTCCAGCGTCATTCTGACGGGGTGACTGAGCTCATCCTGCGAGCAGAGTTCAGCTCCATAAAGCTCTTCCTGGGACTGTTTGCTCAGCATTGATACCAGCATGAATACCGCCGCATTTAGGCCGACACTCCAGAGCGTGATGTCGCTCCAGCTTTCTATTCCGATACTGACGGGATTATCAAAAAAGGGCAGGGTGGCGCTGGTCCAGCCGCGGATCATGGGTAGCATCATGCCAAAAAACCAAATATTGCTACCGACCATCAAACCCGCCAGGAACCCCCGACGATTGCCGCGCGGCCAGTGCGCTACCGCGATAATGCCTGGCAGTAGCTGCAGCGTTGCGATAAATGAGCACAGCGCCAGTTCAGTCAAATTGAACCGGTTGTTCATCAGGATGTAAAAAAAGTAACCCCCCATCAAGACGAGGCCGATCAATACCCTGCGCATCCACACCAGTTGCTCATAGATATTGCTTTTTGCGTGGAGGCGGATGGTGGGTAAGATCCACTGGTTCAGAATCATCGTCGTCATGGCAAGCGAGATTGCCACCATGGCGCCGGTTGCAGCTGATAGCCCTCCGACAAACGCAATGAGAGTGAATGTTCGACTGCCGGCAGCGAGTGGTACAGACAGGGGGAAGTACTGTGCCGGGCCGGTCAGTCCGATGGCGTAGCCACTCCAGAGGATGGGGAAAATCGGCAGTGCCATAATCAACAGAAACAGTGGGAAGGCCCAGGTCACAATGCGGGTGGTATTTCGTTTAGCGGGGTTCTCCACTACCGTCATGTGAAAAATATGCGGCATTGATACGGCGGTCGCGACGAAAATCAGTAACAGCGCATGGGTCGACGAATCACTGATGGGAGTGCGCAGCGCTTCAATGTAAATAGGGTTTTCAGCGAGCCACCCGTCCAGACCTGGCATACCGTCGAACACGTAAAAAACCGCAAAAAAGCCTGCGGCCACCAATCCAAACATTTTGAAAAGCGACTCAAAGGCCATTACTGTGACCAGGCCCTTGTGATGTTCCCGTTTTGACCCGTAGGCCATGGCAAATAGTGCGATAGCGCCGCAGTACAACAGCGCAAGGGTTTGACGAACACGCAATTGGGCGGTGGGCGTCATTTCTGTCTGGCTGTTATGACTTGTCAGTATATGGATGGTGTCGGCAACTGCCTGCATTTGCAGGGTGAGCAGCGGCGCCATAGCCATCAGCATTACCAGCGTGACTACTCCGCCCACCGAGTGACTGTGGTAACGGAA
Source organism: uncultured Cellvibrionaceae bacterium (assembly GCA_964641175.1). Lineage (GTDB taxonomy): Bacteria > Pseudomonadota > Gammaproteobacteria > Pseudomonadales > Cellvibrionaceae > CAYNST01. The sequence goes on from CAZXLJ010000014.1 coordinate 23,834, forward strand.
AACCAGTAGGTCCGCCATAGAGTTGATCTGGTAGCGACGCGCCAGCTCGATCAAGGGATTAAGCAACAGCGGGGCCAGTAGAAACAGGGCACCGGTACCGATGTAATAGACCAGTGCGCCATAGCCAAACTGGCGGGCGAGATCAATAATGCCGTAGAACGACCAGGCACTTGCAAATATGCCCAGTGAAAAAATGTAGGTGATGGGATGGTAAATCAGTTTGTCCGGCAACCAGCCACGCTCGGTCGCATACGCCAGACTGAAGAGCAATCCAAGATAGGCCGCGCAGAGCGCAGCGACTTGAGCATAACTAAGGCTCATGGCGTTCCTTGCGGACGGATATGGCATACGCCAGGATTATGATGAAAAGCCAGACGAGATAAGGCTTGTACCATAACTGATGCGCATCGATGATCCAGGAAAACAGGGACGGAAAGAATATATACGCGAGAAGGGAGAGCAAAAAAAACGGCGTCTGGCGATTCATCTGCAAGGCCCGAAAAAAATGGATACTACTTAACCCTCGGACAAGGTGCAATGCCGGTCGGCTGTCCTTGCAGAGATTCCAGCTCGAACCGCTGAGTAGCATGTGCCAGCAAGGATGCACAGGTGCTAAAGTCTGAAAGCTCCTCCGCGGGGAAACCAAGATAGTCGAGCACCTGACGCAAATTTTCGTCCGGACGACCATTATTGACGGCGGGGGCATGATTCTGCTTGCTCAGCTTCCGGCCGTTATTGTCCAGCAGTACTGGAAAGTGTCCATAACCTGGATGTTGCCGTCCAAGCAGCCGGAATACGAAGAGCTGGCGGCCTGTGGTTTCAAGTAAATCAACACCCCTTACGACATCGGTCACCCCCTGCTCGATATCATCCATTACCCCAGCCAGGACATAGGCATGGAGCCCGTCTTTGCGATGCACGATGAAGTCGCCGCCATCGGTCTGTAAGTTCTGGGAGAAAGAGCCCTGGACGCGGTCTGTAAACGCGATGTCTGCGGACATGAAAGCGTACATGCCGGGCAGATCTGTCACCTTGATCCGTAGCGCTGCCTTTTCGGTGCGAGATGGCGCTGTGTGGCGACAGTGGCCGTCATAGATGCGTTGCTGTTCGGTAAGACGCCTGCGGGTGCAGGTACATCGATAAACCAGACCATCTTCGAGCCATACGTCCAGTTGCTCGCGATAGGCTTGAGTGCGACTGCTCTGGTACAGCACTTCTCCATCCCAATGAAGGCCGTGGATGTCGAGGCAGCGAAGGATCAGATCGGCCGCGCGAGGATCTTCCCTGGCTGGATCAAGATCCTCTATCCGCAGCTTCCAGAATCCGCCATGCCGACGTGCGTCGAGATAGCTAACTACCGCGCAAAGCAGCGAGCCGAGATGCAGGGGGCCGGTTGGTGAAGGAGCAAATCGTCCAACATATGAAGAGGGGCTTGATGTGCGCCCCAAGTCTGGGGAGATGTTCATGCGCTGGGTGCCAGACTGGCAAACCCTCCAAGTCGCTTCTGAGCTGGCGATCTGGAGGGATGCTGGTGATCTTTCAGCCCATAACCTGGCGTTCTTTTATCTCATCGATGGTTTTGCAATCAACACATAGAGTTGCAGTCGGGCGGGCTTCGAGGCGCCGTATACCGATTTCTACTCCACACGCGTCGCAATAACCGTAATCATTGGCTTCGATCAATTCCAGCGTCTTGTCGATCTTCTTGATGAGTTTGCGCTCGCGGTCACGAGTGCGGAGTTCGAGGCTGAACTCTTCTTCCTGGCTGGCACGGTCCGCGGGATCCGGAAAGTTTGCGGCTTCGTCCTTCAAGTGCAGCATGGTCCTGTCAACTTCCTCCATGAGTTCCCGCTTCCAGGCCAGCAGAATCTGACGAAAGTGCTCACGCTGCTTTTCGTTCATATACTCTTCGCCTTTGCTTTCCTTATAAGGCGCAATTCCGTGTAGTGCAAAACTGGTAGTGTCAGGCATTTTAAAAGCCTCTTAATTGATGATTGCTGTATACCAAACCGGTGCTACACCCAAAATCTTCTTATATGTGGTCACCTGAGCGCATTTCAATAGCCAGATAAGCTCTCGGCACCGAGCTCAATCTTCTCGGCGCATGAGGGCGCAAAAAGCTATCAGATTCCTGCCGGGGACGCCACCGGTTTTCACACGCTTTATTGTAATGTGTTTGCGTGGGAGGAGTTGGCCCGGAACCTTTTACGTTGACAGAGTCGCAGGCGGACGTTTGAATCCTAGTTTTATCGCGCAAGTTTGCGGAAATGTGACATATCAGTACGGTTGGAGTTTAAGGTAGTCATTATGGTTTTTGATTCGGCGCTGGAAGAAGGGCGATTTGTTCGTAGATACCAACGTTTTTTTGCGGAAATCCGCCTGACATCAGGTGAACTGATCACTGCGCACTGTCCCAACACGGGCAGTATGCTCAATTGTTTCAGTCATGGCGGTGCAGTCTGGGTATCGAGGTCAAAGAATCCTCGGCGAAAGCTAGGTTACACCTGGGAGCTATCCACCTCTCCCGAGGGTGAAGTCGTGGGCGTCAATACGGGGCGGGCCAATCACCTGGTTCGAGAGGCGATTGCCGACGGGCTGATAGCCGAGATCGGCAAGTTCGAATCGCTCCAGGCCGAGGTTCCATATGGCAGGGAAAACAGTCGGATAGACTTCGTGGCAACCGCAGAGAAGGGAAAAATCTATATTGAAGTCAAGAGTGTGACGTTGTGCCAAGGTGGAGGTAAAGGTTATTTTCCGGATTGTATATCGACTCGGGCGACTCGGCATCTGCGGGAATTGCAGGCGATCTGCGAGTCCGGGGCACGTGCATTGCTTGTCTTCTGTGTGCAACATAGCGGCATTCGCACGGTAGCGCCGGCGGGGCACCTCGATGTCGCTTATAGTGTCGCGTTTGAAGAAGCGAGAAGAGCAGGCTTGGAGGTCGTCGCACTGGGAGCAACGATGAGCAGGCTGGGAATCTCGCTGGATCGCCGTCTGGAAGTCTGCATCAATCCGTTATGAACAGCCATTCTTCCTTTATATAAAATGGTACGGCCTGCAAGTAGGCGCCGCGACATGGGCCCGCAATACATTCGCCGGTTTCAATAAGAAATAGAGCGCCGTGGGTTGCACATTTCAGGAACATATCCTCGCTGTCTTTGAATTGATCTGGAATCCACTCCAGCGGGATGCTCAAGTGGGGGCATTTATTGAGGTAAACAAAATAGTGGCCGTCTTCTCGGACCACGATAAGACCGTGGTCCTTGAAAGGCAATCCGCGGGCCTGGCCTTCGCGCACATAATCCGTTCGGCAAAGGGCCAGACCCACCGTGTTCTCGTCAGGCAGTTTCGTGAGCGATATCTTTTTCACCTTCAGCCTGACGTACCAGGTCGGCTTTGGTCTCTGGCGACAATTCATTCCAGTGGATATCCATGAGAGCTCCTTCCAGCGCGTAGAGCATGACTTTCGAGACATGAATTCCACGATTCTTGATGCGTCTGTAGGCCTCCACGGCACCCATTTCCGCCAGATCTTCGTAAGTATGAACACCGATGGCATGGAGAATATTCACGGAAGCCATGCCGAGGTTTTTCAATTCCAGAAGCTCGCTTTGTGAGTAATTCATAATGAAGTTTCCTGAACATTATTATTATATGGCTGGTTTCGCACCTGCCTGAAGGGCAGAGCGGCGTTATGAATTGTTACCAAGATCACAAATTTCGTAACCAAGTTATACTTTAGCGTAATTCGTAGGAGATGGAATACCTTTTGGTCGAATTGTATAAAAAAAATACACTTTTTGGGGTTTTATCTCTAAAAGCGTCATTTGTTATTAAAAAGCATTACTGCGAGGATCACGGGTGCCTTCTTTTTATGAGTCTGATTACGGGCGGGAACTCACTGGCCGATCAGATAAGCACTTAATTGTTGTAGATCAGCAACGCGTTCATCGTTCCATTTACGCCGCGCTCAATGAAATGGCCTTTAGTGCAGCGTGCGATGGGCACAGGTTAACGGTGGTGAGCGGATGGCGTTCGTATGCAAGGCAGTGTGCCATCTGGAATGCCAAAGCAAAAGGCGAGCGTGCGATTCTCGACGATAATGGCGACTCCATCCCGCGTGAGGACCTGACTGACGAAGAGGCAATGTGGGCGATACTCCGCTGGTCTGCATTGCCCGGGGCTTCACGGCATCATTGGGGAACGGATATCGATGTAATAGATGGTGCAGCCTTGAAGCCGGGATTCTCGTGCCAGCTCACTCGCAGCGAAACTGAAGCGGGTGGAATTTTCGAGCGCTTTCATTGCTGGCTCGATTCGTATCTTGAGCCGCGAAATAGCCTTTTTTTTCGACCTTATAGTCGGGAAGACTGGGGAATAGCGCCAGAGCCCTGGCATCTGAGTTTTGCCCCGATTGCCATGAAATATCAGCAATCCCTGTCTCTCGCGAGATTGAGAGAATTCATTTTGCGCAGCGACATTTTGTTACAGGACTGCGTGGTCGCGAATCTGGAGGAAATATACGCGAGGTTTGTGATGGTTGATTGGAATTTGTACCCTCAGAGGGCTGAAGGTGCACTGTGTTGATCATTTTCGACTGCGATGGAGTCCTGGTGGACAGCGAGATTATCGGCGCTGAGGTGTTTTCTGAAGAATTAGCTCGCCATGGAATCAGTCTCAGCGCCCGGGATTGTCACCAGCAGTTTCAAGGAAAGACGCTGCGTGATTGCATGAGCCGGCTAGAGCGCGAGTTTTCGATTGCATTGCCGGAAACGTTTTTGACGACACTGGAAGAAGCAACAGCGCGCCGGTTCCAGATTGATTTGAGACCGGTTGACGGGATTCGCGACGTGCTCGATTACCTCGACAAGCAAAACGTACCTTATTGTGTTGCCAGCAACGGCGGTTATGAAAAAATGCAGTGCTCTTTGGGACTAACAGGATTGCTACCTTATTTCAAAGGACGCATTTTTTCTGCGGATTCTGTCAGTAGAGGCAAGCCGGATCCGGCACTGTTTTTGTGGGCGGCGGAATCCATGGGGGTGCCACCCGAATTCTGCAGGGTGATCGAAGACTCCGAATCGGGGCTGGAAGCGGCCAGGGCCGCTGGAATGACTGTGTTCCATTATTCAGATAAATCGGGCGCGGACGCCACCGCGGCTGTGTTTTCGCGCATGGGCGATCTTCCAGAGCTGTTGAATTTACGATACGGAACGTGAATGGTTCTGACGCCGGAGACGCTATCAGCGTGACAGCTAACCCGCGTTGGAAACTGGTTGCTCATCCAGTTCGTGATTCGCTCGCAGCCAGGCCAGGACTTGCTGGCGGCTTTCGAGCATGGACTGGTAAGTACTTAAAACGGCAGAATTTGGAGTTTGGAGCCTGCCGACACGCTCAATGCGCTCCTGTAAAAACTGGATGTCTTCCATCACTTTTCGGGCGAGGGCATCAACACTGGTGTCCGACGTGGCCGCCGGCATGATCCTTCTGATCTGGGTCGGGCTCAATGCGCCTTTATTTTTGCTCGAGCTCATGTATGCATCCTTTTAACTTGTCCGCCCCATTGCAGACTGGCTGTGTCAGTTGAATTTCCTGCCTGGCGGTTAAATTGATTCCGCTCTGCTGTTTCACTGCCCAATAAAATTAATGATAGTCAAACTCGATGGAATCGGTGTGGATTGGAGCGGCTGGCAGCAGCCTGTTATTTTGTTTATGTCCGGGCTGTGATCTGTAGCACAAAGGCGGTGGCTTCTAATGGCACGCTTTCGGCGATCTGCCGCGATAGTTGAACATCCGCAAGTCGGGTTCTAATCTCAAAGGTAGGTTAATGTCGCTCTACGGTAGAACTGGGTGGTTTGTATGGATCAGGAACGTTACGACTTGGTATTTTCCGGGGAGCTGGTAGCCGGTTTTGATCTTCCCCAGGTAAAGCGCAATCTTCAGGTATTGTTCCGGATAGACGAAAGCAAGGTGGAACAGCTGTTTTCCGGCAAAGCAACAATACTGAAAAAAAGCCTGGATCTCGACGCTGCAGCAAAATACAGAACCGCCATGAAAAAAGCTGGCGCGCGTCTGGAGCTCACTGTCAGTGCTGAATCAACTCCTTCAGAAAACAAAGCGACCGTGGTAAAAACAGCGCGTCCCGCTCCTCCAGGAACAGTTGGTAAGCAGTCCAGGGGGCCGGAAGTCCAAGGGGAACAACCTCTCCCCAAGTGGTCCTCAGAACCCGGTGCACAACCACCTGCGCCCAATGCCCCGCGCCCGGTAATTCAGGCGCCGGACTTTGGAATCGCTGCGGTTGGGGTTAACTTGCTGGCTCCTGATGAGAGGCCGCGAGTGTCGCCCGTCAAGATTGATCTAAAGGATCTGGTGTTGGTTGAACAGGGAGGTGATTTGCTAAGACCCGAAGAAAAGAGAGCACTGGCAACTCCGCCTGTGCAAACTCCGGAATTTTATGTCATGCCTCTGGGCAGCGACATGCTTGACCCATCGGACATGCCAATTCATCAATCGCCAAATCTGGATCTGTCGATGTTTGAACTCGCACCAGCGGGTGTTCGGCTGAGTCCCTTGCCAAAGGACGCGCCGAAGCCTCCCCCGATTGATCATCTGACTCTGAAAAAATAGGCCTCCGAGGCTCTTTCAACTCTGCATTTGCAGGGCTTGTTGACGATTCAGCAAGCGAGACGCTTAGCCTTTTTTGAAGTTCTCAATTGAAGCGACGATTTCCTTTCTGGCTTCATCGGCATCCGCCCAACCTTCGATTTTCACCCATTTGCCAGCTTCAAGGTCTTTGTAGTGTTCAAAGAAATGACCAATCTGGCGAATCAGGATTTCGGGCAGGTCCTTGTATGACTGAACATTGTCATACAGAGAAGTTGTCTTGCTGACAGGTACCGCCAGTAATTTGGCGTCTTCACCAGACTCATCCGTCATCTTCAGCACGCCGATCGGCCGACATTTAATGACGCTGCCGGCCTGCAAGGGCATCGGCAATACCACTAACACATCCACAGGGTCGCCGTCGCCGCACAGCGTATTGGGAACGTATCCATAGTTGCAGGGATAACGCATTGAGGTACCGAGGATCCGGTCGACAAAGAGTGCGCCACTGTCCTTATCGATTTCATACTTGATAGGATCACCGCCTTGCGGTATTTCAATCACTACATTGATTTCGTCTGGGGGATTCTTGCCGGCGGGAACAGACATAACGCTCATGAATTGCTTCCTAAAGTCAGGTTGATCGAAAGCGCCGGATTTTAGCACACAACCCCGCAGATCGAAGACTTGCCGAGCGGGTTCTGGCAGAATGAGCACCACCTGAACAGTCATCGGCAAATAGCGGATAGCGAATGCAACACATACATATTCTAGGTATCTGCGGGACCTTCATGGGCAGTCTGGCACAGTTGGCCAAGGCTCTGGGATACACTGTGACCGGTTGCGATAAGCACGTGTATCCGCCTATGAGCACGCAATTGGAAGCGGCGGGCATTGAATTGATTCAGGGCTTTGAGCCGGATCAGCTCGCACTTAAACCGGATGTTTTCGTAGTGGGAAACGTGATTTCCCGAGGAAACCCTTTAATCGAAGCCATCTTGAACCGGGGCTTGCCTTATGTCTCCGGGCCCGAATGGCTGGCAGAGCATGTCCTTAAGGAACGATGGGTGCTTGCAGTGGCCGGTACACATGGGAAAACCACGACTGCGACCATGCTCACCTGGATTCTGGAGCAGGCGGGATATAACCCCGGCTACCTGATCGGCGGCGTTCCCCGAAATTTCCCGTCTTCAGCCCGTCTGGGCGAATCAGACTTTTTTGTAGTGGAAGCCGATGAATATGACACGGCTTTTTTCGACAAGCGTTCCAAGTTCGTCCACTATCGTCCCCGGACGCTGATCTTGAACAATCTGGAGTTTGATCATGCGGACATTTTCGCGGATCTGGCTGCGATCCAGACCCAGTTTCATCATCTGGTCCGAACCGTGCCCGGGGAGGGTCTGATCATACACCCAGGCGGTGATGAGGCCCTGGAGCAGGTTATCGCAAAAGGCTGCTGGACGCCGCGACAGACGTTCGGTGACCAGTGGTCCAGTCGGTTGGGATCGAAAGACGGCTCAGGTTTCGATGTTTTCTTTGAGGGCACCAGAGCAGGCCATGTGAGCTGGTCGTTGACGGGCCAGCACAATGTTAACAATGCACTGGCCGCTCTCGCGGCTGCCCGTCATGTGGGGGTCGATCCGGCGTTCGGCTGTACGGCACTTTCGGCATTCTCCGGGGTGAAACGGCGGATGGAGGTGGTTGGAGAGGTCGGCGGAATTGTCGTTTACGATGACTTCGCTCATCATCCGACTGCCATCAAGACCACCCTTGCGGGCCTGCGCGCCCGAGTCGGTCCGGACGTCTCTATTACGGCCATTATTGAGCTTCGTTCCAACACCATGAAGGAGGGAGTCCTCAAGGACCGTCTATTCACCTCCTGCGAGGATGCAAACGCGACCTACTGGCTGGAGCCCACGGAATCAAAATGGTCTTTCAGTGAGATTGCGGCAAAATTGCCGGTTAATCACCATTTTTGTGATTCTGCTGCGGCTATTGTGGCCAAAGTGGTCCGCGCGGCTGCTCCGGGAGAGCAGATCGTGGTTATGAGCAATGGCTCTTTCCAGGGAATTCATCGGGATCTGGTAGGAGCGTTGCAGCATCGTGGCTCGTAAAATTATCACGCTCGCCATCAGTGGGGCGTCCGGGGCGCCGTATGCACTGCGACTCCTGCAGCAGCTGATATCGCAGGATTGCCGCGTTTATCTGCTGATATCAGATGCTGCTCGGGTGGTGATCAAGCAGGAGACCGGTATCGATCTTCCTGAATCGCTGGAAGATCGGCAAGCCTGGTTTGAACGCACTTACCAGGTGAAGTCTGAGCAGTTGAAACTTTTCGGTCGGGAAGACTGGTTCTCGCCGGTAGCATCCGGTTCTGCGCCAGTCGATGCCATGGTCGTATGTCCGGCCAGCGGCGGCACCCTGTCCGCCATGGCGAACGGAGCGAGCAACAATCTGATTGAACGGGCCGCGGATGTCATGCTTAAAGAACGGCGTCCACTTATCGTCGTCCCCCGCGAAACACCTTACTCCCGAATTCATCTGGAAAATATGTTAAGCCTGACTCGAATGGGTGTTGTGGTGCTTCCCGCGAGTCCGGGGTTTTACCAGCACCCGCAGACGGTAGCCGACCTGGTTGATTTTGTCGTCGCGCGAATTTTGAGTGTTTTGGGGCTGCCGCAACAATTGTTACCGCCCTGGGGGGAGTGATCTAAAGAGGCGGTGGTATTGACAAGAACTATGGCGCTTTCTGCTGAATCGTGTTGCCGGGGAGGGTATGAAAACCGTGGAGTACCGACCGTTATTGCAATAGAAATACGGCGGCGGCAATTGCTGCACTCAGTAAAGAGCCAGCTATTAAAAGGGGTAGAATGGCGCGTTTAGGTGCGGCTTCAGTAATAGCGTCAGTCTGAGTATCGCCATCTCCCTCGGCGGTGTTATCCATATCCAGTTTTACATCCCCATCCGCATCGACGCCCTCAGCAGGGGGAGCGGCTGTTGGCTGGGGCTGGGGCTGGGCTGCAGCTTGCTCATCATTATTGACAGGCTCTGGTTCGGCCACATTGTCCGCGCGCTCAGGGCCGATCAAAACAAAATTGTATATGTCAAAGCGGATGCGGTCTCCGGACCTGGCGATGTCGTTTGTGACCCGCTGATCGTTGATATAGGTTCCCGCAGCGCTACTCAGATCCGTGATGCGAACGCCGCCACTTTCCAGCTCCAGCAGGGCATGCTCACGAGAAAGATGCGTTTCCGGGATGATGAGGTCGCAATGTTCAGCCCGGCCCACTTTGATACTGCGATGCCCGGTTTTGGGTTCGAGAGGATACTCCTGGCCGCCGATCTGGCTCGAGCAGGCAATCAGCGTCCATGTCTGCAGATTGGCGGGATTTTCGAAAACATCGATAACATCAAGCTCAACATTACCGAGACGAATTCTGTCCCCGCTTTTAATGCTGCGCTGACTAATCCGCTGTCCCATTACGAAGGTCCCGGTTTCGCTGCCGAGATCTTTCAGTATGTAGCTACCGTTCTCAAGCGAGATTGTTGCGTGTCGGGGGCTCAGTGACGGGTCTTTGATGCTCAGCTGATTGTGTTTGTCCGACCCAATATGAACGGGTTTGTCCAGTATCCAGATCGGCTTGCGATCCAATTTGGCAAATTCCAGCTTAATCATAGTAGGCGCGCGATGTATGGGAACAATGTGCAGGCATCGAAGGTGATCGGTCGCCTTTTGGACGAATCTGCGACGGTCGCGCAGTATCGGTGTTCAGCGGGTATTTTGCAATTTTAAAAGTGGTTTTTGCAAACGGCTTTGCAGCCGGGCACTCGCTGATGGTGAGGGGGCTGTCATTCGCGTAGCCATGCAGTGGCGCTGGGAAAGAGCAGGGCTCATAAAATAAACCTGACGATTAAAGCGGTTGTCGTTAAAATGACCTCCGCACACAATGCGCGATGATATTCCGGTGGCTGATAACAACCTGTCGGATTGGCGCAAGCGCCGCGGTTGGTGAAGTTGTTGTCACGCATCTAATTGCCGTAGCGGGATGCAGTCAATCTGGCCGGTACATGAAGTGCAGGCACCGTATCGGAATCGAACCATGACAGGCTGGAAATGATGGGCGGTAGGCGAGTCGTAATCCATTACTGCACGCAATGCCAGTGGATGTTGCGGTCCGCCTGGCTGGCCCAGGAACTGCTGTCTACATTTATGGATGATCTCGAAGAAGTAGCCCTGCGGCCGGGAAAGGGCGGGGTCTTTGAGGTCTGGGTGGGTGAAACCTGCGTGTGGGAACGGCGCCGTGACGGTGGCTTCCCGAGCGCGAAGGACATCAAACTCAAAATTCGCAATCAACTGTTCCCGGAAATGCCGCTGGGCAAACACTTGGAAAACCAAACGCGGCAGCCAGTGCGCCCCGAACAGTTAGCTTCTGATCCTCTCTCCCCTGACGCGCTTTCCGAATGACGCATACCGCACATAGAATCCCTCTGAAGAATGACTGACTAGGAAATCCGAATGCTTTCCCGCTTTGCCAATGCCTGGTTCAAACTGGTAATCGATCATCCAAAATGGGTGCTCGCTGCAATTATGCTGCTGCTGCTGCTGTCAGTGCTGGGGCTACCTCGCTTCAAGCTCGACGCCTCGGCAGATTCGCTGACGCTTGAGCACGATGAAGGGCTCAGCCTGTTCCGCTCGGTGTCGCAAAAATATGGCAGTGGCGACATGTTAATAGTGACGTTTACGCCACGCGAGGACCTGTTCAGCGATCAGTCTCTTGAGCTGCTTTCACGTCTGCAGTCAGATCTTGAGCAGATAGAAGGTATAACGAGTGTAAACAGCATTCTCAACGTACCCTTGCTCTACAGTCCAAAACGCAGTTTGCGCGAAGTGTCGAAATCGACGCTGACGCTGCAGTCTCCTGACGTAGACCGGGTGCAGGCCAAGCAGGAATTCCTCGAAAGTCCGATTTACAGAAACATGATCCTCGCCCCCGACGGGCAGACGACCGCGTTACAGCTCAATATTGGCGTTGACCGCAAGTATATCGATCTGGTCCAGAGGCGCGACACGTTGCGCGGCGGTCGCGCGGATGGCGAACTGAGCGAGGCCGAACAGGAGGAACTACACGCAGTCAGTGAAGAATTTCTCGAGTATCGCACGCGCAGCGAAGCGCGTGCGCACGCGCGGGTCGAGTCGGTTCGTGAAGTAGTGGCGGATTACCGGGACGAGGCAGAAATTTTCGTCGGCGGAGTGACCATGATTACGGCCGACATGATCAACTTCATACGCAAAGATCTGGTGGTCTTCGGCGGTGCCGCATTGTTGTTTATTCTGGGCGTGCTGGCGTTAATCTTCCGGTCCGTCAGATTCGTCGTAATCCCTATGGCGACTTGTGTGTCGGCCGTGCTCTATATGCTGGGTTTGATCAGCTGGCTGGATTGGCGGCTCACCGTGATATCGAGTAACTTCGTTGCGCTCCTGCTGATTGTGTCTCTGGCAATTATCATTCACCTGGTGGTGCGTTATCGGGAGTATCTGGAGGAAAATCCTGACTGGTCGCAGGGCCAACTGGTCAAGGCCACATTGACGTACATGATCAAGCCTTGTTTATACACCGTGCTCACCTCAATGGTGGCCTTTGCGTCTCTCGTAGTCAGCGACATTCGCCCCGTTATCGATTTCGGCTGGCTGATGACTATCGGATTGCTGTTTGCGCTCATCCTTGCGTTTCTTCTCATGCCTGCAAGTCTGATGCTGTTGAAACCTCAAAAACCGCGGTTATCGACGACAGGTACGCCTGTCCGGCAGGGCAAGCCTTTGACTCTGTATTGCTCGGCAATCGTGGAGAAGAGAGGCTGGCTGGTGTGGTTATGTGCGGGATTGCTGTTCATCATGGCCATCTGGGGATTGACACGTCTGCAGGTGGAAAACCGTTTTATCGACTACTTTCACGAGGAGACAGAAATTTATCAGGGGCTGTCTCTGATTGACAACAAGTTGGGCGGAACCACGAGTTTCGACATCATTGTAGATAAAGAAGCCATCCGCCAGGTTGCGCAAGCGAATGAGAACTTTGTTGACGAAGATGATCCTTTTGCGGAGGTGGAGGATCTCGACGAAGACGATCCGTTTGCCGAATCTGATTCAACTTCCGGGCAGGGCTCGACAGAAACCAGTTATTGGATGACTGTAGCAGGGCTGGAGCTGGTCAATCGGATTCACGATTATCTCGATGCCTTGCCCGAAGTTGGCAAAGTGCAGTCGCTGGCGACACTCTACAAAGTAGGTACGGACCTGAATGGCAGCTTGAATAATTTCGAGCTGGCGGTCATGGAAAAATCTGTTTCCGGTGACATCCGCAAAGTCCTGATCGAGCCCTACAAGCATGGAAGTGATCAAATGAGAATCACCATGAGGGTGATGGATTCGCATCCGGATCTGAAACGGTCGGAATTGCTGCAGCGGATTCACCACGATCTGGAAAATCAATTCAATCTGGATATGGATCATGTGAAGTTTTCAGGGCTTCTTGTCCTGTACAACAATATGCTGCAAAGTCTTTTCAATTCGCAAATCGTCACGATCGGCGTGGTTTTTCTCGGCATCATGGTGATGTTCCTCATTTTGTTCAGGTCGCTTCTGATAGCCACTATCGCCATCATTCCGAATATTTTAGCGGCGCTGGTCATTTTGGGCAGTATGGGAATTTTCAAGATTCCGCTGGACATGATGACGATTACCATCGCGGCCATTACGGTGGGTATGGGCGTGGATAATGCCATTCACTATATCCACCGGTTTCGCGTTGAAATAGTCAAGGACGGGGATTACATCGCTTCAATGCATCGCTCCCATGGTTCGATCGGGCGGGCACTGTTTTATACGACGTCGATTATTGTCTTCGGATTTTCGATCATGATCATGTCCCAGTTTATCCCGACCATTTATTTTGGGATTCTCACCGGGTTTGCGATGCTGGCGGCATTGCTGGGGTCGCTGTTTCTGTTGCCGAAGCTGATAATTCTGACGAAACCGTTTACCAAAAACTGAGTTTCCGAAAATAAAGCTTCCTGCCTGGAATCCGCTCCGGGAGAGTTTCCCGGAGCAGTTTTGAGGGGAGGGCCGCGGCTTTAATCGCCTAGAAGCTGTTCAAGCCAGGCTGCGGCGCCGACGAATGCAGTTTCCGGATGGATCATGAGCTTCACGGGAATCGGTTTGACGTAATGGCTCATGATGCCTTTCATTTCAAAGCGCTCGACAAATGTGCTCTGTTTGAGAAATTCGACAAAACGCGGGACCACGCCGCCGGCAATATAGATTCCGCCCTGAGCGCCATAGGTTAATGCGAGGTTCCCGGCAAAGGAACCGGCAAAGCTGCAGAACGTTGACAGGGCCTCTACACAGTTTTCATCCTTGCCTGACAGGGCATCGCCACTTACGTCAGCCGGGGTAAGCTGTCGGGGCGCGACATCCCGGACAATACAGATCGCGTTATATATATTGACCAGACCTGGCCCGGATATGAAACGTTCAGCAGAGACATGGTTGAAGCGTGTCATCGCAGCTCTAATCACTTCAAGCTCAAATTCTGTGGCTGGCGCGATATTGATGTGTCCACCTTCCGACGGGTTGGGTAACCAGAACCCGTTGGCACGAATTAGCCCGGCAACACCCAGGCCGGTCCCGGCGCCGAAGACCGCCCGGTTGCTGTCCCGGCTTTCTCCGGCTTTAATCGTCACCAGATGGTCATCCGTCACCGAGGAGCAGGCGGCGGCAACTGCGGCAAAATCGTTGATGGCAACGAAATTGGTGACGCCAAAATCCTGGGCCATTGATGCGCAGGAAAATTCCCAGTTCAAATTTGTCAGTCGAACATGGTCACCGACGACCGGGCCGGCGATTGCAAGGCACATGGCTTGCGGAACTACGCCACCGCTGGCATCGAGGTAAGCTCTCAGGGCTTCTGCCAGACTCGCATATTGAGAAGTATCGAGAATTTGAATGTTGGTGATGTCATATTGCATGGCAGTTTTGCCGGTCACCAGTGCAAAGCGTGCGTTTGTGCCGCCAATATCGGCTACTAAATAGGGATACATGTATGGAGTCTCGGTTATCGAAGAGTGGCGAAGTCTGACCGCTTAGCTGTCGCTCATTTTAGATTGCAGATAATTTTCGATGGTGATTCTATTTATAAGGTCCAGCTGGGTTTCCAGCCAGTCGACATGCTCTTCCTCAGACTTAAGAATATCGTTCAGAAGATCGCGCGATACGTAATCTCTCACTGTTTCGCAGTAGGCGATGGCCTCACGCAGGTCTGGCAGCGCTTTGTATTCCAGCTGAAGATCGCACTCCATGACTTCCTTGACATGTTCCCCGATCGCCAGTTTGCCCAGGTTCTGATAGTTGGGCAGTCCTTCAAGAAACAGGATTCGTTTTGTCAGTTTGTCCGCGTGCTTCATCTCATCGATGGATTCTTCATATTCATGTTCTGCCAGTTCACGCAGACCCCAATTTTCGTACATACGGGAATGTAAGAAATATTGGTTTATGGCGATAAGTTCGTTATATAGAATTTTATTGAGGTGCTCGACGACTTTCGGGTCCCCTTTCATGGCGATGCTCCGGTATCAGGATTAGAAAGGGATTCTGAGTGCCCGGGCGGGCACTGTCAACGTCGGTAAGAATTACTACAGAAGGGGGTCAGGCGGCCGAGTAACAAAGCTCTGAGGTTTCCCGACGACTTAGCGCGGCTTGCAGGATCTGTCTTGCGTCGCACCGGCACTTCCCGCATTCGGTGCTGACACCGAGGGCGTCCCGGACCTGACGCAGGCTGGTGGCTCCATCAGCGACTGCCATTCGGATTTGGCT
Source organism: uncultured Cellvibrionaceae bacterium (assembly GCA_964641175.1). Classification (GTDB taxonomy): domain Bacteria; phylum Pseudomonadota; class Gammaproteobacteria; order Pseudomonadales; family Cellvibrionaceae; genus CAYNST01. The sequence continues at coordinate 39,306 of CAZXLJ010000014.1, forward strand.
ATCGGTTATCCCTTTGCATAGACACACGTACATCTACCTTACCTCTGAGTGTGGGGAGAAATATGGCGGTTGAGTTAAAACTAATGCAAGTGATAATGATTGTCAATTACGAATGGGTCGATTATTGATCGATGTCGCAAAGCGGTGGAGGAAGAAGTGGCCGGGAACTTCACCAGACCATCGACGCAGGATTCCATCGCGCTATCGAATGGATTTGAACAATCAATCAAAAGTGGGTCGGGGATCATGTACCATGGCCGTAGCACGGCATTGGCTGGTCTGTAGAGGGCACTACGAATACTTTCGTTGCAAGTGGTGGTCGAGCCTTGAATTTTTGAGGCACGGCACCAGTAATGCGAGGGAACTTCTAATTGAGCCCGACGGACCTCCGGATTTGGGCGCTGGGTTGGTGCACTTTAAAGGCGGGCCAGGCTGAAGCGTGACGCTCCAGAGCGGGTAAGTGCGGCCCGCCGGCCAGACTTTGTCTAATGCGGTATTTCTCCTGCCCAGGGCCGTGGCCGGGGTGGGAAGGGTGTAGAGCGTGTGAGCGTTTTGCGGCGCCAGGACGCCGTCCGGACTTAATTGGAGGTTCCCTCGCCGTTTTCGGGGATACCCCCGCTGATCGTTAACTCACTGACCTGGAGAATTACCATGGGTGTATTAGTTGGAAAGCCTGCGCCAGATTTCACTGCACCGGCAGTGTTGGGCAATGGAGAAATCGTAGATTCATTCAACCTTGCAAAAGAAACCAAGGGAAAAAAGACCGTAATTTTCTTCTACCCTCTGGATTTCACTTTTGTTTGTCCATCAGAGCTTCTGGCATTCAACAATCGATTCGATGCGTTCAAGAAGCGAGGTTGCGAGGTCATCGGCGTATCCATCGACTCCCATTTCTCGCACAATGCCTGGCGTAATACCCCGGTTGACCAAGGCGGAATTGGTGCAGTGCGATATCCGCTGATTGCCGATATGAAGCATGAAATTGCCAAAGCCTATGACGTTGAATCTGAAGGTGGCGTCGCCTACCGTGGTTCGTTCCTGATCGACGAAGATGGCATCGTGCGGCACCAGGTCGTCAATGATCTGCCGCTTGGACGCAACATCGACGAAATGCTGCGGATGGTAGACGCGCTGGCATTCCACCAGGAGCATGGAGAAGTCTGTCCTGCAGGCTGGAAAGAGGGTGAGCAGGGCATGAAAGATACTCCAGCCGGCGTTGCTGCCTACCTGAGCGAGAACGCCAGCCGTCTCTGATCCGGTTCAGTCGTTCTATCGAAAGAGGCTCCCGGGCGATCCGGGAGTCCGACTCTTGCAAATTCTTGCGTTTAAATCGCAACTCATCTGCACGATCGTCTGACCGGATTTATGGCGCTCTTTCGGTATTCCCCGGATTCAGCGTTCAGCCCGACTTCTCCATATCCATGTCGATAGCCCCGATCGGCCAGCCCCCGAGTTCCTGCCAGCGGTTAACCACTGCGCAAAAAAGCTCCGCGGTCTTGCGGGCGTCGTAGGCGGCGCTGTGGGCTTCACGGTTGGAAAACTCAATCCCTGCAATCTGGCAGGCTCTTGCGAGCACAGTATGCCCGAATGCCAGTCCCGCCAGTGTGGCGGTGTCGAAACAGGAAAATGGATGAAACGGATTGCGCTTTATGTTACAGCGCGCCACAGCGGCATTGATGAATCCAAGATCGAAATGTGCATTGTGCCCGACCAGAATGGCGCGGGTGCAATCAAACTGTTTGGTCTGCTTGCGGACCATTCCGAAAATGCTGTTGAGCGCGTGCTCTTCACCAACCGCTTGTCGACTCTCACAATCGAGAACGATTCCCGTGAAATCGAGAGCCGACTGCTCGATATTGGCGCCGGGAAACGGATCAAGATGGTATTCGTGGGTCACGTCCGGATGCAGGGTGCCGTCGCCATCCATCACCAGCGTAACCGCAGCTATCTCCAGCAGCGCGTCGGTGCCGCAGTTGAAGCCTCCGGTTTCGACATCGATAACCACAGGCATGAACCCGCGGAACCGGCTGGAAAACATGGCGGCGCATTTGTCGTCACTCAAAATTTGAAAATCCTTGGTTGCTCTGATCGCGATCCAGTCGCTGCCAGTTTAAGGTCTCGCCGGCCAGAAGTGGTATGAGAGATCCACCGTCGTAGGGAAGAGACATGGGAAGCTGCCACGGTTGGCGCACCAATGTTATCTGAGACTGATTTCGCGGCAGTCGATAAAAGTCCGGCCCGAAGTAACTTGCAAAGGCTTGGAGCTGATGGAGGGCGCCGGCCTGATCGAAGGCCTCGGCATAGAGTTCAATTGCCGCGGCTGCGGTGTAGGACCCGGCACAACCGCAGGCACTCTCTTTGCGGGACTGAACATGCGGCGCTGAATCGGTTCCGAGGAAAAAGCGGGGATCTCCGCTGATGGCAGCCTCGACCAGTGCTTCCTGATGTTGCCGGCGTTTCAGAACAGGAAGGCAGTAGTAATGTGGTCGAATTCCTCCCGCCAGCATGTGGTTGCGATTAAACAGCAGGTGGTGAGCCGTGATGGTTGCCGCGATTGGTGCGGTACTGGTGCGGACGAATTCCACCGAATGGCGTGTAGTAATGTGTTCCAGCACGATGCGCAGTCGAGGTATCCGCGCCTGCAGCGGCCCGAGGACTCGCTCCAGAAATACAGCCTCCCGATCGAAGATATCGATGTCAGGATCCGTCACCTCCCCATGAACCAGCAGCAGAACCCCTTGCTCGGCCATCATATGCAGGGTTTCTGTCAATCGCTCGATGTCAGTGACGCCGGAGGCTGAGTTGGTAGTCGCCCCGGCAGGGTAAAGCTTGCAAGCCACGACGCCGGCCTGTCTGGCCGCGACGATGTCCGCGGGCCGGGTATTATCGGTCAGGTAGAGCGTCATCAGCGGTTCGAACCCGGAGTTTTTCGGGGCGGCGGCGATTATGCGCTGTCGGTATTCGCTCGCCGCTCCTGCATCAGTCACGGGTGGTACCAGGTTCGGCATGGCCACAACACGTCGAAACTGACGGGCTGCATCAGCCACGGTTTGCGCCAGCGCTGCGCCATCACGCAAGTGGATGTGCCAGTCGTCGGGTGCTGTGATTGTCAATTGTTCTGGCATGGGATCGTCACGCAATGAGATGGGTGTGGCTCTGCGGCCACAGCGCGCATGCTACCGAAAATGACTGCTAAAGCACAGACGCTTCAGGCCGATAACCTGACCAACATGGATTTTTACGAAGTAAGTCTTAATGCAGCGTGCCTTACGTGGTCTTCTCAGCGTGCTTTCTTTGCAAGTAGGCACCGCCTTCGCCGGTTACCTGGATCTGGACCAATGGCAAGTACGTCAATCGATTTTCAGTTGCCAGATGACCCGCGGTGTGCACGATCGGGGCCAGGCAACATTCGAGACGCGGGCCGGAGAAGATTTGCGCTTTTATTTCTCAACCGATCGGGCGTTTCGGGGCGACATGAGTGCCCACCTGCAGGCGCGTTCGCCGTTATGGCGGGAGCACTCGAGCGAAAGCAGTCTGGGCCTGGTTACAGTGGATGCCGGGGCGACGCCGCTACTTTTACCGACCAGTCTGGCAGAGCAGATGATCGCCGAACTTTTCAGGGGTTATGATGTGGTCTTCGAGCTGGACTCCGCAGGCCCTAGCGTGGAGACGACGGAGCTCCTCATTTCCATGGTAGGGTTTCGACCAGCCTATAGGGCCTGGCAGGCGTGTCTCGCACAGTTGCTACCCGTCAACTTCGAACAGGTTGAACGAAGTGCGGTTTATTTTGGTCCCAACCAGTACGAAGCGATCGATATAAATGAACTGGATAAACTTCGGCACATAATTCTTTACACCAAGGCCGACAGTCGTATCCAGCGCATTTACGTGGACGGCCACACGGACAGCTCCGGATTCCGCACCGCCAACCTGGAGCTGGCACAGAAAAGGGCCGATGAAGTGGTGAAGTATCTTGTGGATAAGGGCGTTTCGAGCAAACTGATTGTGAGCCGGTGGCACGGCGAGCGCTATCCCGCAGAAAAGAATGACAGCGAAGCAGGCAGAGCAAAAAATCGCCGCGTAACAATTCGGCTAGAGAAAATCGAAATCGCCGACGAAAAAGGCTGAGCGGATCAGAATCGACGACGGACAGCGGTACGCAGCACTTGCGCAGCCTTGGCGCAGCTGATGAACTGTCCATGGCGTACCTGGCACTGCTCCACAATGCCACGACCTTCAGCTTCAGCCCCAGCCTGCACCGATTCCAGCGCCCAGTTGTAATAAGCATTGCCGAGGGTTTCGGTGATTTCCTTGTGGCTCTGGGTGCGCGCGGATATTAGAAAGTCATCCAGCACATCAACGACCGCCGGCCAGTCGCCTTCATTCCACAGGGCTTGAGACCACCGCAAATAAAACCAGCTTGCCAGGGTTTGCCAGCTGGCGGGTTCCTGCAGGTAGCCTTCCACCAGGGACATAACCAGCAGGCCGTCTTCAAATGCGGCTTTATCAGCGAGCTTGCCCAGCAATGTGCTTACCGCGTGGGTTACCCGCAATTCCAGCTCTGGCCGCTGCTCGGTGTGCCGGTCGGCATGTTTCATGATCTGACCTATCATGCCGAGCATCCGCTCGGTATCCCCCAGCTCCGCGTAAACCGCCAAAGCACCCAGTCGATACCGGTTGACTGCCGCCAGCAGCTCAGGATGCTCTCCAAATCGGTTGGGCAGTTGAAGGACACTTTCCGATGTGGCGTCCAGCAGGCGTTGCAACGTTTGCCACTGCCCGGCATTGATCAGGTGCTGCAGTTCCCGGTTGTAAAAATACAGTCTGCGTTCCTGTGCCTGTGCGTAGGTAGGAGCAATATAAGCGGCGATTTCCGCAAGGCGGGCGCTATCTTCATCCGCCATCAATTGCGGCGCCGTATGCTGATTGAGCATGTTGCGGGCGGCCAGTTCTGCGGCACTCACGCGCTCGCGACTTAAATAGTCCTGATAAGTGGCAGGTGCGATGGAGGCGGCAGGATCTGCCTTTTCGATCTGCCGTTGATAAAAAGCTTCATCATGCACCTGCCCAAAGCCGCCCGGGCTGGTTGTTTCAACATCGATGGTCTGACCATTGGGCAGATTCAACTGAATAAAGGCATGGGTAGGCATGACGACGCCTTCGATGGCCAGTCCCAGTTTGCGGGCCAGTACGCCGTAAAGCAGTGCAGAACTGATGCAGTTGTATTCACCGGTTTCAAAGATTCCCGCCAGTCGGGACTGCTCGGCGTCATAGCCCGGAGCGCCGTGAGCGCGGGTCTCGTTGAGGAAAAATGCCTGGTGCATTTCCCGGTTGAGCCGTTTGCCGGTGCGGCTGGCATCGTCGCTGACCAGCCCGCGGGCGTGGAACTTGCGGAGGAAATCGGCAATTTTCATGCTGACGTTATTAAAGTCGTCGAGTTCCCGGCTATTCGAAGCAATCAAATACAGGGCCAGGAGCGCCTCGGCATCGCCGGTCTGGGCTCGACCCAGTTTGAAAAGGCTATCGCGTTCAAAGTAGCTCAATTCGGACCAGATCGGCAGGCCGGAATTGCCATGATTCACTCGCGCGACCGGCTCCGCCAGGCAAGCGGATGCGGCCCAGCTCAAGCAGACGCCGAGAAAAATCTCGAATATTCTCAACCGGTAATACATGGAATGTTGCCCTGTTTCGCCACACGGTATCGGGTCGCCATAGTTTTTATTGCGGCGGCCAAAAAGCACGCGGTCCGGAGCTGCAAGCTTGTAAGACTGCGACCACCACAGTGCGTTTCCTTGGGTGAGCCGTGACCCCAAGGTTAGGCCACCATTTCGAGCACAAGTTCTCGCAGGGAAGTATGCCAGCCGCGCCGGCTTATTACTGTTAATTCGTTGGCGATGGCGCTACAATGCCGTCGCCCGAAGATCAGGGCATTCCCATGATTTCCTTGTCTTTATGTTAGTTGCAACTGCTGGAGTCCGTATGACATCTGTCAAAAAAGTGGTATTGGCTTATTCTGGCGGACTGGATACTTCCGTCATTGTACGTTGGCTGCAGGATACCTATGACTGTGAGGTCGTGACTTTTACAGCGGATATCGGGCAAGGTGAAGAAGTGGAGCCGGCGCGCGCCAAGGCGCAGGCACTCGGCGTCAAAGAAATCTACATAGATGACCTGCGCGAAGAATTTGTAAGCGATTACGTGTTTCCGATGTTCCGCGCCAATGCCATCTATGAAGGGGAATATCTGCTGGGCACTTCCATCGCCCGGCCCCTGATCGCCAAGCGGCTCGTAGAAATCGCCGAGGAAACCAGTGCTGATGCCATCTCCCATGGCGCCACCGGCAAAGGTAACGATCAGGTGCGCTTTGAAATGGGTGCCTATGCGCTTAAGCCCGGAATCAAGGTGATTGCGCCCTGGCGGGAGTGGAACCTGACTTCCCGCGAGAAGCTCATGGCCTATTGTGAAACCCACAAGATTCCCGTCGATTTCAACAAGAACAAGAAAAAATCCCCGTATTCCATGGATGCCAACCTTCTGCACATCTCTTACGAAGGCGGCATTCTCGAAGACCCCTGGGCCGAAGCCGAAGAAGACATGTGGCGCTGGACAACCGCGCCGGAAGCCGCACCCGACAAGCCAGAGTACGTGGAACTGACTTACAGGCGTGGTGACATCGTCGCCATCAATGGCGAACCCCTGTCGCCGGCCACCGTGCTTGCAAGACTGAACCAGTTGGGCGGGCGTCACGGTATAGGCCGCCTGGATATCGTCGAAAACCGCTATGTCGGCATGAAATCACGGGGCTGCTATGAAACGCCCGGCGGCACCATCATGCTGAAAGCCCATCGCGCCATCGAGTCCATTACCCTGGATCGAGAAGTGGCCCATCTCAAGGATTCCTTCATTTCCCGCTATGCCTCCATGATCTACAACGGTTACTGGTGGTCACCCGAGCGTCTTATGCTGCAAAAGGCCATCGATGAATCTCAGGCGTTTGTAAACGGGGATGTGCGTGTGAAACTTTATAAAGGCGCCGTCACTGCCGTGGGCCGCCGCTCTGCCGACAGCCTGTTCGATGAAAAGATTGCGACGTTTGAAGAAGACGCGGGCGCCTACAATCAGAAGGACGCTGAAGGCTTTATCAAGCTTAACGCGTTGCGCATGCGGATTGCTGCCCAGAAAGGCCGCCAGCTCTAAAGTCACGGATCCGGTTTTGCACAGTTGCAGAGCCGGCCGAAATGAACGCACTGGGCCACTGAGATGAATATCGCTCACGGTGGCCAACCCGGCTGCACGCTCACTGTCCGCTGCAGCGGGCATCATCC
>CAZXLJ010000015.1:0-1154 GCA_964641175.1 uncultured Cellvibrionaceae bacterium
GTCAGGCCAATGGCGACCGGGCCTTCTGGTCAATACTGGGTGATTCCGCTCGAAGTACAGTTGGACCAGCTTCCGATACAGATGCTGCCGGCATTGCGCAGACGGCTGTTGGTGATGCGAGCAACGCTGGCGCCACTGTCCGTGCGGAAAATGCCTTCCTTCATGTTGCTGATGTCGCAGCGATCAAACGTGACATCGACCCTGAAGGTCGTACCGCCATTCTGGCGCAGCGTTTTTCCCGCGCCGCTGATCACGCAGTTTTCCACCCGCAGGGTTGAAGCAGCGTTGACTTGAAAGAATTTGTCCTCTCCATCACGGCCAGTGATATTGCGCACTACGACATCGCCCTCACTCTTGATGGTCAAGGCGTCTTCACCCACATTCTGCCAGGTGATGTTTTCGATAACGGCGTCGCCATAGGTGTGGATGCCATCGGCACCGTTAACGCCAATGATCACATTTCGCAGGGTGCCGCCCTGCTCCACCCGGAACACCGGCTTCTGTGATTCATTCTGACTGCCATCGCCGAGAGCGGATGTCGGGTTGAATGTCTGACAGTTGCCGTCGTAAGTCTGCCCGGCGCCAACCACAATCGTCTGGCTCACACTGACGCTGCCGGTGGAGTTGCAGCTGGCACCGGTTATGGCGCCGCCGCCACTTGATGAAGCGCTGCTGCTTGTGGAGCTTGAAGAGCTGGAGGAGCTGGAACTGGAAGAACTGCCACCGCCTGGCAACTCCGCACCATAGGCTTCGAATTCGCTGATCATCGGCGGCGAACTGGCGCTATTGATCATCAGATTGAGTTTCGACACGCGGGTCGGAGCAAATCCGATGACCGCCTCGTTACCCAGAAAATCGCCCGACGCCAATACCTGCCCGTTGTCGTGATGGACGAGTGACCAGCCGGTTACGGTGCTCGTCGGTTCTCTGATAACCACTGCGCTCGCTATCACGGTGCTGGGGAACTTGATGGAAATGCGTTCGCCACTTGTGCCAACTGGCATCCAGTAGGTGGAGGTATCGTCATCGGTCACATTCGCAAAACTGGTCCCTTCCGCTTTCGTGGTGCCATCAGCAGAACTTTCGAAACGCGGGCCCAGAGGTAACTCGGGTTCGCCGTTACCGCTACTGCTGCTTGAAGTGCTGCTGCTCGA
>CAZXLJ010000015.1:1254-45090 GCA_964641175.1 uncultured Cellvibrionaceae bacterium
CGAGCTGCTGGAACTCGAGGAACTTGAAGAACTGCTGCTGGTAGCACCACCGGTGGTTCCACTCGAGGAAGATGAGCTTGACGAACCAGGTATTTGCGTATCGGGATTGCCACCACAGCTTACCAGCAGCGCGCTGGCAGCAAACAACACAGGAAGACGAACGTTCATGGGAAGCCCTTGTTTCCAGATTTATCAGGTTATAGTTTTTTTGAAAATTAGAGCGGCTCAGGCTAGCACAGCGACGTTTGCTGGCGGATGATCGAGGTCACACCCCTGATGGACACCGGTGCCACATTTGCAATCCGCCATGGCGCCGGGTTCGCCGAACTTGATTGACCGATCCGGGAGACTGGAGCCGAAGTAATCTACGCGCTTTCGGAAGCCAGCAAACGACTGACTTGCTCAAGTCGCTCGGGAGTGCCTACATCCACCCAGAGGCCGGGGAAATGCTCTCCGGTGACGCGCGCCTCGCTCATGGCCCACTGGAGCACTTCGAGGAGTGGAAATCGCTCCCGCAACCGCGGGTAGGAGCGAATCATATCTGGCTGCAAAACGCTGAGACCGCTGAAGGTAAATGTGGGTGCGGCTCCCCGGGGAGTGACCCGTGCGCTGGCTGACAGGGAGAAATCCCCGCCTGCGTGATGCGCCGGATTATTCACGAGTATAAGGTGCGCGCCACGCTCCGGCGGCAGCACCTGATGCAAGTTTTGCAGGGGATAGTCGGTCCAGACATCCCCGTTAACAAGCACGAACGGGCTGCTGCCCAGCCATGGCAGTGCTTTGGCAACCCCGCCGGCAGTCTCCAGCGGTTCGTCTTCCTGTGAGATGTGTATGCGCACCCCGAAAGCACTGCCATCGCCCAGAGCCCGCTCGATCTGGTAGCCCAGATAAGAGACATTCACCACGATATCGGTGAAGCCGGCGTCCCGCAGCTTGACAATGTGCCGTTCAATCAGCGGAATCCCCGCCACCGGCAGCAACGGTTTGGGGACATGGTCGGTGAGTGGGCGCATACGGCGACCTTCGCCCGCGGCCAGGATCATCGCCTTCACAGAGGATTAGCCCGATACCAGTCGCTGGTGCGGATTACCGGCTGCAGCGCGCGGTCGAACCATTCGACAAAGTTCGCCAGTTCCGGATAACCCCGGGCCACCTCGACGGTATACCGCACAACCAGGGGCAGATCGTTCAGATAATTGTGCTTGTTGTCCCGCAGAGACAGACGGGCAAATATTCCCAGTACCTTGATGTGCCGCTGCAAGCCCATAAGATCGAACCAGCCTAGAAACTGCCGGTCATCGAAGCCCGCAGCAAGGCCTGCGGACCGCAGCCGGCCAGCATACTCCAGCGCCCAACCCTGCACACGTTCGAGGGGCCAGGCGATATAGCAGTCCCGCAGCAGAGAAACCAGGTCGTAGGTGACGGGGCCGATAACCGCATCCTGAAAATCAATGACGCCCGGTGGCATTGCGGGGCGATAAATCAGATTGCGGGAGTGATAGTCTCTGTGAACCACCACTTGCGGCTGCTGGAGCGCGGAATTTTCCAGAAAACGGAAAACCTCCTCGAGCATACTTCGTTCGGCGGGCCCGATGGCCACTCCGAGCAACTTGCCGACAAACCATTCGCAGAAGAGATTCATTTCGGCACGCAGCCGGTCGCGGTCGTACCGCGGGAAAATCTGCGGATCGGCCGGACACTGCTGCAGCTGCTGCAGAGCTTCAAGGGCGCCGCCGTAGAGCGCATCGGCGTTGGCTTCGTCGAGGACATCCAGCAGCAACTGGCCCCCCAGATCTTCGATCAGCAGATAACCGTGTTCCAGATCATGGGCGACAATAGCGGGGGTCATGACACCACCCTTGCGCAAATGCCGGGCGATGCTTATGAAACTGCGACTGTCTTCCGTCGCGACCGGAGCATAGACAGCCAGCAGCGGCGGTACACTGGCGAGCCGAAAATAGCGCCGAAAACCCGCATCACCGGACAACGCCTGCCATTGCGGAGCTATCTGGCCAACTGCCTCGCCGACTGCGTGAAAATCCGGATTCAATGAAAAATCCCGCAATTGCAGATCCGGCCAGATGGCATTGACCCAGTGACGCAAACCGGCACCTGCTTCAGTCATGTTTGGTTCCCGAATGTCCAATTGATTGTCGCAAAATCGAAACGCAGAACAGGTTAGAACATTCAGCGCGGCCGGAGCAACGCGAAAATGGCGCGGCGAGCCTCCGGAGCTTTTCTAGTATTCTGCAGGCGACACCTTTACAATCGCCCTGCTCTCACATTCGGCTACATTCACCCAGGTACAGATTTCATCAGCAATGCTTAAACGCCTTGTCCGGACGCTACCCATTTCCCTGTGTACCCTTTCCGGCTATGCGTTTTCCGCAACGGCGGATGCCGCGGCGCCCGAAGTATCACCGGAGCTGCTTACACAGCAGTTCGACTGGGTCCCTGCCGAACAGCTCTCCCCTTTGCAGCGTTCGTTTCTAGGCCCGGCCTGTCGCGGCACCTATCTCGATCCGATGGGGCCGAATGTTTCGGAACTGCAGGATCCCGGGGGCGCACCAATTTATGTCGAGGCCGATACTACCCATAAAAACGGACCCCAGATACAACTGCTGGGCGATGTGGAGATCTCCCAGGGGTTCCGGCAATTGCGTGCCGACAGCATGTCCTACGATCAGACCGTCGAAACCGCAGAACTCGAAGGCAATGTTGAAATCCGCCAACCGGGGCTTTTGGTGCGCGGGTCGGGCGCAAAGGTCAACATGGCGGGCAATGAGGCCCGCTTTGACGGGGGCGAATTTGTGCTGCACCAGAGCCATCTGCGCGGTAGCGCGGAAAGTATCGAGCAGCTGCCCAACGGCGTCATCAGCCTTGAGCACGGCCGCATTACCAGTTGCGAGCCCTACAAGGAAACCTGGCTGATCAAGGGAGACAAACTGTCCATCAACCCCAATACCATGCAGGGTTACGGTCGTAATGTCTGGGTGACCATCGGTAAGATTCCCGTACTTTATACTCCAATCATTACATTTCCCGTAGGCACCGAGCGCCAGTCGGGCTTGCTCTTTCCCACCTTCAGGAGCAATGACGGGCACCCGGATATCACCGTGCCCATCTACTGGAATATCGCGCCCGACTACGATGCAACCATCGCCCCCCGCTACGCCGGCGGCCATGGATTCATGCTGGAAACCGAATTCCGCCATCTTGGCGAGTATGCCTCCAACACCGTGAATCTGGGCTGGCTCCCTAAAGATGAGGGAGGCGCTGATCCCGATCTGGACCGGCTCGAGCAAAACGGACTCAGCGAAGACACGCTGCGGCCTTTCAAGGGCGAGCAGCGGTGGCTCGCCAATTACCTCCATCACGGTGAAGCCGCAGGCCGCTGGTACTCGGATGTGGAGTTCACCAAAGTCAGCGACATCGACTATTTCCGTGATCTGTCCGCTGCCAGCTTCGACGTAACCAACAACACTTATTTGACCCAGCGCGCCGTACTCGGTCTGCGGTTGCCCAACTGGCATTTCAGCGCACGCGCGCAGGCATATCAGAATTTGCTGGCAGATCTGGCACCAGCCTACCGGCAGCTGCCCAAATTGCAGGCCCATGGGCGTTACCGGTGGGACGCGTGGAACCTGACGCTGGACCATGAATTTGCGCACTTTACCAATAAAGACGACACATTTATTACCGGCAGTCGCGGATACCTGGATTATGCCCTCAGCTGGAGCCAGGAACGCCCCTGGGGATTTATTCGTCCCAAGATGGGGGTGCAGGCGCTGGGATACCAGCTGGACAATGACAACCTGCGCGAAGGCGTCGATGCCCATCCGACACTGGCCACCAACTATGCGAGCATCGACAGCGGCCTGGTGTTTGAGCGGGATCAGGGTCGCCAGATCCTGCAGCCACGCTTCTATTATCTTTACCGGCGTTACACCGACCACAGTGATCTTTACAACCTGACGGATCCGGCCAATGGGCCGGTGCGCGATATCAACTTCGATACCACACCGCTGACATTCAGTTATCACCAACTGTTTCGGGATCGCCGCTTTATTGGACGCGACCGCCTCGATGATGCCAATCAGCTGACGGTGGGCGTTGATGCCCAGTGGTTTGACGAAGAGCGTCTCGAACCGGTCATGGGGGCAAGCCTGGGACAGGTCTTCTACTTTCAGGACCGGCGCGTGACACTGGGAGATGAAAGCCAGAGCCAGACGCTGCAGGAATCCGACCTGGCCGCGCGCTTTTTTGGCCGGGTCAACGAGCGCTTGACGCTCCATAACGACTGGCTCTTCAATCCCAAGAGCAGCCGCATCATGCGGGCCAGCACCGGACTCGAATATCGGGACACCAAGAAACGTTTTGCCAGCCTCGGGTATCGCTACGTCCGAGAAGACCCCCTGGCAACAAGCTGGGTGCCCGTAGATCAGCTTGACACCCTGTTTACTTTCCCGATCAAGGATCAATGGCAGATCGTCGGCCGGGTTTTCTTTGACCTCGACGCCCAGCGGGAACTCGACGCGTTCATCGGGTTCGAATACGACGATTGCTGTTACCGGTTGCGCATCTTGGCGCGGCGATGGCTGGACAGTAAACTGGCCGACCTCGTCAATGACGAAGACCGCCATTACGACAATGGCATCTTTTTCGAAATTGATCTTAAAGGGCTGACCAGCTCGGGGGAGCGGGTGCGACAGTTGCTGGAAGAGCACATCCCGATTTTCCGAGAGCGGAACGACCCGATTCCATAACCCGGCGCGCATACCCTGTGTCAATCTGTGTCCCGACCAACACCTACTGGACTCTCTAACCGACTGGATTCTATGAAACGATATACGCACTGGCTGGCAACTGCCGTTCTTTCGCTGCTCTCCGGCACTGCCCTGGCGGCCGCCGTTCCACTCGACAAGGTCGTTGCCGTGGTCGACAAGAATGTGGTCCTGCAATCGGAGGTGGATGAGCGGATCGTACAGATCGCACAACGCGCGGCCGCGCAGCGAATGTCCCTGCCGGACGCGGGGGTGCTGCGGCAGCAGGTCATCGACCACCTCATCAGCGAGCAGTTACAGTTGCATGTGGCCAGCCGGGTGGGCTTTACCATCTCTGACGAGCAGGTTAATCAGGCAGTCAACAATATCCGCATGTCCAACAATCTGAGCCCCGAACAATTTGCGCAACAGCTGCAGAAAGAGGGTCTGAGTCTTGCGGACCTGAGGGAGACTGTACGCCGGGACATGACCATTCAGCAGATTCAGCAAGGCATGGTGCAGCAGCGCATTCAAATCTCGCCACTGGAAATTGACAACTTCCTCAGTTCCGCTGATGCCCAGTTCTGGATTTCCCCGGAATACCGCCTTTCACACATCCTGATCAGCCTTCCCCAGTCACCCACTGCCGATGAGATCGAGGCCGCTGAACGCAAGGCCCGGGACCTCGCGAAGCGTATCCGGCGCGGCGCGAGCTTCGCCGAAGTGGCGATCGCCGAGTCCAACGGTCCGGACGCCCTCGAAGGCGGCGATCTGGGCTGGCGCAAAAGCAGCGATCTGCCCAGCCTCTTTGCTGAAATCGCGCCAACCCTGGAGAAGGGGGAAGTGTCCGAACCTGCTCGCAGCGCCGCCGGCTTCCATATCCTGCAGCTGGCGGACAAGCGCGACGACTCCCAGCAGGTTCAGCAACAGGCCAGGGTACGCCATATCCTGGTGAAACCGTCTGCCATTCTGAGCAATGAAGAGGCGGAAGAAAAACTCAAGAAAATACGCCAGCAGATCATCAAGGGCGAAGATTTCGCCGCTCTGGCCAAAGAGCATTCGGAAGACATCGGGTCGATGTCATCGGGCGGAGAACTCGGGTGGAGCCGACCTGGCATGTTCGTACCCGAATTCGAAAAAGCCCTGGCCGGCACCGCCACTGGCGAGGTCAGCGAGCCATTCCGCAGCCGTTTCGGCTGGCATATCCTGAAGGTGGACGAGCGCCGTCAGGAAGACATATCCAAAGAAGTCCTGCGGGAAAAAGCCGCCCGCATTCTCACCAGTCGCCGCTATGAAGACGAGCTGCAGCTGTGGCTGCGAGAGTTGCGAGATGAAGCCTACATCGACATCAAAGATGCCAAAAGCTGATGCAGCGGCTTGCGGTAACGCCAGGCGAACCGGCGGGAATTGGCCCTGAACTGCTGGTGCGCCTGGTCCAGCAGCCCATGGAAGATTGTGAGCTGGTGGCCGTGGCGGATCCCGCCCTTCTGGAGGCGACCGCTCAGGCGTTGAGGTTGCCATTGCAACTGGCGCCGTTTGATCCCACTGTCCCTCGTCCCTCGGGTAATGCCTCGTTGTCGGTTAGGGGCGTGCCGCTGGCAACTCGCGTCCTTCCGGGTGTCCTGCAGACAGAAAATGCCGGTTATGTCCTGGCTACACTCCGTCAGGCCGCCCAGCTGAGCGTCACCGGTGCGGTCCACGGTGTGGTCACCGGGCCGGTGCACAAAGGCGTCATTAACGACGCCGGTGTGCACTTCACCGGGCACACCGAGTTTTTTGCTGAACATGCAGGCGTGTCGCGCGTTGTGATGATGCTGGCGACGCCGGGATTGCGGGTCGCGCTGGCCACCACTCACCTTCCTCTCAAGGAGGTGTCCGCCGCCATCAGCAAGGAAGGACTGACGGAGATCATCGAAATCCTCCACGCCGGGCTTGTGCAACAATTCGGCTTGCGCGCGCCTCGCATCCTGGTGTGCGGGCTTAATCCCCACGCCGGCGAGGGTGGTCATCTGGGCATGGAAGAAATCAATGTTATCGACCCGGTGTTGGCGCAGTTGCGCTCAAGGGGCATGGACCTGACCGGCCCGCTACCCGCGGACACGCTTTTTACGCCCCGACACCTGGATCATGCCGACGCGGTACTGGCCATGTACCACGATCAGGGATTGCCTGTGCTTAAGTTCAAAGGCTTCGGCAAGGCCGTCAACATTACGTTGGGGCTTCCTTATATCCGCACGTCCGTCGACCACGGCACAGCCCTGGATCTGGCCGGCAGAGGGACTGCCAGTTTTACCAGCCTCGCGTATGCCATTGAAGTGGCCCTGGAGATGTCCAGAGCAAAATTAAAAGCCCAAGCCGAGGTCAGCCCGGTGGAAATAAAATGATGGACAGCTTCTCCCACCGCGCCCGCAAACGGTTCGGGCAAAATTTTCTGACTGACGAATCAATCATTCATCACCTGCTGCGACAAATCCATGCCCTGCCCGGTCAACGGGTGATCGAGATCGGCCCGGGCCGGGGTGCTCTCACCGACGGGCTTCTGGCAAGCGGTGCGGATGTTCGGGTGATTGAGCTGGACCGGGATCTCATCCCCATATTGCGTTCGCGTTTCGAGGCAGACTATCCCGCACTGGTGATCCATCAGGCCGATGCCTTGCAATTCGATTTCAACCAGTTGGCGAGCCCGGAAAAACAGCTGCGGATCGTCGGCAACCTGCCGTACAACATCTCCACGCCGCTGATTTTTCATTTGCTTGAATTCCGCGATCACATTAGTGACATGCACTTCATGCTGCAAAAAGAGGTGGTGGACAGGATGACGGCCAGCCCCGGCGAAAAAGATTGGGGCCGGCTCGGCATAATGACCCAGTACCACTGTCAGGCCCAGATGCTGTTCGAGGTACCGCCCGAGAGCTTCGACCCCGTTCCCAAGGTGGACTCGGCCATCGTCCGCCTCATTCCACACCGGCAGTTGCCTCATCTGGCCACCGATGCGGCAACTCTGGATCAGGTGGTAAAGCTCGCATTCCAGCAGCGCCGTAAAACCCTGCGCAATGCTTTGCGTAACCTGTTCGACGCAGAAACCCTTTCTATGCTTGGCATCGATCCGGTACTGCGCCCGGAGAATCTGTCGCTCGCCGATTATGTTATGCTCGCCAACTTTCTGCACCGGCAGCAGACGCAGTCGCCGGCGTCCAGTCCAACCCCTTGAAGGATATCTACAGCCCCTTGTCTGACTCTATCGCTATCGACATCAAAACCCAATTTCTTGAGGATCAGTCTGAACCTCAGGCAGAGCGTTATGTATTCGGATACACGATCACCGTAACCAACCGCGGCGACATCGACGTACAGCTGCTCAGCCGTCACTGGATCATCACCGACAATAAAAATACCGTACAGGAAGTCAAAGGACTGGGTGTGGTGGGCGAGCAACCCGTGATCGGTCCGGGCCGGAGTTACCGTTACTCAAGTGGCGTCATTCTCGCAACCGAGACCGGCACCATGTCAGGCGCGTATCACATGCGCAGCGCTGCGGGAGATGAATTCGACGCCCCCATTCCGGCTTTTGCACTGGTTCCACCCCATCGGCTGCATTAGGCATACCCGTTTCACGGACGCTTTGCGAGCGCGCCTGGCACAGTTTCATGGCACTCGGGCTGATCGGATCAACAGTTTTTTAATCAATGACAGAAAAATATGGCTACCTATGCAGTAGGAGACCTTCAGGGATGCGCCCGGCCGTTTAAAACGCTGCTCGACAAGGTGCAGTTCGATCCGGGCCCGGACCGTCTCTGGCTGGTCGGTGATCTGGTCAATCGCGGCCCCGATAATCTTGAGGTTTTGCGCACCGTAAAGGACCTCGGCGAGCATGCAGTGACGGTGCTGGGCAATCACGACCTGCATCTTCTGGGGGTCGCCTATGGTGTGCGCGATTTCAATCGGAAGGACACCTGCCAGGATGTACTGACCGCGCCCGACGCAGACGAACTGATTCAGTGGTTACGCAGGCAGCCGTTACTGCATCGCGAACACAACTGCGTGCTGAGCCATGCCGGCATCCCCCATGTCTGGACCATTGACCAGGCAGAAGGTTATGCGCGGGAGGTAGAGGCAGTCTTGCGCAGCGACGACATCGAGCATTTCCTGGCGCGTCTGTTCCGCAAGAAACCGCTGCGTTGGCGCGATGATCTTGCAGGGACTCGCCGCTGGCGCACGATCATCAATTACCTTACGCGGATGCGCTTTGTAGCTGCCGACGGCACGCTGGATTTTGATGCCAAAGGCGGACCGGAAGCCCCCCCGGCGGGAATGCGGCCCTGGTACGAACATGAGCGACAGGCTGCGGACGATGGGTACCGGTTACTCTTTGGCCACTGGGCGGCTCTGGAGGGGAACACCGGGGTGACCGGCCACATTGCTCTGGATACCGGATGCATCTGGGGCAACTGCCTCACGATGTACCGCCTCGACGACGCACAGTTTTTCCGCGCAGACTGTTCCAACTTCGGTTAATTCTTGTTCGCTGTACTTTCAAAGGTGCGACCGCGGCCCTACAATACCCGACCACCTCGACCCTCAAGACAGTTTATCCGAGTATGTTTGACGAGATTCCTCTGACGCGACCCCACACGCCTTTGCTGGACACCATTGAAGGTGGGGCTGATCTGCGTCTGCTTGACCGCAAGCAGCTGCCGCAACTCGCCGAGGAGTTGAGAGAATTCCTGCTCTACAGCGTGGGGCAAAGCGGTGGTCATTTCGGCGCCGGACTGGGTGTGGTCGAATTGACCATTGCCCTCCATTATGTTTTTGATACCCCCCATGACCTTCTCATCTGGGATGTGGGCCATCAGACCTATCCCCACAAGATACTTACCGGCCGGCGCGAGCAGATGCATACCATCCGCACCCAGGAGGGCCTGTCGGGCTTTCCGAAACGCAGCGAAAGCCCGTATGACACTTTTGGCGTTGGTCATTCCAGTACCTCCATCAGTGCGGCACTGGGAATGGCGTTAGCGAGCTCCGAGCGCAATATTGAACGAGAAACCGTCGCCATCATCGGCGACGGCGCCATGACCGCCGGCATGGCCTTCGAAGCGCTTAACCATGCTGCCCATACTGGCGCCAACCTGCTGGTGGTGCTCAACGACAACAACATGTCGATCTCCCCCAATGTCGGCGGGCTGGCGACTTATTTTTCCAAGATCTGGGCGAGCAAGTTCTACCGGGTGCTGCGCGAAGGCAGCAAGAAAATGCTGGAGAATCTGCCCAACGCCCGGGAGCTGGCCCGCAAGGCTGAAGAGCACATGAAAGGCATGGTCTCGCCCAGCACCCTGTTTGAGGAACTGGGCTTTTATTATATCGGGCCCATCGATGGCCACGATCTTAATCGCCTGACCCATGATCTGAAGAGCCTGAGCGAGTTCAAAGGCCCCAAGTTGTTGCATGTTATTACCACCAAGGGGAAAGGCTTTGCGCCCGCCGAACGCGATCCGGTAGGTTATCACGCGCTCAACAAGATCGAACCCAAGGAAGCCGTCAGCGCCCCGCCCCTGCCTCGCCTGAAATATCAGCAGGTGTTCGGGCAGTGGCTGTGTGACCAGGCAGCGCGTGATCCGTTGCTGGTGGGAATTACCCCGGCCATGTGCGAGGGTTCCGGCATGGTGGAATTTCGGGAACGCTATCCGGCGAGGTTTCATGATGTCGCCATTGCCGAACAGCACGCCGTGACATTGGCGGCCGGGATGGCGTGTGAAGGACTTAAACCGGTGGTTGCAATCTACTCCACCTTCCTGCAACGGGCTTACGACCAGGTGGTACATGATGTGGCCCTGCAGAAGCTGGACGTCACCTTCGCCATTGACCGCGCCGGTCTCGTCGGCGAAGACGGGCCCACACACTCGGGGGCTTTCGACCTCGCCTATCTGCGTTGCATTCCCGATCTGGTGATCGGCACGCCCAGCGATGAAAATGAATGCTATCAGCTGCTCAACGCCGCCTACCTGCACGACGGACCGGCTGCCATCCGCTATCCCCGCGGCTCTGGCCCGGGAGCACCGATCGTCCTGAAATCCGATCCGCCGCCACTGGGCAAAGGCCGGCTGTTGCTGCAGGGTAGCCGCGTCTGCATAGTAAACTTCGGGGTGCTGCTGGCAGATGCGCAGGATATCGCGCGCCGCCACAAATTTACGCTCTGCGACATGCGCTGGCTGAAACCGCTGGATACCGCCCTGCTCGATCAGGCAATTTCCGGCTGTGAACTGGTGGTTACGCTGGAAGAAGGCTGCATTGCCGGCGGAGCGGGTTCGGCGGTCACGGAGTACCTCGCCTCCGTGGGTATTGTCAAACCGACGCTGCTGCTGGGCCTGCCCGACCAGTTCATTGAACACGCCGGGCGGCGCAAGCAACTTGCTTCAGTTCAGCTGGATCTTGCGGGGATGGAGCGGCGGATTCTGGAGCGGCTCGACCAGATTGCCCGTTCGCGTCAGGCGCAGATACGCGCCGGCTGACGGTTGAACGCGGTCGCTGCCGGTGGTCGGTTCTTACGACTCGTCAAACAAATGCCCCAGCTTGCCCTTTTTGGTGGCCAGGTAATTGAGGTTGTGGGGATTCCGGCCGGTGTCGTGCACCAGTCGCTCCACGACCTCCACGCCGATTTCCACCAGCGCTTGCAATTTGCGGGGGTTGTTGGTCATCAGGCGCACCCGCTTGATCCGCAGATGCTCGAACATGGGCCTGAGAATGCTGTAGTCGCGCATGTCCGCACCAAATCCCAGCTGCTCATTGGCTTCGACAGTATCGGCGCCCTTGTCCTGCAGGTGATAAGCCCTGATTTTATTGATTAAGCCAATACCGCGCCCTTCCTGACGCAAATAGAAAATGGCGCCGCGCCCTGCAGTGGCTATCTTGTACATTGCTGCCTGCAGCTGGGCTCCGCAGTCACATCGCAGGCTGAACAACGCATCCCCGGTCAGGCACTCCGAATGCAGGCGCACCAGCACCGGTTCGCCGTCATCCACGCGCCCCATGGTCAGTACGACATGCTCCTTGTCAGTACCCGGTTCGCGAAAACCATGCATTTCGAACATCCCCCAGGGAGTGGGGAGTTTGGAAGACTCAACATAAATGACTGTCAACGGAAGAACCCTTTACGGTACTTGATTACATCGCGCTGCCGGACCGGCAATTCATCCAGTACATTAACCGGCATTACAACCGGAACTATCTCTAACATTACTGGCACGCCTGGCTTGCAGCTTCAGTTTTCATCACACTTACAACAGCACGTACTCCAGACCTTCGAGGCAGGCGATGGTGAACAGCGCGGCAACCACATCATCGAGCATGATCCCGACACCGCCATGAACGCGTCGGTCCAGCCAGGAAATCGGCCAAGGTTTGAGCATGTCGAACAGACGGAAAATCAGGAAACCGACCACCACCCAGGGCCACTCAAACGGGATAAACGCCAGCGCCAGCCACAGCCCCACGAATTCATCCCAGACAATGCCGCCGTGGTCGTGGACTCCCAGGCGCTCGGAGGCCTTGTCGCAGAGCACTATGCCCACAATAAACGCCACCACGATTACGCCCAGGAACCATGGTTGCGGCAACGGGCGTAACAGCAGAAAAAAAGGGATTCCCGCGAGAGTACCGAAAGTGCCGGGTACCACAGGGGCCAGTCCGGAGCCGAATCCGAATGCCAGAAAGCTCGGCGGATGCTGGAACAGCTCTTTCATGGTCGGGCTTTTATTATTCAAAATGATTGAACCCCCGGTTTTTCAAGGAATAGGCCCGGCCCTCCCGGGCCAGTAAGATGCCCGGCTTGCTGACAATCTTGCCGATCGCAGTGGCCGCCAGCTTGCCAGCCTTGTTCCACTGCTCGACCTGGCCGACAAACCGGCGCGGCACGGTGAAACACAGCTCATAGTCGTCGCCGCCACCAAGCGCCCACTCGTAACACTGGTCTGCGACAACGTAGTCTTTCCAGCTCGTCGATACCGGTACCCGATCGATATCGACCAGTGCACCCACGCCGCTCGCCTCGCAGATGTGTCCCAGATCGGCACAAAGTCCGTCGGAGATGTCAATAGCGCTGGAAGCAATGCCCGCCAGCATTGCCCCTTCGGGCAAACGGGGCGTGGGGGTATAGAAGCGCTTCATCAAGTAATCGTAGCTGGATGGACAGACCGTGAGTTTCTTTTTCAATAATGCCAGGGCGGCGGCGCCGTCACCCAGACATCCGGTGACATACACGACGTCATCCGGGTTGGCACCATCGCGTCGCAGGGCGGCGCCCTGGGCCACGCTGCCATGCACCTGCACCGTCACACACAGGGGACCACGGGTGGTATCTCCCCCCACAAGACAGCAACCGAAATTATTGGCGACTTCCAGCATGCCGTCGCTGAATTCGCTGAGCCAGATCTCGTCGGCTTTCGGCAGCGTCAGCGCCAGGGTGAACCAGTGAGGCTGAGCGCCCATGGCGGCAAGATCACTGAGCGCGGCACTGAGCGCACGAGCACCGATTTTCCCGGGGGGCGTAGACTCGGGAAAGTGCACACCGCTGACCATGGTATCGATCGACACGGCCAGATCCCGCCCGGCAGGCGGCCGCAGGATGGCACAGTCATCCCCAATGCCCGTCATGACATCGTCGCTGGCGCCGCCCCGGGCAAAATACTGTCGAATCAACTCGAATTCACCCATGCCGGCTCAACTCATGATTTGTATCTGCTATTTCTCGGTCCGCGCCTCGGCTGCTCGCAATCTGCCTGCTACGCGATCCAGCACCCCGTTCAGAAACTTATAGCTGTCGGTCGCGCCGAATTTTTTGGACAGGCGCAATGCCTCGTTGATCACAACCTTATACGGCACATCCAGCCGATAACGTAATTCATAGCCCGACATTCGCAACAGGGCCAGGGTAATCGGATCAATCTGCTCCAGTGACAGATCGGTCACGAACGGCAGAAAGTCCGTTTCGATCTCCGCCAGATGCCTGGGCACTTCATGAACCAGTTCATGAAAATAATCCAGATCCACCTTGGACATATCGTTGTCCGCATGAAATTCAGCTTCGATAACGTTCAGTGGATTTCGGGTCATTTGCCATTGATACAGCGCCTGCATGGCGAAATGGCGCGCTTTGGATCGGTGAGACGGCGTGATGTCCATGATAAATACTTCTCTTGAATCTGAATAAATATTGATCGCTGCCATTGGGCAGCGATCAGATCTTGCCGATCAGCGAAACCATTTCCAGCGCCGTCACGGCTGCTTCGGCGCCCTTGTTGCCCGCCTTGGTGCCAGCCCGTTCAATGGCTTGTTCGATGGTGTCTACCGTGAGCACCCCGAAAGTCACCGGTATGCCGCTTTCCATCGACGCCTGGGCCAGCCCCTTGGTACATTCGCCCGCTACATACTCAAAATGCGCCGTGCCTCCGCGAATAATTGCTCCCAGCGCTATGACCGCCGCGTGCTCGCCTTTAGCGATGACTTTCCTGGCAACCAACGGCAGTTCAAAAGAACCAGGCACGTAATAAATATCGATATTGTCATCTTCTACACCGTGGCGACGCAGTGTATCGATCGCGCCTTCTTTCAGGCGCTCAACGACAAAACTGTTCCAGCGGCTGACCAGCAGTGCATAGCGTCCAGCGGGTTGTTTGAAATCACCTTCAATTATTCGCATGAGTTTTTCCAGTGTCGGTCTTTGCGGTAAATCGGGTTTGCCGGACTTTCAATGTCGACAGTCCATGCCCGATGGTTAATGCACGACGGTCATTAAAGTCCGGCAATCCCTGTCAGCACGCGTCGTTCTGCAGATATTCAACCACTTCCAGATTGAACCCGGAGATGGCCTTGAATCGGTAGGGAGCGCTGAGCAGGCGCATTTTCTGCACGCCCAGATCCTGCAGGATCTGGGAGCCTGTTCCAACTTCCTTGTACACCAGCTTCTGGCGTGGCCGGGCCTGCTCGCCGGTCAACAGCCAGTCAATGCTTTCTTCTATTTCTTCCGAGGTTTCACTGTGGCCAATCAGCACCAGCACGCCACAGCCTTCCTGGGCGATACGCTGCATTGCGCCGCGAAAGGTCCAGGGCTTGTGTTCGTCAGCCTCCCGGGGCAGCAGGCCCAGTACATCGCGGGCCGTGCTGCCCACATGAACCCGCACCAGGGTTGGATCGGCTGACTGGACAGTACCTTTCACCATGGCGAAGTGATATTCACCGTGCACGCTGTCCACGTAGGTCTTGAGCAGAAATTCACCGTAGTAAGTCTGCACCTTGCGCTCATTGATACAGTTGACGGTTTTCTCGTGGACAGTCCGGTACTGGATCAAGTCTGCAATGGTGCCAATCTTGAGGTTGTGCTGTTGCGCAAAGGCCTCCAGATCCGGCCTGCGTGCCATGGTGCCATCATCGTTCATGATTTCCACGATCACCGCCGCCGGTTCGAATCCTGCCAGCCGGCCGAGATCACAGCCGGCCTCGGTATGTCCGGCGCGATTCAGCACGCCGCCGGGCTGCGCCATGATGGGGAAAATATGCCCCGGCTGCACGATGTCGCGCGGGGTCGCATTGGCATTGACGGCCACCTGCACCGTGCGCGCCCGATCTGCCGCGCTGATCCCGGTGGTGACCCCTTCGGCGGCCTCAATGGATACCGTGAAGTTGGTCCCATGGGGCGTCAGGTTCTCCGAGGTCATCAGCGGCAGCCCCAGCTGCTTGCAACGCTCTGCGGTTAGGGTCAGGCAGATAAGGCCGCGGGCATGGCGCGCCATAAAATTGATATGGTGCGGCTGCACCTGCTGCGCCGCCATCACCAGATCGCCCTCGTTTTCCCGATCTTCATCGTCCATCAGGATCACCATTCGGCCCTGACGGATTTCTTCGATCAGCTCTTCAGGGGTATTGAGCTCCACAGGGTTACCTCATGAATCCGTGTTCTGCCAGGAATGCCGGGGTCAGCGACGAGCCCTGGCTGTCGTTGCTGCCCGTGATCAGCCGCTCCAGATAGCGCGCGATCAGATCCACTTCCAGATTGACGCGGGTGCCCACCCGGTAATCTCCCATGATCGTGTGAGACAGGGTATGGGGTACGATATTGACGCAGAATTCATCCCGAGTGACCGAGTTGACGGTCAGACTGGTGCCGTCCACCGTAATCGATCCCTTGGTGGCTACGTAGCGGGCAAGATCGGCGGGCATGCGAATGGTGAACCGTTCGGAGCGCGCATCGCTGTGCCGTTCCATCACCTCTCCCAGGCCGTCGACGTGGCCGCTAACGATGTGTCCTCCCAGGCGCGAAGCGGGTGTCAGCGCCTGTTCGATATTGACACGCTGGTTCACGCTCCAGCCGCCGATGGTGGTGTGCTCAAGTGTTTCCACCGACACATCCGCCACAAACCCGTTACCCAGTTTCTGGACCACCGTCAGGCAGACCCCGTTGGTTGCAATCGAGTCGCCAAGCTTCACCCGGGCCCAGTCCAGTTCTGCGTGCACCTGCACGCGCAGATCACGACCAAGAGGAGTTACCCGAGCGACATAACCGACCGTTTCGATGATTCCCGTAAACATTCAGCCTCCAGCCGCCTTCGGGCGCGCCACTATCCGCAGGTCGGAACCCAGTGCGGTCACCGACTGGATATCCAGCATCAACGCCGCGTCCATCTGCTCCACCGACCAGTCGAACAGGGGTCTCGCGGTACTTCCCATTAACTTGGGTGCAACAAAGATGACCATCTCGTCCACCAGAGCTTCTCGCAAAAAAGCGCCGGCAAGACCGGGGCCCGCTTCCACCAAGAGTTCGTTAACTCCCTCGGCTCCGAGGCGGTGCAGCAGTTCTGTCAGCTCCAGATGATCACCCTTGCGTGACAAAGTCCATTGCTCGATCTGCGCCACCGACTGCTCTTCAGCAATGGTCGTGGTTGTCGTGATGGGCGTCGCCGCCTCTGCGCGCGCCCAGATGACGCGCCCCGGAATCCGGAACACCGCAGCGTCTGTTGGAATCCGGCCGCGGGAATCCACCAGTACCCGCCAGGGCTGGCGTTGCGTGAACGACAACTCGGGCAGCCGGACATTAAGCTGCGGGTTATCCAGCAGCACTGTGTCCGAGCCGGTCATGATGGCGCAGGATCGTGCCCGCCAGTGCTGGACATCATTACGGGCCGCTTCCCCGGTAATCCACTGGCTCTCACCGCTGGCCATAGCGGTGCGGCCATCCAGACTCATGGCCATCTTCACCCGCACCCAGGGGAGGCCGCTGCGCATTCGTTTGCTGAATCCCGGATTGAGGGCCGCACAGGCCTCGGGCAAAACCGGTCCTTCGACTGCAATACCCGCTGCCCGCAACAGCGCCAGGCCACGACCGGCCACTAACGGATTGGCATCTTCCATTCCGTAGACCACCCGCGCGACTCCGGCCTTTACCAGCGCCGCCGCACACGGGCCGGTCCGGCCCTGGTGGGCGCAGGGTTCCAGAGTGACATAAGCCGTGGCACCGCGGGCCATGGCGCCGGCCTGTGCCAGCGCTCCCACCTCGGCATGCGCCAGACCTGCCCGTTCATGAAACCCTTCGCCAATGACCTGCCCGGCGGTGTCCACCAGCACACACCCGACCCGCGGGTTGGGCATGGTGGTGTACATGCCGCGCTCCGCCAGAGTCACGGCTCGAGCCATGAAAGCAGTCGCAGTCGTCTCGACATCACTCATGGGCAACTCCCATCCACCCTCCGTCAGGCATCCGGCTCCTGCTCAAAATGATCCACGGCCTGCCGGAATTCACTGATGTCCTGAAAACTTCGATAGACCGATGCAAACCGCACATAGGCCACCCCGTCAAGCTGACGCAGCGCAGTCATGACTTTCTCGCCCACGTAGAGGGATTTGATTTCCCGCTCGCCGGTTGCCTGAATCTGCTGCTTGATGTAATTGACCGTAGTCTCAATCTGTTCGACGCTGACCGGACGCTTTTCCAAAGCCCGCAGCAGGCCATTGCGCAATTTCTGTTCGTCGAAGGGTTCGCGAGTCCCGTCCTGCTTGACCACTTTGGGCATCAGCAGCTCAGCCACCTCGAAGGTCGTGAACCGCTCGTGGCAACTCAGACACTCACGCCGGCGCCGCACCTGGCCGCCATCGGCGACCAGACGCGAATCAATCACCTTGGTGTCGGCCGCGCTACAGAAGGGACAATGCACGCGTCAGTCTCAGTACACCGGGAATCGTTTGCAGATCTCGAGAACTTTGGCTTTAACGGCGGGGATAACTTCCTCCGAATTGCCCGCGTCAAGACTGTCCAGAAGATCACACATCCAGTGGGTCAACTGCACACATTCCGCTTCGCGGAAGCCACGGGTGGTGACAGCGGGCGTGCCGACGCGAAGTCCGCTGGTGACGAAAGGCGAACGTGGGTCGTTGGGCACGGCGTTTTTATTGACAGTGATGTTGGCCTGACCAAGGGCCTCGTCGGCGTCTTTACCGGTATATTCCCGGCCAATCAGATCCACCAGCATCAAATGATTTTTAGTACCGCCGGATACGATTTTGATACCGCGCTCAATGAAGGTGCCGGCCATTGCCTGAGCGTTTTTCACAACCTGCTGCTGATAAGTGCGGAATTCATCGCCCATGGCTTCCTTGAAGCAGATGGCTTTGGCTGCAATCACGTGCATGAGCGGACCACCTTGCCCCCCCGGGAAAACCGCCGAGTTGAATTTCTTTTCCAGCGCTTCATTGGCCTTGGCCAGAATTAGCCCGCCGCGGGGCCCACGCAGGGTTTTGTGGGTGGTGGAAGTGGTCACGTCAGCGATCTGCACGGGGGACGGATATTCACCAGCAGCCACCAGCCCGGCAACATGGGCCATATCCACCATCAAATAAGCATCGACTTCATCCGCAATTTCCCGAAACTTCTGCCAGTCCAGCACCTGGCTGTAGGCTGAAAAGCCTGCCACTACCATTTTCGGGCGATGTTCGCGCGCCAGAGCGGCGATTTCGTCGTAGTCCACTTCTCCAGTATCGGGATTGATGCCGTATTGAACCGCGTTGTACATCTTGCCGGAGAAATTCGCCTTGGCGCCGTGCGTCAAGTGACCGCCGTGGGCCAGACTCATCCCCAGTACGGTATCGCCGGGGTTGAGCAGTGCCTGATAGACCGCGGAGTTTGCCTGGGAACCGGAGTGAGGCTGAACGTTTGCGTAGTCGGCACCAAACAGCTGTTTGGCCCGCTCGATGGCAAGTGCTTCCGCCTGATCGACGTACTCGCAACCCCCGTAATAGCGTTTGGACGGGTAGCCCTCGGCGTACTTGTTGGTGAGCTTGCTGCCCTGGGCTGTCATTACCAGCGGGCTTGCATAGTTTTCGGAAGCAATGAGCTCAATGTGCTCTTCCTGACGCACACCTTCTTTCTGCATGGCCTGCCAGATTTCCGGGTCGAAGTCGGCGATAGTCAATGATCTGTCAAACATCGTATTCCTCAAGCGTGACTGCGGTCGTTAGAGGCCGGCATTGTACACCAAAGCTGCCGTAAAACGACTGACGGCGGCGGCTTATCCCCCTATTGGCAAACACCGGCGCCCTCTATGGATAAACCCGCGCATCCGCGAGTGGCCAACATCTGCGAGCAATTGAATTCCGCATCTGGAGTGTTTACTCTGCGCCCGGTCAATCTGATTGAGGTCAAGACTCATGGCGCAATATGTGTACACGATGAATCGGGTCGGCAAGATCGTGCCGCCCAAGCGCGAAATTCTGAAAGACATCTCGCTGTCTTTTTTTCCCGGCGCCAAAATTGGTGTCCTCGGCCTCAATGGCGCCGGCAAATCGACCCTGCTGAGGATCATGGCAGGCGTTGACCAGGATTTTCAGGGTGAAGCCCGCCCCATGCCCGGCATAAAAGTGGGTTACCTGCCCCAGGAGCCGCAACTCAACCCCGAGAAGGATGTACGCGGCAATGTCGTGGAGGGCATGCAGGAAGCAGTCGATGCACTTGCCGAACTCGATAAAGTTTATGCCGCCTACGCCGAACCGGACGCCGATTTTGACGCGCTTGCGAAACGTCAGGGGCAGCTTGAGGACGTTATTCAGGCTTGGGATGCCCACAATCTCGAGCACACGCTGGAAGTCGCTGCCGATGCCTTGAGGCTACCGCCCTGGGACGCCGACGTCGCCAGGCTTTCCGGTGGTGAGAAGCGCCGGGTGGCCCTGTGCCGCCTGTTGCTGTCGCGACCCGACATGCTGCTGATTGACGAACCGACCAACCACCTGGATGCCGAATCGGTGTACTGGCTTGAGCAGTTTCTGGTGAATTTCCCCGGAACTGTGGTTGCCATCACCCACGATCGCTATTTTCTCGACAATGCTGCGGGCTGGATTCTGGAGCTGGACCGGGGCCGTGGCATCCCCTATGAAGGTAACTACTCCACCTGGCTGGAAGCGAAGCAGAAACGTCTGGAGCAGGAATCGCGTACGGAAGCGGCGCAGCAGAAAGCCCTCAAGTCCGAACTTGAATGGGTTAGACAAAACCCGAAAGGCCGTCATGCAAAAAGCAAGGCACGCCTGGCCCGCTTTGAAGAAATGCAGTCCCAGGAGTTTCAGAAGCGCAACGAAACCAATGAGATATACATACCGCCCGGCGAACGCCTGGGAGACAAGGTCATTGAATTTCACGGGGTTTCCAAAGCCTATGGCGACCGGCTGCTGATCGACAATCTGACGTTCTCGGTACCAAAGGGCGCGATCATCGGCATTGTCGGCGGCAACGGTGCGGGCAAGTCGACGCTGTTCCGGATGATCACCGGGTCCGAAAAGCCGGACCGGGGCGATATTGTTCTTGGTGAAACCGTTCAGGTCGCTTACGTGGAACAGGGGCGAGAGAACCTGAACAACAACGCCACAGTGTGGGAAGCCGTCTCTGGCGGTCAGGACATCCTGCGCATCGGCCAGTACGAAACCAACTCCCGCTCCTACGTTGGCCGTTTCAATTTCAAGGGCACTGACCAGCAAAAGCGCGTGGGCGAACTGTCTGGCGGTGAACGCGGACGTCTGCATCTGGCAAATACCCTCAAACAGGGCGCCAACGTACTTCTGCTCGACGAACCGTCCAACGATCTGGATGTGGAAACCATGCGGGCACTGGAAGAAGCCCTGCTCGCCTTTCCCGGCTCCGCCCTGATCATCTCTCACGATCGCTGGTTTCTGGATCGGGTCGCCACCCATATTCTGGCTTATGAAGGCGAGAGTGAGGTGGTGTTCTTCGAAGGGAACTTCACGGATTACCACGACGACTTCATTGCGCGCAAAGGAGCGAATGCCCAACCAAAACGGATGAAATACAAGCCCTTGAAGGCCTGATCCTGACGTGTCCGGGGCGGTTGTCGCCCCGGTATCTCAATCCCCCCTTTTCCAGCTCACCCTTCACCGGTTCCCCAATCCATTCGAATCGCTGCTTCGCCGGTCACTTCGTATAAAGTTTCGCCCCTGGCGTCCTGGTCGCGTCCTGCCTATAAGTGGCACGCATCTGTGCGCTGACTACACTGAACATAACGGGAAACCACAGACGCGCCAGCCTCCGCATAGGTACCACGGCGGTTTCTTCACCCTCGATCCATCTATTTAACAGGTGAGACGATGCACAGTCAGATCCGTGATGACCGACGCCTGTTCAGCCGCATCAATTTTGGCACAGAGGCTTATATCTCTCAGGGAGAGGGCAGGATTGCATGCCAACTGGTCGATATATCTCTGAACGGCGTGCTGATCGAGGCCCACAGCGAGCTACTCATTGATCGGAATCAGCCCTGCACTTTGCTGATCCGTCTCAGCGACGAAGCCACTATCACCATGCATATCGAGCTGATTCACATTAGCCGGAAACTGCTGGGATTTCAGTGCTCGACGATCGACATGGAAAGCATTGGCCATCTGCGCCGCCTGATCGAGCTCAACATTCCCGGTTCGGAAGCTTCCCAGCGGGTGCTGGCGGAGCTTCTCAAACGGCAGCCGCTCTGATTCGCTGCTCCGTCGAGCCTGCTATTCAAGCTCTCCCGGTTCAGTCATCTCCAGCACACATTCTTCGGGCAGGCGACCTGCGGGCGGGAGCACCGTCCACTTGCCTGTGCGATCGGCTTCGCCGGCCAATTCCGCTTCCACCCTGGCCCGGCGACTGTCAATAAACACATTAATTGCTTCGAGATCCCTGGTGGCCGTCCCGACCAGGGTCGCCATTTCCAACGCGCGCGCCTTTATCTCTTCTTCGTTCCAGACCGTATCCAGGATTTCCCGCAACCGGGCGTCATAGCGTGTGCGAAACTCTTCGGACTGCCACAGCCGCCGGGTCAGGGAATTTCCTAGCATGACCGACGCGGGACTCTCGGTGAGACGGTCAATGATATAGGTGTAGCGGAAAGTCTGATCCGTGCCCCAGGGGATGAAGTACAAGCGGTTGTCATCCGGATTCGCGTAGATGTAGGCGTTATTTTCGTAACTGGTAAAACCGTCCGCGTGCCCCAGCAACGCTTCCATGATCGCAAAATTGATAAAGTTATCGAGGTTGATCACCTGATCCATGGCTTCCCACAGATCGGCATCGTCCGCCTGCATTGCATCGACCACCGCCATCAGGTCGGCACGATCGTTTTCATCCTCATTGGTTTTCATTTCGAAATACGGAATCCGCGACTCGATGAACGCTCCGTCATGCTGCGTTTCGTAGAGATTGCCGGATTTGTTGTCGAAACTGCGCTTCAGAAATGGTTTCTTGATCGCTTCGACATGTGTGAAGAGGCCCAGATCCTCGCCTTGGGCAGTCACGCGGGCAAAATTGCAGCGAGGCGCATGCACTCCGGCGTCCGCAAATACCGAGTAGGACAGGCATTGCTTGATCAGGGAACGATCCTGCACATTGTTGTTGAGGGTAAAGTGGTTTTCACCATGCACCATGCGATCTTCGAATTCCTTTACCCTGTCGATATCGAGCTTGAGCGACGGCTTGGTTTCACTGACAGATCCCCAGCCGCCCTTTTTGCTGATGGCAACCTGTTCCAGGGTTTCGCCCTCGATGGTCACAGAACCGCTGAACCAGGTATACCCCGGAAAACACGGCGCACCCTCGGCCTCGTACTTGGCACGACCATCGGCCATCAGGGACTGCCAATCGTCGTGCACCATCGCCACTTCGATCGACAGTATCCGGCTGATATCGAACATATCGGCCACGGACGGGACTTCAGGCTCCGGCTCTTCCTCTCCCGGCGGTTCGTCAACAGGCGGTTCGTCTATCGGAGTTTCCCCGATTGGCGAATCGGGGTCTGGATCCGGCGCCGGTTCCACAGGATCGGCGCCGCAGGCGACCAGGCCAAGAGTCAAGGTGAGCGCCGCCAGACAGGCCGGCAGTTTCACGAACCGGTCGCAACGGGCGGGTCCTGAAGAAGTATTCAGACATGCAGAAACTTTATTATCGTCGGACATCGCATCACCGGTGGATGGAAAGTTGGCGGCCTTCCGGGTCAGAACTGCTCGCGCAGCCTGATCCGGCTCGAAAAAGAATTTTAGGGAACAAGCGCACGGACTGGAGTGACGCAGTTAGTGCATATGCAATCCCTTCAGGAAATCAAAAAAAGGCGAGCGCCTCTTCCAGTTTTTTGACCGGGGTGATCTCCAGCGATGCGAACTTGTCCTTGCCCACATTTGCAGCGGGCACTATTGCCCGTCGAAAGCCGTGTTTGGCGGCTTCCCGCAAACGCTCCTGACCACTGGGAACCGGCCGGATCTCACCGGCGAGCCCCACTTCACCGAAAACCACCAGGTCTTTCGGTAATGGCTGATTGCGAAAGCTGGATACCAGGGCGAACAGCAGCGCAAGATCGGCACTGGTTTCCATGATCTTTACGCCACCCACCACGTTCACGAATACATCCTGGTCCGTGAGCATCACCCCGCCATGACGATGCAGAACCGCCAGCAACATGGACAAGCGGTTCTGCTCCAGCCCGACAGCCACCCGCCGCGGCTGCCCACCGTGTCCTGCATCGACCAGAGCCTGGATTTCCACCAGCAACGGGCGAGTGCCCTCCCACACCACCATGACAACCGAGCCGGCGGCCACTTCGTCAGGACGCTGCAGAAAAATGGCGGACGGGTTGGTCACCTCGCGCATCCCCAGTTCGGTCATCGCAAACACCCCCAGCTCGTTGACGGCGCCAAAACGGTTCTTGTGTCCCCGCAAAGTGCGGAAACGCGAATCGTGGCCGCCCTCCAGCATGATGGAGCAGTCAATGATATGTTCCAGCACCTTGGGGCCGGCGAGACTACCGTCCTTGGTCACATGCCCTACCAGAATCAGCACGGTGCCACTCTGTTTCGCAAATCGTGTGAGGGCGGCAGCACTTTCACGCACCTGCGAAACACTGCCGGGCGCCGAACTGATATCGGCCAGGTGCATGACCTGCACGGAATCCACGACCAGAATTTTTGGAGCCACCCGGCGCCCGGCGTCGATGACCTTCTCAACATTGGTTTCGGCCAGCACCTGCAGGTTATCGATCGGCAGGCCGAGGCGGCGCGCCCGCAGCGCAACCTGCTGCAAAGACTCCTCCCCGGTGACATACAGGGCGGTGTGCGTCCGCGCCAATGCGCACAAGGTTTGCAACAGCAGCGTTGATTTGCCCGCACCGGGATGTCCGCCCAGCAGCACCACCGACCCGGGAACGAATCCCCCGCCGAGAACGCGATCGAATTCTTCCATGGTCGAAGAAAAGCGCGGCAGATCCTCCAGCGAGATATCCTTCAGGCTCTGCACCTGACCGCTCACCGCGCCCGCATAACCCTGCTCACCGCTACGCGCTGACTGGCCCATCCGCACTTCACTCAGACTGTTCCAGACACCGCACTCGGTACATTGTCCCTGCCATTTACGGTAGTCCGCCCCGCACTCGTTGCAGACATATGCTGATTTGGTCTTGTTCAATTTTGCTCCTTGGATCGGGCGTGGTCATACAGCGTCGGCCCGGGCGGCGCTGCGACGCAGTATGTGCAGGGACCGAAAAAACGTCCAGCAGTTCGAAAACCCGGAGGGGACTCCTGCCAAAATTTGTCGCTGCTTCTACTTTATTTTCCGTGCACGTGTGCTAACGTGAATGGCCTTGCTGACACAAGCGCCGCACGACCCTCCCGGTTGCACGGCCACCCAAAAGAAAAGATGTCGTATCGAAACGGTAACAATCCGCTAATCCCGGAAAATCCAGTTCTGGTCTATCCTTCATTGGCCGCAAACATTGGTCTGGAAGAGTCTGTCATGCTGTCGGTTCTCACCGGATTTGCGCGTCAAGGGGCCGGAGTCAATAGTCACGGCCATGCCTGGTTCCTGCTCGACAGCGCCCAGGTACAGCGGCTCATGCCGTTCTGGCGCCCTCTCGACATCCAGCGGGTTTCCACCAGTCTGCGCGAGCAGGGTTTACTCCTGCT
The DNA here is from genome assembly GCA_964641175.1 of uncultured Cellvibrionaceae bacterium. GTDB lineage: Bacteria > Pseudomonadota > Gammaproteobacteria > Pseudomonadales > Cellvibrionaceae > CAYNST01. The sequence goes on from CAZXLJ010000015.1 coordinate 26,481, forward strand.
GGCCTCCGCCCCCTATTCACAGTGCCATCAGCTGAAATTCGCTTTTACCGAACGTGTGCAGGGATCGACCCCCGCGCCTGCCCGAGTGTCAGCGCCAGCGAGTACGCTCTATGCCGCCGCAGCCAGCAAGAATCTTATTGCCCCCGGCTGGCAGCCCGACCGGGAGACCCTCGCCCGCCTGGCCCAGCAGAGCGTGCCGGCGGAGTTCGCTCGGGCGATGATTCCGGAATTTGTCAATTATTGGCGCGAAAGGGGCGAGCCTGCCTACAGTTGGGGCACGAAATTCATGCAACATGTCCTGCGACTGTGGCGGGAACATGAGGCGCAGCAGAACGCGCGCAGCCGCGATGCCCTGATGCCGAAGAACTGGCAACCCAGTGTTGAAGCCATGGAAATCCTGACCGTTCACGCCGGTATCAGCCGTTCCTTCGTCGAGGACGCGATACCCGAATTCGAGCTGTACTGGCGTGAAAGAGGTGAAAAATCAGATAACTGGAACAAAAAATTTCGTGATCATGTACAACGCCAGTGGCTGCGATATCAGTCTGCGCTGGAACATGACCCCCTGCCAAAACGCATTCCGGACAACTGGCGGCCTTCGCCCGATGTCTACGAAGTCTTGCAGCTGGCCAATATTGATCTCGCTTTTGCACGTTCCTTGCAACCTGAATTTGTCATTTACTGGCGAGATAGTAATCAGGTGCATACCTCCTGGAACACCAAGTTCCTTCAATTTGTCAAACAAAGGTGGGCGCAGCGTAGTGCCGTGCCGCACCCATCTCAGAAATCAACCAGGGAGCTAAGTCTTGTCGAACAACTCACCGACCGTAGCTGGGCATTGTAAAAAGAGCCCGGATACACGAAAACTGGAACTGGTCGACGCTATCAACCAGGTCTTTACCCTGTTCCGGCTGAATTATCACAACCAGTACCTGAAAGCGTTTGGCAACACGCTTGAATTGAACGAGGTAAAACGGCTCTGGCTCGAGATGCTGCACCGTTTTGACGCCCCTACCATATTGAGCGCGGCGAAGATGGTGATTGAGACCTCGGAGTTTCTGCCCACCCTGCATACCATGATTCACTACTGCGAGCGGGCCTCCACCCGCTTTAATCTGCCCGACGCTCACAGCGCCTATCGCGAAGCCTGCCGGGCGCCGTCACCAAAAGCGTCCTATCACTGGTCACACCCGGCCATCTACTACGCGGGGAAAGCCTGCGACTGGCATTTCCTCCAGTCGAATTCGGAACACGTCGCTTTCCCGATTTTCCGGGAGAAATGGGAGGGTATCTGCGCGGATATTCGCAATGGCAAGGAATTCGAATCGCCCCAGGCACCGAGCCTGGAGGAAATTCCGGCTCCTCCCCTGGACAAGCACACCAATCAGGAACGCCTGATGACGCTTAAGGATTCCTTGAATCTTTGAGAGGACTTAACAGGCGAAGCGAGGCAGATTCCCACGCTTCGCCAGCTCAAGCAGCATCTAGCTCAAGCAGCATGGTGAGTTGGCGAACCCTCCCGCTCAGGCAAAAGTCAAACCCAGACCTTCCCGAGCGACCCGGGCGACCCGCACCGGCAAGGCATCGGGAAGATCGTCCGGAGTTTCCAGGCAGGCCTGCAATTCATCCCCGATGTGAAAAGTTTGCAAAAGCAGTTCATCACTCCCCATAGGGGCGTTAACGAAAAACCCGGATGAACTCACGTCCTGGGTTACGACCTCGAACTCGCCAATCCGTTGATCTACAAGCATCAGACTGCGCTGTACTGACGTGCGTTCGTGTTTGCGAAACATAAAGCCTCCTTTATTGGGCAAGGGGAACAGGGCCTGGCCGAACCGGTCTGCGGTATTCATGCATGAGTTCAGCAATAGGCGAGCCATGCCGGAAGGTATGCTGACGGGAGGTCAGTAACGCCGGTCTGTCCACAGGTGCGGTGTTCCCCAGTTGTGCTGCCGTCCGCTCTTCCGGCCTGACAGAAATCGGCGCGATCCTAATGAGTCCGCTCTCCAATCACCATCAGTCCGTTGTATTTCGCGCCACCGATCTTCCAGGAGGCGATTCCGCGCACAGCCACTTTGGGATATTTTCCCAAGTGTGACTATTTGCGGCGCCGCTTTGCCAGTTGATCGTTTAAATCCGCAGCGTCACTCGACGTCTACCCGGTCCACCTTTTGGAATCCTCGCGGCAATTTGTGTCCGCGCCGACCACGTTCACCAAGATAATGCTGCATATCCTTGAGTTTGAGGGCGAGGTGCCGCTTGCCCGACCAGATCCTGATCGTGTTCTGGGAAGTGATGACGGCCAGCGCTGCTACGAACTCTTCGCGGGCCTGCACCCGGGCACTGGTTATTCCGATAATCTTGTTTCCCTTGCCCCGCCCCAATACCGGCAATTCAGACAGGGGAAAGACCAGCATCCGGCCATCATTGGCAACCGCCACTACATGCAACGGGTCCTGGGTCATCACCGAAACCGGAGGCAGCACCCGGGCGCCACTGGGTACGGAAAGCAGTGTCTTGCCGGCCCGATTGCGGGTAAACATGTCAGCCAGAGTCGCCACAAATCCATAACCGGCGTCGGAAGCGAGGAGCACCTGCTGACGGTCGTCCCCCATCAGAAGCCCCGCAAACGTCGCGCCGCTCGGCGGGTTAAGGCGGCTGGAAACCGGCTCTCCCTGTCCCCGCGCCGAGGGCAGTTGATGGGCGGCCACGGCATAACTTCTGCCGGTGGAATCCAGCAGGTAGGCGTACTGATTGCTTTTGCCCCTGGCTGCAAAGCTGAACTGGTCACCCGCCTTATAGCTGAGAGCCACCGGGTCTACATCGTGGCCTTTGGCTGATCTGATCCAGCCTTTTTCCGACAGGACTACCGTCACCGGTTCGCTGGCCAGCAGTTCGGTCTCGCTGAAGGCCTGGGCTTCCGCACGCTCCACCAGCGGACTGCGGCGGTCGTCACCAAACTCTTCAGCCGCCGCCAGCAGTTCCTTCTTAACCAGGTTTTTAAGCCGGCGTTCGGAGGCGAGAATTGCCTCGAGATCGCTCTTTTCCCTGGCGAGCTTGGCCTGCTCGTCCCGGATTTTCATTTCTTCGAGTCGCGCCAGTTGGCGCAGACGGGTGTCCAGAATGTAATTCGCCTGTTCTTCACTGAGCTTGAAACGGCTGATCAGCTCTTCTTTGGGATGCTCTTCCGTGCGAATAATGTGAATGACTTCGTCGAGATTGAGATAGGCGATCAACATGCCTTCAAGCAGATGCAGGCGCCGGTCTACCCATTCAAGCCGGTGCTGCAGGCGACGGCGCACCGTTTCAAGGCGAAACACCAGCCATTCGGCCAGCAGCTCCCGCAGCGATTTCACGCCGGGACGCCCATCGTTGCCAATCAGGTTCAGATTGACCCGATAGCTCCGCTCGAGATCGGTGGTCGCGAACAGATGGTTCATCACGCCTTCCAGATCGATGCGGTTTGAACGGGGCACAATGATCAGCCGGGTCGGGCTTTCATGGTCCGATTCGTCCCGCAGGTCCGCCACCATGGGCAGCTTCTTTGCCTGCATCTGGGCAGCGATCTGCTCCAGCACCTTGGCACCGCTGACCTGATGGGGCAACGCCGTCACTACGATCGCGCCATCTTCGTTTACCCAGCGGGCCCGCATCCGCAGGCTGCCGCGGCCCGTTGCATACATCTTGATCAGATCGGCGCGCGGGGTTATCAGCTCGGCGTCGGTGGGCATATCAGGACCGAGAATGTGCTCGCACAGCTCTTCCGTGGTGGCTTTCGGGTTTTCAAGCAGCAGCACCGTGGCGTTAACAACCTCACGCAAATTGTGCGGCGGGATATCCGTGGCCATGCCCACCGCGATGCCGGTGGTGCCATTGAGCAGCACGGCCGGTACCCGCGCCGGCAATACTTTGGGTTCGTCGAGGGTACCGTCGAAATTGGGCTGCCACTCCACCGTTCCCTGGGACAACTCGCTGAGCAGCACGTCGGCGAATCCCGTCAGCTTGGCTTCGGTATAACGCATGGCGGCAAAAGATTTTGGATCGTCCTGCGACCCCCAGTTGCCCTGCCCGTCCACCAGCGGATACCGGAAAGAAAAGGGCTGCGCCATGAGGACCATGGCTTCATAAGCGGCGGAGTCGCCGTGGGGATGGAACTTGCCGATCACGTCCCCTACTGTTCTTGCCGACTTTTTATATTTGGCGCCGGCTTTGAGGCCCAGCTCGCTCATCGCGTAGATGATTCGCCGCTGAACCGGCTTGAGTCCGTCTCCCACATGGGGCAGCGCGCGGTCGAGAATGACGTACATCGAATAGTCGAGGTAGGCTTTTTCGGTAAACACTTTCAGAGGAATAGACTCGTCCGCAGACGGTGCAGCAATATCAGTCATAAAAAAGCTTAATAAATGATCAAGGGTTTTGGGAGGACTGCGCACTCTGCGCAGGTGATTCGAGCTGCCGGAGTTGCGCGGGCATTAATGTGCCGAAAAAATGTTTAAACGTGGTGGTCTCAGCATCAAGCCGGCCATTGTATGCCAGATTGATCTGCACACTCTGATTGTGATCCCGGACCGCGTTGAAAGAAGCTTGTATCGACCGTCCTTTATCTCGCGTTGAATCCATTTTCAGGCCGGTGATCTGCCAGCGCGACTCAACTTTGAGCATGCCATTATCCGCCGCCAGCACGGCCGCCGTATCCAGAATCGCTTCCTGAACCCGCGCGCCAATCCTGGCGTCCGAGTAGGCCGAAATGCCGGAAAAGTTAAAGTCCTGCATATTTGCGTTGAGGTTGAATTTCTGGGGTCGCGCACTGAAAAAGACGGCTCCATCCACGGCAACCGACCCTTTATCGCCGTGTTTTGCCTTCAGACTGACTGGTGTCGAAACCGCGGGTGCCGCGGTATCAACCTCCCCCATTTCCAGATGAATGCGTGAAAAATTGGCCATGGCCGTCGGTGTCACCGATTTGTCGTACCAGGCCAGCGCACCGCCGTTGAGGCGCAGCGATCGGAGACTGAAGACCGCTTCCTGCCAGCGCTCGGTCATGCCTTCAATTTCGGGAAACCATTGGCGCATCCGCTGGGGCAGCATAAACCTGCCTTCGGCATTGCGGTGCAGGGACTGTCGCACACTCTCGCCCACGACATCGCCCAGTCGCAGCGCTGGTGTGTCCCCCCCGACGTATTCGAGCTGGCTGAGGGTCAGACCACCAATCTGGGTTTGAAACGGCGTGTCCAGCTGCTCCCCCATAAATGCCGACTCGACCATATGGAGATTACTGAAGACAACATTTTTCAAGTTAAATCGATCCCGGGCAATCGTCCCCTCGGCAATGTTAAGGTCCCCGAGGAAAAATATGGCGTTGCCGCTGGTCTGGTCCCGCAGAAAACCTTTACTCACCGTGATCGGAAGGGTGTGGCGTAAGATCCAGCGGCCGCCCTCGGTCTGCCAGGTGGCCCGGCCCAGTGCTGCCTTCTCGGCATACAGACATTGCTGCTGTGTAGTTCGGCATATTTCCAGATTGGTGAACTGCGCGTGGCGCACCTGATGAACCCACGCCGTACCTTCTGCAAACAGGGTTTTGTCCAGGCGGTCGGGCAAGAGTGCGGCGCGAACTTCTTCCACCAGATTGAGATCAGCGTGAAGATCCTGGACATTCAATTCCGACAATTGCAACTCCCGTCGAAACAGTGCGACCAGCTGAAAATCCGCTTCGGCGTTCAACAGGGTGATTTTCTCCTGCCGTTCATTCGAGATTTCCAGGCCGGCGATGGTTGCCTGACCAAAAATGTAGTCCAGACTGACCTTCTTGATGACAACATGCAGGCCGGCTTCGCGCAAAGTTTTCTCGATGTGCCACTTCAGGGCGATGGGGCTCAGACTGAGCACGACCCCGAGCAAAATGACCAGCGTTAACAGCGTTTTAATCAGGCGCATAAAGAGTCTTATCCTTCGGCTGACGGGCAGTTATCAAATCCCGTAACACGAGCAGCAAAATCAGCCTGTCTGCCGCATGCACCGGAAGCTGAAACAACTGCGAACTGCACAATTGTTAAGGTGCGACAACTCGACTCACAACGGCCACCTATTATTGAAGTGCGTCTATTGAACAGTGCGGGCTCCTGCTGAAGATCGGGAATCCACCGACAGCGGAATGGCCCCACTTTCGTTAAAGGTCAGCCGGCGAGCGAAACCCTCCACATCAATCGTCGCCTTGAGATTATAGTCAATGGGTTTCTCTGCATTATTTCTCAGGAAATCATTGACGAAACGCAGGGCGCTGATCAGGTTGGTGCCGGCTTCCAGAGTCAGAGGAGTCTCGGTGTAGGGAGCCAGGCGTCCGACGGAAGCACTGACGCCGTCCACCACTTCGATACCATTGAGGGCGAGACTGTAACTGAGGCCGCGTACGGGAAGTGCTACGGGATTGGGATTGGTGACGTTCAGACCAATACGGAATCTTTGGGACAGGCCTTCGCCGGGGAGCATGTTGACCGATACCAGCTTGATCTTTGGTGCCTGCAGACCCACGCCAAGATTTGCACAGGACAATATCAGGCCACAGCCGATGATCACGACCAGCGCTTTAATCACTCTCATATTGATTCCCCGGTTATTCACTCACCACCATAATTGGCCGCTGGACAGAGGCTCCTGTCACGACTTCCCACCGCATGGTAATTCATGCACGTGCACCTGAATAGACAGTGCCCGTGTTATAAATCGGTGCGAATGTCCGGGAGGAATAAATACAGACGACCTTTTTCCCCAGCTGCGGCGGCGGGTGCGCTAGAATTTCGTCCCGTTGCAGTTGGCCTGCGAGCTGCAGCACATTCATTGCAATGATTCCAATAACCAAAGCCAGATGGATGCTAAGCATGAGCTCACCCCGAACACTCATATACACGGATCTCGATGGCACGCTGCTGGACCATGATACGTATGAATGGCACGCTGCCACACCGGCGCTGGAACGTGCCCGCCAACTGGGCGTGCCCATCGTGCCATGCACCAGTAAAACCCTCGCCGAGTGTCTGAATGTCCAGAATCTCGTCGGGCTGCCAGGGCCGGCAATATTTGAGAACGGCGCAGGGATTGCATTGCCGAAAGCTTCGTTCAGGCGGCCACCGGATCACCTCGCTGAAGAAAATGACTCCCATTGGATATGCGGCTTTGGTTTGAGTTATACGCATCTGCGCGATGCCGTCAGCCAGGTCAAACGCTACCGCCAATACCGGTTTACCAGTTTCGGGGAAATGTCAGTGGCAGACGTGCAGCGCCTGACCGGTCTGAACGCAACCGAAGCCGAACTCGCCAAGCAGCGACGTCATAGTGAACCCTTGCTGTGGCAGGACACGCAGGCGCGCTATGAGGAGTTTCAACGGGACCTCGCCGAGCGGAATCTCACGGTATGCCGAGGTGGACGTTTTGTTCACATTACGGGAGACACCAGCAAGGGTGCCGCGGTCAACTGGATGACAATGCTGTACGAATTCAAATGGTCGACCCGGCCCACGATTATTGCGCTGGGAGACAGTGAAAATGACATCCCCATGCTCGAGCAAGCTGACATTGCCGTCATAGTCCGCAATCGCTCGAGCGGTCCGCTGGCCTATGCCCCGCGTGGTGCGCAGAAGGTTTATACCACGCACGAGTACGGGCCGCTCGGCTGGAATGAGGCGGTGCTGCAGCTGCTGAACCCTGCCTGATGCTTCCAGCCGGGCAGTCGCTGGAAATATTCCCGTCTACTCCAAAGGATTAATCAGAGGGTCTTTAAATGGGCGATTTTCACCAGAACGGCATCATCACAACTTTACACAACCTGTCCAGACGCCCCCTGGAAGAGCTGGAAATAGAATTGATCCGGTTCAACCGGAGCCGCCCCCTCGGACTGGTGCTGCCGTGCCTGTATTCAGAACTGGAAGGCCCCGCGATGCAACCCATTGTGGAAGAACTGGCGCGGGTGCCCTACCTGTCGCAGATCGTCGTCGGTCTGGACCGGGCCAGCGAAAGGGAATACCGGGAGGCCGTCAAATTCTTTGCCCAGCTGCCGCAACCCCACCGGGTACTCTGGAATGACGGCCCGCGCCTGAAGGGCTTACAGATCCAGTTGCTGGCCGAGGGGCTGAGCATGGGCGATCCGGGCAAAGGCCGCAATGTCTGGTTTTGCCTCGGTTATATTCTCGCCTGCGGGAAAGCGACTTCGATCGCCCTGCATGACTGCGATATCGTCACCTATCACCGCGAACTGCTGGCGCGGCTGATCTATCCGGTTGCACACCCGCACTTCAATTACACATTCTGCAAGGGGTACTACTCGAGAATTGCCAACGGCCGAATTAACGGACGCGTCAGCCGCCTGCTGGTCACACCGCTGCTGCGTGCCCTGGGAAAAATATTCGGACCCCAGGATTATCTCGATTACCTGGACAGCTTCCGCTATCCGCTGGCCGGCGAATTTTCCATGCGGGTCGATGCAGTCAGCGACATCCGCATACCGAGTGACTGGGGGCTGGAAATTGGAGTGCTTGCCGAGATGAAACGCAATTTCTCCACCAACCGCATTTGTCAGGTGGACATCGCCGATATCTATGATCATAAGCATCAGACACTGTCAGCCGATAATGACCAGTCCGGCCTGTCCAAAATGTCTATCGACATCAGCAAAGCAATCTTCCGCAAACTGGCTACCAATGGCGTCGTCTTTTCAACCGAGACCTTCCGCTCCATCAAGGCGACTTATTTCCGGATTGCCCTCGACCTGATCGAAACCTACAACAATGACGCCGTCATGAATGGCCTGAGCCTGGACATTCATAAGGAAGAAGAGGCTGTGGAACTGTTCGCTGGCAATATCCTGAAAGCGGGCATGTATTTTCTGGAGCATCCCATGGAACGCCCCTTTATCCCCAGCTGGAACCGGGTCACGAGCGCACTACCGGATATATTCGCTGAATTCGTCCAGGCCGTGAATCTGGATATGGAGGAATACGCACCATGACCGACAGCGGACAATCTCCACGCGAAGAGCTCGCCGCCCGCATCTGCCAGCATTTGCTCACTATTTACGGGTCGGCAGATCCCGCCGGGAGCGAGACCGAATCTGGCCCTGCGGATTCCAGTCGTAACGGCAACAGCTGTTATGGAACCTTTGATCTCAGCACAGTCGACGTGCCCGCGATAACCCAGGACATAATGCGCATCATGCGTTTTGATACCTACCTCGCCGATCCCATGCCGAACTACAACCCATGGACCCAGCAGGATGCCATCGTTATTACCTACGGTGACAGCATACGCGCCGAAAACGAGCCGCCGCTGCGCACCTTGCGGGATTTTATGCGGCAGGAGCTGAGCGGATTTGTCAGCGGGATTCACGTTCTGCCCTTTTTTCCGTGGAGCTCGGACGACGGCTTTTCCGTCATTGACTATCTGTCCGTCAACGACGCATTGGGCTCCTGGAATGACATTAGCGCGATCGCCAGCGATTTTCTGCTGATGTCGGATCTCGTCATTAATCACTGCTCTTCGCGCAGCCGCTGGTTCGAGAATTTCAAGAAACGAATTGATCCCGGCAAGGATTATTTCATTGAAGTCGATCCCGACACCGATTTATCTGCCGTGGTCCGGCCGCGCATCTCGCCTGTGCTGCGGGAGACGGAAACTCTCGACGGCAAACGTCACGTGTGGTGTACGTTCAGCCATGATCAGATCGACCTCGATTTTTCCAATCCGCAGGTCCTGCTGGAATTTGTCAGCATTGTCCGTTTTTATCTGGACCGGGGAATACGGATTTTCCGCCTGGATGCGGTCGCATTTTTATGGAAGGCCAAAGGCACCAGCTGCATCAGTCTCGCGCAAACCCACGAAATCATCCGGTTACTGCGTACGCTGGTGGAACACTGTGATCCGGAAGCCATCATGATCACCGAAACCAATATTCCCAACCGGGAAAATCTTTCGTATTTCGGCAGCGGCAATGAAGCCCATATCGTTTACAACTTTTCGTTGCCGCCACTGTTGCTGCACGCGCTGGTCAGCGGCAATTGCGCATACCTGCGGGGCTGGTCGATGGCAATGCCGCCTGCACGCGATGGCACGGCCTACCTGAACTTCATCGCCTCCCACGACGGCATCGGCCTGCGCCCGGCGGAGGGTTTGCTCACAGATGAAGAAATTGATCAGCTGGCGCAGCTGATGACCCGCAACGGCGGGCGGGTTTCGTGGCGTTCGGTCGGCACGGATACTATGCGTCCCTATGAATTGAACATCGCGCTATACGACGCCTTGCAAGGAACCCTGGCCAATGGCGACGACGGCTTCCAGTACGCACGGTTCATCTGTGCGCATACGATCATGCTGGCACTGGAGGGCATCCCGGCGCTTTATATCCACAGCCTGTTCGGCACGACCAATGACTATCAGCGAATGGAACGCTCGGGGCAAAGTCGCGCCATCAACCGCCATCAATGGGAACTTGAAGCCCTCAAGGCCGAGCTGGAAGACACGCAAAGTCATCATGCGCGGGTCTTCGGGGAAATCAAGCATCTACTCGCGGTGCGCCGCTATCAGCCAGCTTTCCATCCGAATGCCACTCAATTCACCCTGCAGCACGGCAACCAGGTATTTGCATTCTGGCGCCAGAGTCGCAATCGCGAACAGAGCATTTTCTGCCTGCACAATATCAGTGACAGGACAGTGGCCGTCGACCTGAAGGATATGAATCTGACGGATCAGGAAGAATGGTTCGACCTGGTGACACAAGCGCAACATCACGATATCGCGGGGACGGTGTCCCTGCAGCCGTACCAGTGCGTCTGGCTCTCCAACAAACTCTACGCGGCGACGCTCAACGCCTGACAGCATTTTCTGAAACTTGTATTCCGGAACTCACTTATGAATCACAAACCGCCTGTCGTCATCGATCCCGGCTCAAAAAAAGCAACGCATGCCATCATCTGGCTGCACGGCCTGGGCGCCGATGGCTTCGACTTCGTCCCGATTGCGGGCGAGTTGAATTTTGCCCGCAAGGATTCGACCCGATTTGTTTTTCCCCATGCGCTGCACCTTCCTGTGACCATCAACAATGGTTACGTCATGCCCGCCTGGTTCGACATTGTAGAAATCCGGATTGACCGCGAAGTGGATCACGAGCAGCTGGCAAAATCGAGTCGTTATATCCACACGCTGATTGATGAACAGATCAGCCAGGGTGTGCCCGCCAATCAGATACTGCTGGCAGGATTTTCCCAGGGTGGCGCGGTTGCCATTGATGCGGCTCTCACCTACCGGGAAACACTGGCCGGTCTGCTGGTGTTGTCGAGCTATTTCGCCACGGCTAAAGAAATCAACATCGCGCCGGCCAACCGGCACATTCCGGTTCTGATCCAGCATGGCACCGAGGATCCCATCGTACCCGAGACCCTGGGTCGCATGAGCCAGCAGCTTCTTGCCGATCGGGGATATTCTGCGCAATACCAGACATTTCCCATGGGCCACAGCGTCAGCCCCCCGCAAATCATCGCCATGGGTCACTGGCTTGACCAGGTTTTACCAGGATAACCCGGTGCGGGCGATCACCCTTCAGACAACGGCTGCGGTGATCGCCAGATTCTCCAGGGCTTGCTGCACATATTCCTGCAGTACCCGCGGCGGCCTTTCCAGCAGTACGTCCAGATCGCGTTTGCCCAGCGGAGCGTCGCTGGAGTCCCAGATATAGCTGCGGGCGGCGCTTTCGAGCAACGGTGCCAGCAGAATCGGCCGTTCAAAACGGACATCCGGATTTTGTGCGCAAAACTGGATAAACCCGTAAATGGCTTCAATCACGGCACATTTGTAATAGGCGGGATGCAACTGCTGCAATAAATGATCAACATGGGTAGCGAAGCTCACTTCTCCAGCGGTCATGGATGATCGCACCAAGTCGCTATCCAGGCGGGATTCCTGACTGCTGCGATCACCGAACACCAGTGCCGGCACCTGAGCGAGAGCCCCCCACAACGCCTGCAGGAACTGATCGTCCAGCCGCATGATGGAACCGCGCGCTCCGCGCCATTCGAACCAGTCGGTGTCCACCACATCCGTTGCTCCGGTCTCGGGTACTTCGGGGAAAAAGCTGGTGCTGATCCCGCGGGTGTAAACCCGGTGCTGCGACTCCAGAATATTGTGCACTTTTGTATAAAGCTGAGCCGGTGACATCGCGCCGAGACTCAGGGTCACGTCCAGATCCGTGGAATTTTCTGTCGCGTCCGCGCAGAGCATCATGAGATTCTGCATCTGGATTGACCGCAAGCCGTCAAACAGGCGCGGACTGGTGCGCATGATATTGCCGATCACTGACAGCAATTCCTGCACAATGGTCCGTTCGAGCGCTGAACCGGTGGTTCGCGAAACCCCCTCCAGCAGATCCGCATTGGACTGCACCGAATCGATCACGTAGGAATTGCCTTTGCTCTTGCCGACCACGACTCGCAAGTGCCGAACCGTCAGCATCGTCAGGCCGTCCGCCAGGTCCGGGTAATGTTTGCCCAGCGCGGCGAAACAATAACGCGCCACCAGCCAGTAACCCTGATGCTGGGCCACGGCATATGCATACTGCAAAAGTGCTTCGACCGTGCAGCTGCCTTCACCGCTGCCCAGATGTTCCGGGAGCGGCCGTCGCCCTATGAATACTTCCAGGGTGCGCCAGCAGGTAAGGTCGGTTTCCACTGTCAGGCACTCAACAATGGACTGGATTTCGGGGCTGAGCTTCTCCGGGGTCTGGAACCGCGGATCCAGATGGCCTCTGCGCTGCGACGAACGACGGGACACGACACAGATCCCCGGGACGCGGATCTGATTGACCCGGGACGCGCGATAGGCGAAATTCGCGGCGGCGTATCCCACGTTGTCGCCATGGCTCAATTGCAGACTGCGCAGGGTTTCGAACAGCACATCGGCCTTGTGGGTAAGACAGAAATCTTCGTCCACCATCCAGGTGAATACCGCCACTGCCGGGCTGAGCCAGTTGGAATAAATGTGGCTGATCTCCTTGCTAATACTTTGCGCCAGATATTCGGCGTCGAATACGCGATAGTCTTCGTCATCATTCTGCAACCAGGACAGACACAAATACTGCCTGGTATTGATTTCATAGGTCTGCGACGTGGCGAGACTTTGCAGGCGGCGGTGCGGTCGACCGCTTAAACCCAGCGCCGGGTTGGCGCCGACGTGGTGATAAATATCGACCAGTGACTGCGCCGACATGGGGCTGATGGGCTGGATGTCGTGTACGGTTTCGGCGATGATTCCGCGCTGCGCCAGCAGCGTTTTCACTTTTTCATTTTCCGCAAGTACCACAAGGGCGATATGCGTCTTGTTGTGCTGACGCGAGCGCCGCCGCATATGCAAGGGATCGACATCGTCCCGGGTCAGCAAACCTTCATCCAGCATGTAGCCCACCCAATAAAGGCTCTGCGCCCAGACCAGCGGCACGTTGGTGTTGGGAACTCGCGGCTGTGAGCGCGGCTGTTGCTTCTCCAGTTCAATGCCTTCTTCAGGAACATAGTAAAGCTCCGGCAATAACTGAAGCCCTTCGGCACTGACCATCAGGGATTCGAGCTTGCTCCGGTAATGTTTGGCGGTGGATTCGTTGCCGTCGAATAGAGCGTGAATATAGAGAAAACAGAAAAACAGGGGCCATTCTGATTCGATATTTTCGAAATTGGCCAGCTCGGAATGTTCGTAATACGGCCTGGAGGCTTCTTCCAGAACCGTCTGGTGGCCATCCCATAAAAATCGCTTGAGCCCATAATTGCCACCGAGCTTTGCGAGAATGTCATCGCGAGTGCGGGTAATGAGCCGCTTGTCACCCACGGCGAATGCGGGAAAGCCGATGACGCTCAACAGGGCGCTGTCGGTCTCCTTTGACAGGGATTCCCGGGGCAGCAATGAGGACAATGTGCTCCGGGCCAGCGCAATGCTGTCGGCTACGGAATGAATGACCGCTCGGGGATTGCCGTCCCGACCAAACAGGTTGAAGCCGTCAAGCGCCTGCAGTGCGGCCTTCGCCATACCGACGGAGCTGGCGTTTATCTCAGTCTTGCCGTTGTTGATCTTGTTGCCACGCTCCCAGATCCCGAAATCCTGGGTCCGGTAAGCGCTGGCCACGTAATAGACGAGATTCTGCACGAAATCGACTTCGTCGAAAGTGCGGATAATCCGCAATCCCGAGGCGCTCATCTGCGCCAGCATCAGCAGATATAGCGAGGTGGCGTCCAGCTGCAGATGGCCCCAGGCATCATCCGCCACCACTTCCAGGCCGGTCGCAGTATCGTATTTGGCATGGAGTGCATCCTGCTGGTTCAGGGTATGTTTGAACCGCTCAACCTTCGGTGCCTGACGCATCATCGACATCAGCAGTCCACGCATGAGCTTGATGGTCGACTGCTTGAGCTGATCGTATTTGTCAGCGTCACCGAAGCGCCGAAAGGCTGTCCCCAGACTCCAGACACACATGATGGAATAGACGTTATCGCGGACCCAGGCATCGGTATAGTTGCCGTGGGTATTGACACTGGTGCTGGCTGGAAGGAGCCCGGTTACGGGATGCTGCCGGCGCAACACCACCGCCTCGATCTCCTGAAACAAACGGTCAAGGTGGACTTTACGCTTCATAACTTTCCTTCAGTTGACCTCTGGCCGGTTACCAGACGCGGACGCGACATGCCTGCGAGTGCACTGAAAAAGCGCCCGGGTTACATCCGGGCGCTTCTTTTTGGCCATCAGACGCCGGCGATGATGTCGTTCAACGTCTTGCTGGGACGCATGGCTTCACTGACGAGTCGCTTGTCCGGATGATAATAACCGCCAATCTCGACCAGCTGACCTGCCCCTTGCACCAGCTCTTGCAAAATCCGCGCTTCCCCGGACGCAAGTGCCGCGGCCACAGGTGCAAACCGGCTCTGCAGCGCCGCATCTTCTGTCTGTGCCGCCAGGGCTTCTGCCCAGTAGCGCGCGAGATAATAATGGCTGCCGCGGTTATCCAGTTCACCGACGCGGCGAGATGGCGATTTATCTTCGTCCAGGAATTTTGCCGTGGCGGCATCCAATGACTGTGCGAGCAACCGGGCCCGGCCGTTTCCGGTGACATCCGCCAGGTGCTCCAGCGACGCGGCCAGCGCCAGAAATTCTCCCAGCGAATCCCAGCGCAGGTGATTTTCCTCGACGAACTGTTGCACATGTTTGGGCGCAGATCCGCCGGCGCCTGTCTCGAACAATCCACCGCCATTCATCAGAGGCACGATGGACAGCATTTTTGCGCTGGTGCCCAGCTCCAGAATAGGAAACAGGTCCGTCAGATAATCCCGCAGAACGTTGCCGGTGACGGAAATGGTGTCCTTGCCCGCGCGGATACGCTCCAGAGAAAACCGCGTCGCTTCTACTGGCGACATGATGTGAATTTCCAGTCCCGCAGTATCGTGCTGCTGCAGATACTGCTCTACTTTTGCGATCAGCTGCGCATCGTGGGCCCGCTCCCGATCGAGCCAGAACACTGCCGGTACACCCGTGGAGCGGGCGCGGTGAACCGCCAGTTTTACCCAGTCCCGGATCGGCGCGTCTTTGGTCTGGCACATTCTCCAGATATCGCCCCGGTGAACCTTGTGCTCCATCAATATCTGCCCGGCCTGGTCCAGCACCTGCACCACACCGTCGGCGGAGATTTCAAATGTCTTGTCGTGGGAGCCATACTCTTCGGCTTTCTGGGCCATCAGGCCGACGTTCGGCACACTGCCCATGGAGCGCGGATCGAAGGCACCAAACTTCTTGCAGTTCTCGATCGTCTCCTGATAGACGCCTGCGTAACTACGGTCCGGAATGAGCGCCTTGGTGTCTTTCAGCTTGCCATCAGGCCCCCACATCTGTCCGGACGAGCGGATGGCTGCCGGCATTGAGGCGTCGATGATAACGTCGCTGGGCACATGCAGATTTGTAATCCCCTTGTCGGAATTCACCATCGCCAGGGCCGGGCGCCGCGCATACACCGCTTCGATATCCGCCTGAATCTGCGTCCGCTGGGTTTCGGGCAGACCCGGGAGCTTGGCGATCAGATCGCCGAAGCCGTTGTTCACATCCACACCGAGTTTGCCCAGCGCCTCGCCATGCTTTTCAAATACCTCTGCGAAAAACACTTTCACGGCATGCCCGAAAATGATCGGGTCCGATACTTTCATCATGGTGGCTTTCAAATGCAGAGACAGCAAAACGTCCTGCGAGCGGGCATCTTCAATTTCTCTGGCCAGAAAACTGCGAAGCTCCGCGCAGTCCAGTACGGCAGCATCTATCACTTCACCGGCTTGCACGGAAACGCGATCGCGCAGCTGAGTCACGCTGCCATCTGCCTGGAGAAGTTTCACGCTGACTGACCCGGCGGATTCCAGAGTGACCGACTGTTCGCTGCCGTAAAAGTCACCCTGCGTCATGGACGCCACATGAGATCGCGATTCGGAACTCCAGCTTCCCATGGAGTGAGGATTCTTGCGGGCGTACTGCTTGACAGAAGGCGGCGCCCTGCGGTCGGAGTTGCCTTCGCGCAGCACGGGGTTGACGGCGCTTCCCTTGATTTTGTCGTAGCGGGCCCGAGCCTCTTTCTCTGCATCGGTTTTCGCCTCATCCGGATAATCCGGCAAAGCATAGCCCTGGCTCTGCAATTCTTTAATGGCCGCCTTCATCTGCGGAATTGAGGCACTTATATTTGGCAGCTTTATGATGTTGGCGCCGGGTGTTTTCGCCAGTTCGCCCAGCTGTGTCAATGCGTCTTCCTGTCGCTGCGATGCCGAGAGGTTCTCCGGAAAGCTGGCAATAATGCGTCCGGCAAGGGATATATCGCGAGTTTCGACATCGATATCCGAAGCTTTCGCAAATGCCTGGATGATAGGCAGCAGCGAGTAAGTGGCCAGTGCCGGAGCTTCGTCAGTTTCGGTATAAATAATGGTGGGCGTTTCAGTCGACATTCTTTCAGATACCTATGACAGTTGCGGTAAAAAGGCCTGGAGCCTTCGATTGAATCCTGATGGCTTCTGCGCGGAACCCGATAATCAATCCGGCGGGATGTATCCACGACAGATCGTCAGCGTGTCATCGAGACGACGCTCTGATTAAAGGCATTGACAACCATCGGCAGTGGGGGCTGTCCCGGACATTCCCTCGAAGCAGCAGTTGCGCACAATTGAGATGACTTGAGGTTTCAAGGGGGAGGCATTATATACTCAATGCCACCGTATTTCAGGAGCCCGAAGATTTACCCTTCCGAGCCTCGGTGCGGTATTTTTAACCGGCGTCCTTCCTGCCACCCATGGCCCCGGCAAGGCGGCCTCACTGAAGAGATCGGCAGTATGAATCCAACATTGGGAGCGGTCTGGACAATTTTCGCGCTGGTATTGATGGTCGTCGCCTTTTGGCATCACAGTCGGCTCAATCAGATGGCCCTGCGAGCCGCAATCCAGCACGCTGAACAGCAGGGCCTGCAACTGCTCGACCAGAGTGTGATATTGCATCGATTGCGAATCAGGCGCGACCACCAGGGAGGGCTTCGGCTGGAGAGACGTTACCGGTTTGAATTTTCCCTCCAGGGCGATCGTCGCTTCCGCGGCTGGATTACTCTGCTCGGCAGACATGTCGCCCGGGTGGAATCGGAACCATTTCCCGAACCGGGAACATCACTGCCCCCAATCGATGGCCCGCCGCGTATGCATTAAGCTCGCATTCACTTCCGCAACAGCAAAATCGGGACAGTAACATTTTCCTTGTTACTATCCTGTTGCAAATATTTCTGCAAAACCTGCCCCGGAGCGAGTTCTTCAATTTTCCTGGTTGTGCCTACGCTCCAGATTCTGTGCTCGAGTGCAAATTACTGCAACAAAGTCGGGCGCCTGTCGCGGCTTGGTTTTTGGAGAATAGTTAGTGGCGTACTCTTTGCAGACCGGTATTTTGGCAATAGACCGTATCGACCCATTATGATGTTGAGGGAGAAAAATATATGAAGCGAACGCTTGTTCTGCTGACACTGTTGGCAGTGGGAGGGCTATCTGCACCGACTTACGCGGATAGTCCCTTTAGTAGTACTTACTTTAAAGGTTGGGGTTGTAATTATTTTAATCTGGGGTGTGGCAGTGCGCATGCCAAGTGGCACAAGCATGTGGAGAAGTTCAAGCACAAGCATGGGCACAAGCATGAGCCTAAACATGAGGCTCCTTCTGCGCCAGCTCCCAAGCCCAGTGTGGCCTCAGCTCCGGAAATCGACGGTGCGCAAGCCGGCCTGGCTCTGGCCCTGCTGGGCGCCCTCGTTGCAATGACCCGCGAGAAATATCGCCTCCGTACTCGTTAATCCCGATCCGGTTGCCGTTCGCGGCAATCGGTTTTTAACTCTGCTCCACCGCCTTTCCCGCTTTATCTCTCGATCTTTTCTGCGTTCTCCTGCGAAAAAATATTTCCGCATCACAGCCTTGTCAGCGGAAATTCCAGAGCTGATCCCCTCTTTCAGCGCTCAGAGCTGTGCCGGTTTTGAAAAAGTCTGATCCGCAGGCTCAATCCGGGCACAAAAAAACCGGAGCGATGTTCTGCTCCGGTTCGGGGT
>CAZXLJ010000016.1:0-43923 GCA_964641175.1 uncultured Cellvibrionaceae bacterium
AGACGTGCGGTTGCCATGCTTGGCTACCAACGCACGCCAGGGATCGCAAACTGCCAAGCGGCGTTTCGGTAAAAGGTTCAACAGTAGGGGTGTTCAGCAGCGTCGAGATTGTTCTTTACGAACATGGACGCCCAATCTTTCCCATATTTTCTGACTTCTCGCTCCAACTGACTTTACCTGCAGGTACGCGCTGATATTTCACGTCGATAGCCCGGTCAAAATTGTCGACGATTACTTTAACCGAACACACCCGCTCTAAGCCGAGAGGCGTGTATCGGCGCAGTAATGAGCAGTGGGTGTCTGTTTTATGCATCTTTAATCTGCAGTGGGTGTCTGATTTAAAGATTCCCATATTTTCTGACTTCTCGCTCCAACTGACTTTACCTGCAGGTACGCGCTGATATTTCACGTCGATAGCCCGGTCAAAATTGTCGACGATTACTTTAACCGAACACACCCGCTCTAAGCCGAGAGGCGTGTATCGGCGCAGTAATGAGCAGTGGGTGTCTGTTTTATGCATCTTTAATCTGCAGTGGGTGTCTGATTTAAAGACCTTCCACTGTCTTCGAAAGACCGCTTCGAAAACTATGACCGAAAACTATGACTGTCTTCGAAAGCATCCAGCAAGACCTTGTTTACCGGGAGTTCATTGGCCGACTGGTGGTCGTGGCTGTGATTTCCCAAAATATGCCCGGCATTTGAGTACCGGTGCAAACGTTCAATCGATTCGGAATTGATGTGTTTCGTAGTGACGAAAAACAGCGCCTGATCGACCCCGGCCCTGCGCAACTGGTCGAGCAAACGTTGCGTCCGCTGCAAACCGGCAGCAGAACTCTCGGCGGGCGTGGGCGCATCGTCAAAAGTAATCGCAATCTGGCTCGATCTCGCAATTGTGACATTGGAAAGCAGAGCCGTCATCACAACTCCCAGTAAATTGATTGCCCGACCTGTGGCCCGGTGAAACAGGAATATTCCGGTCATAATGATTAACGATGTTTATCTCACCTGAATGTAACCTGTAATTGATTCATGCAAAAAACGCCGCGATGAGCGCTTCGGTTTCTCTCCAGGCAAGCACGTTCAGGGCAATTTAATCGGGCCTTTTTATTGAAATTTTGTCCTGCTCAAATGCATCCATAAGTGCCTTCGTTCGGGTGCCTGGCCAGCGGCGTGTTACCCGGTAGAAAAACAGGTGGCAGGGAATCTGGGTCATTGCCAGTTCAGAGCTGATGTCCTGCTCAACGACCAGCTCTTGAAGGGTGACGAAAAACAGATTGATGTCGACCACTCTGCCGCGCATGCCGACTTCATCGCGCTTGGTCTCGCGCAGCTCAACAATGTCCCCGATCCGGATGCGAGAGAACGCCAGCAGTATCATTGATGCAAGGATATTGCTTAACACGCTCCATGATGCAAAGAATGCAACGGCAACCACCAGCACCGCGGACAACAGACCAGCCCAGACAGTTTTCAATGGCAATCCGAAAATTTCCAGAACCAGAAGCACTGCCGTCAACCAGACCGTCCAGCGCATGAAATTTCCTGCGATTACCAGAAACGTCGGTGGCAACCAACCTTTGACATCGGCCGTACGCCTTGCCCTTTTTATCAACCGCACCAATAGCAATGCAACCAGGATAATTGCCGCGCTTTGCCCAATCTGCAATAAAACTATTTCTTGCATATCAATTTCAATCTCTGTGTGGTTTGAAACGTTCTACGACCCCTGGTCGACCCATCAATGCGGATTGCCCAAATTGCACCCGGCGCGGGTAGTTACACGGTAGGACATACGCCCATTTAATGTGCAACCTCGCTCCTTCAGCGAACAGACGAGAAGGTTGTGGGCGCATCATTGTGCACCATCACGAAGACCTCCTGCACCATAGCCAACCCTTTTTCCCATAGTTGTCACTCCTGAATTCGAGTCAAGCAACTGATATTTAATGATTTTCAGGAGAAGGTATACATGTTGCTTAGGCCGCAAGCATCCCGATTTGGTCACTGGCCACACAACCCACCGCTTCACTTCAGGATCCCTGCAATGAGCACCGCGAATTTGAATCTGCTGGACTTCACCAAGAGTAATATCCGGGCTTTGCACCTTGCCTGGTTTGCCTTCTTTCTCACTTTCGTGATGTGGTTTGCCCACGCACCCTTGATGCCGCTGATTATGGAAGCGTTCGCGATGAGTGTCGACCAGTGGAAGGCTTTGCTGATTCTGAATGTGGCCTTGACCATCCCGGCACGGATTGTTATTGGGATACTGGTAGATAAATATGGACCGCGAAACGTCTTCAGCGGTTTACTCCTCGCGTCCGGTCTGCTGTGTATCGCGTTTGCTTCAGCGACCAGCTATGAGCAACTCGCCCTGCTGCGGTTCGCCATGGGATTCGCGGGCGCCGGCTTTGTAATAGGTATCCGCATGGTCGGAGAGTGGTTCCCTGCACGGCAGGTCGGTCTGGCCGAAGGGATTTATGGAGGCTGGGGCAACTTTGGTTCCGCGGCGGCGGCTTTTACTTTACCCACGCTGGCTCTGATTTACGGTGGCGAAAATGGCTGGCGCTTTGCAATCGCCTCCACTGGCATCATAGCTTTCGTTTACGGCCTGTTTTTCTACTGGAGAGCGCGCAATACGCCCAAAGGCTCCACCTATTTCAAACCCAAGCGTTCTGGCGGACTGGAAGTAACCTCGCGCCGGGATTTTTATTTTTATCTCGCCATGAATATCCCCATGTATGTCATTCTCGCCGTACTCGCCTGGAAGCTTTCGCCCGCAGGCGTGGGATTGCTGAGTGCAACCGCAACCAATTGCATGTATGTGCTGCTCATCTTGCTATTTATTTTTCAGTGCTCGCAGATTTACAAAGTCAACCGCGAAATGCTGAGTAAGGGCGCGCCGGAGCATGATAAATACAAATTCCGCCAGGTAGCCATTCTGAACTGGGCTTATTTTGTTACTTTCGGATCCGAGCTGGCGGTCGTCTCAATGCTGCCAGCCTTTTTTCTGGAAACTTTCAGCGATTTAAGCCTGGTCGCGGCTGGCGCCCTGGGAGCAGCCTTCGCCTTCATGAATCTGCTGGCGCGGCCAGGCGGCGGGTACATCAGCGACAGATTCGGGCGACGCCTGTCGCTGTCGATATTCGTTGCTGGGCTCGCCATTGGCTATTTCCTTTTAGCGCAGGTCGATTCAGGCTGGCCGGTGGCGCTCGCTGTAATGGCCGTCATGTTCTGTTCCTTTTTCGTACAGGCAGGTGAAGGTGCCGTGTTCGCAATGGTCCCGTTGGTCAAACGGCGCATGACTGGGCAGATAGCCGGTATGGCCGGCGCCTACGGCAATGTTGGCGGCGTGACTTACCTCACTGTTTTCAGTTTTGTCAGCACCAGTACTTTTTTTCTGATTATTGCCGGCAGCGCGCTGGTCGTGCTCGGGTTCCTGCAATTCCTTGAAGAGCCTCAGGGACATATGACTGAAGTTCTGGATGACGGTACCGTACAGCGAATCGAGCTGACCTGATTTACCCACCATGTTTGCTCCAAACCCGGATGCGCTCTAGGATGACGGACATATCACCAGAGGCGGGGCCATCCGTGGAACACCTTCATTCGATGCTTGACATCGAACTCGTTCAGTACAGCGATCGAGGTCGCAAGCCGGAAAATCAGGATACTGTTGGCGCTCGTATTCCCGGAGAGGCGCAGCGGGAAATGCTGACCACCAAAGGCATTGCCATTGCCATAGCGGACGGGGTCAGCAGCAGTGCCGCGGCGCGCCAGGCCAGCCAGTCCGCCGTCACCGGTTTTCTCACCGACTATTTCGCAACGCCGGATACCTGGAGCACTTATAAATCCGCAACACGGGTAATTCATTCCCTCAATCGCTATTTGTGGGGTCAAAGCCAGAACAGTGTGCGTGAGGGTGGTTACCTCACCACACTTTCGGCTCTCATTCTCAAGGGCGACAAGTGTTTTATTTTTCACGTCGGCGATACCCGCGTATATCGTAAACGCGGAGATCAGGTGGAGCTTTTGACGCGGGATCATTGCCAGCGAATTAACCGGACCACGACCTATTTGAGCCGCGCGATCGGAGCAGATCCGGTGCTGGAAATAGATTCAGTCGCCGACGAAATTGAAGTCAACGATTTATTTATTCTGACCAGCGACGGAATCCATGATGCAATCCCTCGAGGTCAGTTCAATGAACTCATCAAGGAATTGCACGAATATCCTGAGCGGCTGGTGAAGGCCGCCACCGAGCGTGCACTTGACCTGGGCTCCGCCGACAATCTGAGTATCCAGGTTGCCAGAGTCCGGAGACTGGGAACACCGAACCAGCATGATGCGGTCACGGTTTTATCACAATTGCCCTTTCCGCCACTGCTCGAGCCCGGCCAGACAATCGACGGGTTGGAAATAAAACAGATCATGCACGAGTCTGAGCGCAGCCAGGTTTATCTGGTCCGGACTCCCGACGAAAAACTGTGCGTGATGAAAACACCGTCACCGCGCTATACGGATGACGTTGCCTATATCGAAAGGTTTGTAATGGAAGGCTGGATCGGCTCCCGTATCCAGAACCCCCATGTCATTCGTATTGTTCAGCCTCCCCGCCCGCGCAGTTATCTTTATTATTTGACTGAGCATCTTCCCGGTCCAACGCTGGAACAACTGATCAAAGAGCGCGCGCCACTGCCAATTCCCGATGCGGTTGAGCTTGTTGAGCAGATAATCAAAGGCGTTCGCGCCTTTCATCGCAAGGATACCCTGCATCAGGACATCAGACCGGCCAATGTGGTAGTGACTGCCCGCGGGGCCGTGCTCATTGATTTTGGTTCCTGTCACGTGGCGGGAATTCAGGAAATGTCTTCTGCGATCAGTCGCGACCAAATTCTGGGAACTCTGGATTATTCGGCACCGGAACACCGCTACGCAGGACCGGTTGGATTCGCATCGGATCAGTTCTCTCTCGGCATCATTTTTTATGAAATGATCACCGGCAAGCATCCGTTTGGTACGGGCTTCGGCACGGCATCCCAGTTGCGGGATTTCCAGTTACTCAAATATACCCCGGCCCGTCGCCACAACCCTCTGGTGCCGGTATGGATGGATAAAGCCATTGAAAAAACTCTTCATGCCTCCCCGAAAGCCCGGTACGAGGCCTTGTCCGAATGGTTGAGGGATCTGCAGCGCCCCAACCCCGCCTGGCTGCACCCGGAAGAATTGCCGTTCATACAACGAGACCCTGTTCGTGCGTGGAAACTGTTGGCATTTGCCGGGTGGTTGGCCGCCCTACTTATTTTTATCTGCAATAATCACTAGGCGATATTAATTCCGAGCAGCAGGCGGTGCATGCGTGTGTCCGGATATTCGCCTATTATTGAATTTGTAATCCTTCTGATTCGAATCCCGACTTCCAGTTAACGCTCAAAAACAAGATAACGCTAGCGTGATGGTCAGAACGTCACGGCTATGCAGCCACGCAATCGCCCGTTCGGACTTCTCATTCAGCCGGAGAGAAAACCATGTCCAGCACCACCGTTTTGAAGACCAGCAGGCCGAATTTTCTGATTCTGGCGCCCTTGTGTGCCTGGCTGGGTGTGATTCTGGCGTTAGAGCAAGGTCATGAAATTCACTACGAACATATCGGGCTGATTGTTCTGGGCGCACTGCTCGCTCATGTGGCCGTGAACATGCTGAACGAGTATCAGGATTTTCGCTCCGGGCTGGACTTCAAGACCGTTAAAACTCCTTTTTCAGGAGGTACCGGCGCACTGCCGGAAGATCCAGGCGCTGCCTCCACGGTACTCGTTGGCGCCATTGCCAGTGTCGTCGCCGTCGGAGCGATCGGCCTGTATTTCACTTGGCTGCGCGGTATTCCCATGTTGGTTACGGGCCTTATCGGTCTCGTTCTCGTCGTCGCCTACACGCCCTGGATCACTCGCTCGGCATTTCTATGCCTGATTGCACCCGGCCTGGGATTTGGTCCAGCGATGATACTGGGGACCCTTATAGCACTTGGTGGTGAGTTGACCGCGGGCGCGGTAGTGGTCGCGATGATGGTATTTCTTCTGGTTAGTGAACTACTCCTAATCAACCAATTTCCTGATGTTGAAGCGGATCGTGAAGTCGGCCGCCGTCATCTTCCGATCATTCTGGGCTTACCGCGAACATCGCTGGTAGTCATCGGAATGTTGCTGGGTGCGTTCGCCATTCTCGCTCTGGCCATCGCTTCCGGCAGACTGCCGCTCAGCAGCGCCTTGGCGCTTCTGGCTTTCCCCGCTGCCCTCTATATCACTTGGCGCCTGCCCCGCGCCGCCAGTGGTCTCGCTGCGCTACCGCCGGTTCTCGGCATCAACGTGGGCACTGTGCTGGCGTCGATTGCACTGCTCGCACTGGGTCTCACCTTCGCTTGACGCTCGTCGCGCAAGCTATTTGTAATTGGACGTGTGCGAAAAACCAGATTGGTTAGACCTCTATTATTTCCGTTAAGGTGTGGCCGGATTTTGACTTCGGCTTACACCTGCTTGAATTTTTCGCCTCCTCCGCCTGAAAAACGGCACTTTTGAACAGATTCCACCACGATTTTTTCTGTCTTGCCTGTATTCAAAGTAGGTCTTCGCAATTTTCCTTGAGATTTATGGACCGTTTTGCCATTCACTGATTTACGGACTTTACTTTCTTAAGAGCAGTACCACATCAATCTCCAGAATCAGGTTAATCATGAAGAAATTATTATTGTTATGTCTGGCCGGTGTCATTTATTCGGGTTGCGCCACAATCAAGTCCGGCGCCCCCATACTTGGACACAGCGACACTGCCGGTTTTAATCCTCAGGGATTGACACTGGAAGTCGTCTACGAAATTCCGGCCCAAGTGTCTGATGGTTTTACCAACTACGCCATAACGCCTTCCACCGCTCCACAAAAAGCCGCTGAGATTCGTCACAAGCGGAGTGAAGAACTCTGGACAATTCTCAACAGTTACGGATTTCAGCCTGCTCAAAATGGCGAGGCAGATTTCCGGATTTTGGTGAATGAAGGGGGTGAAACCACGAAGGAAGACTCGATACTGCTAATGATGGTCAGCAGTTTCAGCATGCTGACCATTCCCCATACTTATACATCCACAGGCATGTACAGCTATGAACTTTGGGCGGGTGATTCCAAAGTGCATGGCATTGGCACCAGCACCAGAAAGAAAAAACTTTTTGGTCTGCTCGGGATTCCCCTACTCGCCGTCAATGCCACCGGTTCAATTGATCGCAAGGCACGCCTGGATGCGCATGAAAGTGTTATCAGCTCCTGGATCGAACAGGGGGCGTTTGAATGATGTTCCGATTTCGCTGCGGACGTGCGCCACTGATCGTCGCATTTATCACATTGCTGGCACCTGCTGTCGTCAGCGCCAAACAATATCTACCGTCTGACAAGTGGATGATGTCCTTAAAAACCGAAGCGCCTTTTCTTCCATACAAGCTGGGTCTTATTGATATGGAAGAAGGTACTGGAGGGGAGTGGGCGGAATTCAGCGGCGACCTTCGAACAGCCCTGCGAGATTCGAATTTTTTCGACAAGAACGCTGAACGCAGAGTACGTATTCGGGTCGCCCGAACCCAGACAGATGTTACTGTCGACAATGACCGGGCTGTATCTACCGGCAATCTGGTGGTCACTTACCGTTTTCTTGACGGCGAACGGCTGGTATATGAGCACCAGATCGTGACCCAGTTTCTGAACGACTTTTATTCCGCGTCGACGGATCCGCGTCCATCCATGGAAGCTAATCTTCATCTGCTACTGCTGAATTTGCGCAAAGAACGCGCCGATGAGGATTTTCTTGCAGGGGCTGCGCATATGGAAGACGACATTCGTAAGAATCTTGCCGGCAAGGGCGTGGGAATTTCCGGCATGATGACCCGGGGTTTTATCGCCGGCGTTGAAGGAACCATTGGCGTAGTCAAAGGGGTGGGCGCCGTCGCCGGCGTGGCCATGGAGGTCGCGGCCAGTCCGGAATTCCAGACCGCAGTCAATGACGCAATGGCCGAGCAAGCGCGGCATCAAGCGCAACAACAGGCCATGCTGGATCAAATACGTCGCGACGCCGAAGCGGCGGAATACCAACGGGAAATGGAACAGCGCGCCCGACAACGCGAAGTGGCGATGCGCACTCAAAGCAATCTCCAGTCATCGGTCCATTCATCACAGACCCCACAGACCGCCAGCAATACTCAGAAACAGCAGACCGCCGTGCAGCAGGCTGAACAGCGCAAACTTGCCGAACAACGGCGGCTGGCTGAAGCACAACGCATCGAAGCACAACGTAAACAAGCCGAGCAACAACGCTTGGAAGCGCAGCATAAGGCTGAACAGGATCGCATCGCCGCGCAGCGCCTCAAGGAAGAGGAACGCAAAGCTGTCGAAGCCCGGCGCGGTCTCGGTTCGCCGGTGCAGCTGGCGACTGCCCCGCCTATCGGCACGCTTACTCAGGATTGGTCGGGATGGTATCGGTACGGCAGCCACAACAACGTCGACGTTTTTTGGCGGGCGCGCCTCTACGACGACGGTATCCGCGTGCAGTGGCGTTGTTCCAACAACACCTCCGACAAACGCTACTGTTCTATCGGCGGCGACAACAACGGCAACAAAATTTACCATTGCTATCGAGGTACAACCCCGATTGGTCGAGGCGGAGCAATGGGCGAAGCATCGGATGTCCGGGCTAGAGGAGAATATCAATTCCTGGGGGAAACATCCTGCAATCGCATGAGTGCCACTTTCTTGCTTCCGGAAGTAAAAATCTCCGCGGTAATACCAGTCTGGTAGAGCAGTTATACGTCGCCTCGCGGGGCCCAAATCGCGGTTATCCCACTAATCTAAACGGTCACCGGTTTGAAACGGTGACCGTGATTCCCACCGACTTTTTTACTCTTCGACATCCGGCATCTCGGGCAGCGAGTGGGCGACGCCCTGATGACAATCGATACAGGTTTTTCCTGTCTCTTCCCGGTACTCGGCCGAGTGACGACGCTGCGCCTGGCGACCTTGCAGCTCCGTCGACATTGCTTCGTAGCTGTGACAATTGCGGCACTCGCGGGAATCGGTCGCACGCATGTGTTTCCAGACTCTTTCGGCCATTTCCAGCTTGTGAGCCTCATATTTTTCGCGCGTATCGATCCGGCCTAAAATATGGCCGGGTACTTCCACCAGCCCCGCATAGATTTTTCTCCGCATTTTTGGGAAAAATTCTTTTGGAATATGGCAGTCCTTGCAGCCAGCCATGACGCCGCTGCGATTGCTATTGTGAATACTCGTTTTAAATTCCTCGTAAACAAATTCTTCCATCTCATGGCAGGAAATACAAAATTCGGTAGTGCTGGTGGCGTGCACGGTGGTTTCAAATCCGACCCAGAAAATTATACCTATTACAAAAGCGACAAAACCGCCGATTGGTATACCAAAGAGAAACCAGCGATTGGGTCTGCGCCACAGCGAATTCCCGATGCTACCGGGGCGTCGGCCCTGAACATTGTCTGATGCTTCCGGCGGTTGAACGTTCATGCGTCTACCCCTTTTTATCTGTTATCTTTGTCGGGTTTGCTGCCTGCTCTATCCGGCAGTCGATGCAATTATTATTGACTGAATTTTTTGGCCATTGAATTAAATCAGGCTGGCGCCAGGATCAATTCATGAATTTAACGTTCCTCGGCAGCATGCTGGATGCACTGCCGGAAACTACGCTTTATTAGGCCGTGTACGAAAAGTGCCTTTCAAGTCCGTCATCCTCGCGCACGCGGGGACCCACGACGAATGGGGAGTATGCACAACCACGGGACAACCCTGCCAGCAAGCGCATTCGCTGTCTGTCTGATTCCCTAAAAAAACCTTTGTTGTTCATTTATCCAGCGGTCGTTATTCCACATCAACTGGCTAACCCTTCCGGGGTTCGTGGGCCCCCGCGTACGCGAGGGCGACGAGCAGTCGGGACAGGTTCCCGGTTAAGAGCTTTTCGTACACAACGTAAGATATTGCTCGCGCTTTTAAAATGCAGCGTAACCGATATGCCGGGAAATGCTCTTCTATTTGACCTTTCCTGCTTTTGATTGGGAAGCATAGTACTCGGCAAGCGCTTTTATATCGTCATCCGAAAGCTTCTTCATTTCCTTTTTCATTTTTTCATCCTGCCACCGATCTCCGGTCTTGAACTCTGTCATGCTGGAGACTAAATAAGGCTTCCACTGACCGGCAAGAATTCCCGCGTCGTCCATCGCCAGGCCACCGCCTTCGGAATGACATTTATCACAGCGTTGCTCATGGACTTTTTTTCCTTGCAACGCCAGCTTCTCATCCACTACCTGATCGGCTTTCTTGTGTGGCTGCGCAGAGTAATATTCAGCAATTTTCTTCACAGTCGCTTCTGGCATCCCCGCTACCACCGCGCAGTGATCCGCGGCCTTGACTCCGTCTTTTGCTTTAAATCGGTCGGCTGCACAAGGCCGGGTTTTCTCCTGAAACTGCAAAATCTGGTTTTCTATAAAAAAACTCGATACACCTGCAATTATCGGCAGTTCACCTTCACTTGAATGTCCATTATCTCCGTGACAGGACACGCAGGATGATGCGAACTCGGGTGCCTTGGCGGATGCGCCTGCTCCTGCCAGAACCACCCCCATTGCTAGAATTGAGCTTAACGCAGTGACGTAATAGCGTTTTCTAATAGGAATTGATCGCATTGGCAGGCCCCCTGTGCGTGGCGGATGTTATTGGATGGAAGTATAGTCCTTCTTAATTTCAATACAATGGGGCGGTAACGCGCCGATCGACTAATTAATCCGTTAGGGATTTCCCGCTGTATTATTGATCAGCTACTATATTTGACGTGTATCCCGAAATTTTCCCCAGTGATATGATCCTCTGAGGAAAGACTTTGCAGCACGTCCCTATAAAATAAAAAAGGGGGCGAATCTAAAGACGCTTGCATCAAAAATTGTCAACGGTTTTTTCTTATAGCATTTTTAGAAATAAAACCAACAAGCTGGCACCGCTTAAGAACTAGAATCGCAATTATCAATTAATGCACGAAGTGCATAACTCCGGTCGCCGGTCGGAATTCCGGACTCCGGTTCTTTGAATTTCTACCCAGGCCGCAGGGAAATGTCATGCTCGATCCATATCAGAACAGAACTTTGTTTACTCGTCTCTTGCTTACCAGCGTTCTGGCATTGGGGCTTGGTGCCTGCGAGGGCGACCGTGGCGCTACCGGCTCGTCGGGAATTCCGGGTCCCCCTGGGCCCGCCGGGGCACCGGGACCCTCAGGACCCGCTACCGGCGGGCCCACCCCAGAGCAGTTGAGTATCGAAATTACGGACGTCACTGTGGTGAACGGTCATCCGGTAGTTGATTTCACGCTTGTCGATCAGGACGGCTACGCCTTCTCCAATTTGCCACAGGCAAGTTTTACTCTGGCGAAGCTGAATCCGGGGACCGATGGCGATACTGCATCCTGGCAGAGTTATATCAATCGGATGGAAACGCCCACCGCCGGTTCATGGCCGGGTACCGACCCGCGCATACAGGCCACTGCTGAAAGCAGTGGAGCGGGAACCTTGGAAAATAATGGGGACGGCACCTACCGTTACACTTTCGCTGCTAATCTGACCAGTATCGCCGAGCCGCTCGCAGTCACCTACGATCCTGATTTGACGCATCGGGTGGGCATGCAGGTAGGCGGCGAGTTCCGTGGCGCATCTCTCCCGGCGACAAATGCGGTCTATACCTTTCAACCTTCAACAGGCGCAACCAGCGAACAGGGTATCGCTGATTTGAATGTGGTCTCTCAGGAAAATTGCGCCGGATGCCACGGTGATCATCTTGCAGTCCACGGCGGTGCACGGGTTGCCGTGGAATATTGTGTGACCTGCCATAACCCGGGCACCATTGATGCACAAAGTGGTGAAAGCCTCGACTTCGCGGTGATGATCCACCGAATCCACACCGGCGCAGCCCTGCCGAGTGTCCAGACCGGTGCCGATTACATTATCTGGGGCTACCGTGATTCGCCTCACGACTACAGCGACATTCACCTTCCTCAGGATCCACGCAATTGCCTGAGCTGCCATGACCCGCAGAATCCTGCAACGCCCGAGGCCTCTCGCGTTGCCAGCCACCCGACCATCGAAGCCTGCGGGTCATGTCATGACGATATTGACTTCGTGGCGGGTGTTGGTCATCAAGCGACCAACAATACCGAATGCACCATCTGTCACCGGGACGGCAGCGTTGCCGGCAGCGTGCTTCAGAGCCATGCCATACCGGCGCAAGTGGCGGCACAGAATTTTGAATTCAATATTCTGGGGATAGACAATACGGGTCCGAATGAAACGCCAACCGTGACGTTTGCGATCACCAATCCTCAAGCTGCAGACGCACCTTATGACATAAAAACCGACCCCCATTTCGGCGCGGGTGCCGGGCTGACATTCCGCCTGGGCTGGAACACGCAAGATTATGTACACGGGCCCGCGGCCGGATTGTCCATTAGCGGCGCTTTGGCCAACGCCACGCCCAATGATGATGGCAGTTTTTCAATGACGGCCGCAGCACCGATTCCTGCCACAGCCAGCGGCTCCGGAACCATCGCCATGGAAGGCCGCGCGGTCCACGCCAATGGCTTTCAGATACCTGTAACCGGCGTGGTCGATTTCTTCCCCATCTCCGATTCCGAAGCGCAGCCGCGCCGGCAGATTGTCGAGACGGAAAAATGCACCACCTGTCATGGCAAACATGACGCTCTGGCATTCCACGGCGGACAACGCACTGATGAAGTCCAGCTGTGTGCAGTTTGCCATAACAACAATACGACAGACATCGCTCGCAGAGCTGGCGACAC
The DNA here is from genome assembly GCA_964641175.1 of uncultured Cellvibrionaceae bacterium. Taxonomy (GTDB): domain Bacteria; phylum Pseudomonadota; class Gammaproteobacteria; order Pseudomonadales; family Cellvibrionaceae; genus CAYNST01. Next base: position 12,889 of record CAZXLJ010000016.1, read on the forward strand.
CATGGCAGGAGGTGTGTCGAATATCGATGGTCTGAGTGAGCAGTCTGTAGATCTGAAATACATGATCCACGGCATCCACGGCGCCGATATACGTGACAAACCCTATGTGGCCTATGGCTTCGGCAATACGCCCCATGATTACAGCAACATCCACTACCCGCGTCCTTCCAGTGACTGTCTGGCCTGTCATACGGAAGACTCCTACCAGCTCCCGTTACCCGAAGCCGTGCGTGGAACTTCCATTACGACTGCCGGCAGTCCGGCCGTTCCGGAGGCGCATTTAAAAATATCTGCCGTGACCGCTGCTTGTGCCTCCTGCCATACCAGTGACCTGGCCCAGGCGCACATGAGCCTGAACGGCGGGTCCTTCGGAGTGACGCAAGAGATTCTGGACAGTTCCGCAGCCGAAACCTGTTCGATCTGTCACGGACCGGGTCAGACGGCAGCGGTGGATCGCGTCCATGGACTGTAAGCCCTTCCTGGCGCTGATACTGGTCGCAGTCAGTGCGCTATTTGTTCAGGCAGGGTTCGCACAGGACCCTCACACGGCTCTGCCGGAGTTCAGCCCCAAGGGTGCCGACACGTGTCTGGGATGCCATGAAGAACCCGGCATCCTGGCCATTTTCGCCACACCTCACGCGGTGGCCAAAGATCCGCACACACCTTTCGCCCAGCAGCAGTGTGAAAGCTGCCACGGGCCGGGTGGGGATCATGCCAGGCGCCTGCGTCCGGGCCAGGAGCGACCGGCACCCTTGGCATTTGCGGCCAATGCGAAACTGCCCAGGTCCGAGGGAAATGCCATTTGTCTGAGCTGTCATAAAAGTTCCGCTCGAGCTCACTGGACGGGCAGCGTTCACGAACGTGAAGGCGTGGCCTGCACCGACTGCCACCAGCTCCACGCCGAGAAAGACCCCGCCATGGCTCGAGCCGAGCAGGCAGGCATCTGCCTGGATTGTCACACCCAGGTGCGGGCAGAAACCTTCCAGGCGTCACATCATCCCATCCGGGAAGGCCAAACCGTCTGCTCGGATTGCCATCAGCCCCACGGTAACCTGCACGATGATCTGCTGGTGCGGGCGACGACGAACCAGACCTGCTTTGAATGCCACGCAGAAAAACGCGGCCCCTTCCTCTGGGAACACGCTCCGGCAACTGAAGACTGCACTTCATGCCATCAGGCACACGGATCCAGCCATCCGGCCCTGCTGCGCAAAAGAGCCCCGTTGCTCTGTCAGGAGTGTCACTCGAGAGCGGGGCATCCAGGCATTCCCCATACTGAGGCGCGTCTGCCGCAAAATGCCCCTTCAGCCATGTTGCTGCTCGGCAGTTGCACTAACTGTCATTCCCAGGTGCATGGTTCAAATCATCCATCGGGCGCCAACCTCAGTCGCTAGGAGATCGATATATGGGCACAGATACCGGCAGACATCGGTCGGGCACCCGAAATTTCGGCCCAGTGTTGATACTCGCTCTGGCGGCACCGACTGTACTTCAGGCGCAGGAAAACGCGACCGAGGAAGTGCAGCAGAGTGCACCGACTGTCCAGAAGGCGGGCTACTGGCCAGCAGCCGATACCGAGGCCTGGTCCTGCCGCCTCTGTCCTGAACCGGGCCGGCGCAAAGGCACCCTCACTGCCGGTGCGGGCTACGTGTCGGATGCGTCAGAAAAGTTCGGTGACAAGACCGGACTGGATGAAGACGAACCCTTCGGCATCCTTCAGGCCGAAGTGTCCGTGAATGACGGACAGACCGGATACTTTCGGGCTGAGGCAACCAACCTGGCATTGGAATCGCGGCGCCTGCTACTCGAAGGCGGTCGACAGGGTGAATATGGTCTTGCTCTGTCCTACAGCAGCCTTCCCCATTTTATTGCCGAAGGTGCGCGAACTGCCTATCTCAACCCGGGTGCAGAGGAACTGCGGCTGCCGGCAACCTGGCTGCAGCAGTCCAGTACTCGCGCCATGAACATTGCCAGTCATCTCCAAACCTTGCCTTCAGGAATCGATCGGCATGAATACCGGGCGGGCGGAAATTATCAGAAACCGCAGCACTGGCATTACGAACTGGATTATCGCCGGACCGAGCAGGACGGGCTGCGGCTGCAGGGGGCGGCCTTTCTGACCTCGGGCACCACTCTTCCAATGCCGGTCGACCGGGTTACCGATCGGCTGGATGCGGCAGTCTCCTACGTCGAACGGGACTGGCAAATCCAGGCCAGCTACCACGGCTCAACGTTTAAAAACAAATCCTCTTTTGTCATCTGGGACAATCCCTTCGTACCCCTTGCGCCCGGCGCGGAACGCGGCTTGCTGGCACAGGAACCGGACAACAGTTTCAACCAGCTCTCCCTGTCCGGTCGCTGGCGAATCTTACCGGTATTGAACACATCAGCGCAGGTATCCATGGGACGCATGGAGCAGGACGAACCATTTGCCGCCCCCACCATCAACCCGGAGATAGGCAATATTGCCAGCCCTCGCGCGGCACTCGACGGTCAGGTGGACATACTTTCGACTCGAATCCAGGCGGTGGCCCAGGCCCGCAACAATCTAACCTTGACCGGGGAGGCCTACCTGGAGGATCGGGACAACGACACCCCGCGGGATCTGTACCTGCAGGTCAGCAATGATCTGACACTGGCCCGGGCGCGCTTTAACCGGCCTTACAGCTACGAGCGCACGGGCAGCCGGCTGCGTGCCGATTATCGGGCCAACCCGGCACTACAGTTCAGCACTGGTATCGGTCGTGAAGAATTCGAGCGCACATGGCAAGAAGTCGAGAAAACCGGCACGACGGAGTATTGGGCACAGGTGCGCGCCGAACCTGCTTCATCCGTCAATATCCGGTTGAAAATCGGCCGGGAACAACGGCGATTTATTGACGGCTATGAATCTCTGCCCGATCTGGTTTCTTCCGAAAATCCGTTGCTGCGTAAATTCAACCTCAGCGAAAGAGATCGCAACGCCGTGCGGACTCACCTGACGTTCACTCCGGCCGATACGCTTAGTGTGTCCTGGTCAGTTGATTACGCACTCGATGAGTACGCGGAAGGCTATGTCGGCCTGACTGAAGCACGGGAATTTTCCCAGACGCTGGATGTATCTGGCACTCCGGTTGAAAAACTGACCCTTTACGGATTTCTCACCCGGCAGCGCATCGATTCCCATCAAGATGGAAGCAGCGCTTTTAGCATTCCCGATTGGAGCGGCCGCCAGCAGGATGCAATTGACACCGCCGGCTTCGGAATAGAACTGCGAGATCTAGGGCCATTCGAAATCGGTCTGGAACTGGGTTATTCAGCCGGACAGGGAAAAATGGAAGTCGCCACACGCAATCCTGCAACCGGCTTCCCTGATCTGGAGACTGAACTCGCTTCACTGAAAGTGTTCGGGCTTTACGCCATCGATGAGAAGCTGTCCTTGCGACTGGATTACTGGTATGAAAAATTTCGCTCGGAGGATTTTTTTATCGACCAGGTGGAACCCGCTACCATCCCCGGCTGGCTGGGCGCGGGTCAGGTAAGCCCGGAATATGAAGTTCATCTGATCGGACTGGGTGCTGTGTACCGGTTTTAATCTGCGGAATTCATCCTGCGTAGAAATATTCCCGCTACTTTGTTTGACCGGATCGACATTGGGGCGCAACCCGATTTATTCCCTTCATCCGATTTATTTCTTCCGTAGTACAATGCTCGCGTTTTATACCCCACCCGGTCATTCTTCTCACGGAAAATCTATGATAGACAGCTTGCTTGTGCTCATGTCTGACCCTGCTGCGTGGATGGCCCTGGCTACTCTGGTGGCCATGGAAATCATCCTCGGCATTGATAACCTGATTTTCATTTCGATCCTCACCAATAAGCTGCCGGAGCACATGCGCACCAAGGCCCGGCGCATCGGCATCTCCGGTGCTTTGATCATGCGGCTCATGCTGCTGGGAACCGTCGCCTTTATCGTCCAGCTGACCGAGCCGATTTTCAGCGCTTTTGGACACGGTTTTTCCTGGCGAGATCTGATCCTTATTGCCGGGGGACTGTTCCTTGTCTGGAAAGCGACCAAGGAGATCCATCACAATGTCGACCCGGAGCCGGATGACGGAGCGCTTGGCGGCAAAACCGTCGTACTGGGTATGGGCGCGGCGGTGGGCCAAATCCTGTTGCTAGACCTTGTATTTTCCATTGACAGCATTATCACGGCTGTTGGCATGACGGAGCATTTGCCCATCATGTTCATCTCGGTGATTGCCGCGGTAACGGTCATGCTGATTGCAGCCGATCCTCTCGCAAACTTTATCCAGCGCAACCCGACCATCGTGATGCTGGCCCTGGGCTTTCTGCTGCTGATTGGTACCACACTGATTGCCGATGGATTCGGCGCGCATGTCCCCAAAGGTTACATTTATGCCGCGATGGCGTTCTCAGCTCTCGTCGAAGTACTGAACATGATGTCGCGAAGGGCCAGACAGAAAAAAGCGCTGGAGCAGAAATAGACAAAGCTGCTCGAGCTTACCAATAGCGCGCCTGCGATACCGGCGCGCATTCATCAATGAAGCTTTAGTCTCGGCCTGATCACGTGATTGATTTTTTCGGCGAGGGTCATCAGGCCCGTTTTAATCCAGCCGTGCAAGGCGAGCTGGTGCATCCGGTACAGCGAAATATAAGCCATGCGGGCGAGTTTGCCCTCTACGTTCCAGTTGCTGCGGGTGAAGTTGCCCATCAACTGGCCGATGGCAGTATAACGGCTGAGTGACACCAGGGAGCCGTGATCCCTATAGACAAAGCGTTTGGCTGATCTGCCGTCCATAGACCTCAGAATATTCTGATAAACACAACTGGCCATCTGATGGGCAGACTGTGCCCGGGGCGGCACCCACTGGTTTTCGGCAAGTTTGAAACCCGCGCAATCGCCGATCACATAGATGCCAGGGTCGGTCGGCGGCTGCAGGGTTTCATTGACGATAATCTGGTTGATCCGGTTGGTTTCCAGGCCAAATTCCTTGACGAATTCCGGCACTTTGACCCCGGCCGCCCATACCGCAATATCGGCATCGATGGATTCGCCGGTGCTGGTGATCAGTCGGCCTTTTTCCGCCCGTTTCACCTGAGTACCGGTACGGATATCGAGCCCAAGGCGCGTCAGTTCATGGTGCACGGTGCCAGACAGGCGCTCGGTCAGCGCGGGCAACAGCCGCGGCCCGGCTTCGATCAGGGTAACCTTGAAATGTTCCGGAGTGATATTGGACAGGCCGTACAGGGTGAACCATTGACGGGCATTGAACAGCTCGGCCGACAGCTCTACCCCCGTGGCCCCGCCGCCCACGATGGCGACGGAAAATTTCTGTTCGGGGTCGTTTTCCAGCAACTGGTTCACACGCAGGAAACGGTTTACCAGCAATTTCTGAAAACGGTGCGCCTGCTGCGGGCTGTCGAGGAAAATACAGTGTTCACTGATTCCTTCGATGCCGAAATCATTGCTGACGCTGCCGATAGCCAGAACCAGCAGATCATAGGATTCAACTCGTTCGGGCAAAACCTGATCGCCCTTTTCGTCAAACAGCGGCTGCAAACGGATAACCTTCTGAACGCGATCGACACCCTCCAGGGTGCCCAGCTGAAAGCGAAATCCATGGGTATGCCCGTGCGCCCGGTAGCTGACAGCGTCGATGCCGGCATCCAGGGTTCCCGTTGCGACTTCATGCAATAACGGCTTCCAGATATGAGTCTGGTTGCGGTCAATCAACAACACGTCCGCCCGGCCTTTTCGCCCCAGCTTGCGGCCAAGTTTCGTCGCAAGTTCGAGACCGCCTGCGCCACCTCCTACAATTACAATTTTCATAGTTAACAAGACTCCCGGAAATATTTAGGGACAACAAGTCGTTGCAAGCCAGTCGGAATAACAGGATCGATAAAACAGGTATTTGAAAGTTCAGGCCGATAAAAACTGCTGGTCAAAGACGAGAATAGCTCGCGCGGCGCGATTGGACAGTTTCAGAAGGTGAAATGTGGAGATCGGTTTATGCACGCGCTATCAGGGGTGCGAATTATGGATGAACCGAGCGTCTTTGGCTATGTGCAGCAGGCGCATATACTGGTGCGTCGGGCGTTAACGGCAGTAAAAATCGGAGTATGCCTAATTGACGTGACCGGATTGATCGAAATCCGCGTATTGCCGGGTCAAGACCATATCGTCCACGTAAAAACTCGCCATCTGGCTGTCAGCTGTAATTACCGCGTCAACCTTGAAATCTTCTGAAGGATCCTCGTAGGGGAAACTTCCTTTGAGCATGATCCAGCGGTCAGAGCGCAATGGAGACTCGTCGAGCAGCAGGTAGTAGCTATCATTAGCGTCCGTCAGGCGAATTTTCAGCGCCGCAATCGTCTCGAACTCGTCCTCGGCAAGCTTGACCCAGACTGAAAGCGTGTACATCCCCCCCTCAGTCAATGCCTCGAGTGGCATTATCAACCCCTGCCAGCGTGCTGTGCGGTTGACCGCGAGAATGCTGTACAGGCCACTGCGAGCCACGGACTGGCTCAACTCGGGGTTTATACCCTGTCCAATCCACGGCTCAACTCCCGCCTCTGCACTGCCGTTGTCCAACAGATTGCGTCTTACCCGCCAACCACCGCCAGGCGACCAGCCCCCGCTCGATGACGCGCTACCGGGGCCGTCTGAGTCGACTGGGGGTCGAGGGGTGGGAGAAGGGATGGGCTGCGTCGGGCCAAAAGTGCCGCCGCAGGCGTTCAGCATGATGACACTGGCCGAAGTCAGGCAGGCACCGCGGACGGAGCGAGCTACAAATTTCAAGACGGTCCCCTTCTGGTCATAATGCGGGGAAGCTAACGATTAATTCCGGCGTCTTCAAGCGCTACGAAGCCACGGCACAATATTCCCTGATAAATTGTGACGAGCCTTTCATTGTCCCGGAGTCAAAGCGGGCGAACAAACCCGTTTTTACCCGACTCGGGCGCTATGGCGGATTCGGGGGCCGGCTCCATTTCAGGCTTGGTTTCGAGCGCTGGCGGGGCTTTACTGTCTGGCGCATCCAGGGCTTGCAGAGGCGTCCCTCGAGGAACCACGCCGATACCCGGCAGCAGTCCCTGGCTTTCTTCCACCGGGGCTTGTCTGCGCAAACCGACCGCCTGAAAAACGGCCGGAGCGTCGACGTCCCGCGTCTGGTCCTGCCAGCGCCGTATCACCACTGCATTGTGCAGGACCGCGTGGAGGTAGTGACGGGATTCTTCCGTATTGGTGTAGCGGATCAACCCGAAAACGGATGTCCGTTTTTGTTGCTGCCGCATAAATTCCCAACTTGCCAGTTGGCCACCGTCGGGTCCGTCCACGATCCGGAACGGCGGCCCGTATTGCTCCAGCAACTCCTGACGGGAGCTGCTCCCGGGCACGATCCGGTCAAACCAGTCTCTGGCAAACACGCCTTCGCCGTCACGGTAGCGCACCAGATTGTCCACCGCTACGACAGCGCAGCCTTGCGACACGAAAGCGAACAAGAGGAGGAATGTGCCTGGGAGATGCCGCACAGCCATTGTCAGCTGCGCTCGCGGGTTCTTGGAGCAGGTCGGGCCGCAGGTTTTCCGGCTGTCTGCTTGCGGACCAGAGCCATCAGCTGCGCTTCGGAGTGACTTAAACCGCAGCTCGCCACTACAGTATCAATATCTGCGCCCTGATCCAGCATTTGCATAGCCTGTGTATAAGACTGCCGGTCGCTGGACAAGTCTTGATTTTCCTGAGAGGCGGCCAGCGCTTGAAGCTTTTGTTCCAGCACCATGAGTCTCTGGCCGATGCCTACGGACCCGGCTGTGGCAGTCGTGATCTGTTTTTCCAGATTACGGATGCGCTGATCGACAGCCTCCGCCAACGTCCGCTGTTTACCGTACAGGCGCATCAGAGCCACCACGCTCGCTGCGGCAAACAGCAAGGCGCACAGTGCCATCCCGATAGCCAGCTCTGTCATCGCGCGTAGCCCTCAGATTTGGTCGAGATCGCCCCACTCCCCTTCGGTCAGCAGCTTGTTCAATTCGATAAGAATCAATAGCTCGTTATTCTTGTGGCAGACCCCCTGGATGAATCTTGAGCTTTCTTCATTACCCACACTCGGGGCCTTTTCGATCTCGGACAGACGCAAATACACCACCTCGGCGACACTGTCGACCAGGATTCCCATGACATGCTTGTCCGCCTCGATGACCACGATGCGCGTATTGTCGGTAATCTCGCCAGGTTCCAGACCAAACCGCTGCCGGGTGTCGATCACGGTCACTACGTTGCCGCGCAAATTGATGATTCCCAGCACATAATCAGGCGCCCCGGGGACCGCCGCAATCTCGGTATAACGCAAAACTTCGCGCACCTGCATGACATTGATGCCGTAAGTTTCGCCATCGAGATTAAATGTGACCCATTGCAAAACCGGATCGTCACGGGTTTCCTGAATCTGATTTTTCATGGTAATCGACATGGTGGTCTTTCCTGGAAGCGAAGCAAACGGCGTCAGTCCGAATTCGGAGCGTACTCCCTTTCAAATATAGTCGACGCTGGCGAGAATGCCCGCTACGGGCTAAGGCCCCTCAGGTCGTGCGGATGCCTCGGGGTCGGTGGTGAACAGCAGGCCTCCGCTCTTGAGACGTACTGGCTCCACCGCAGGGTCCTTTGGCGCAGACGGACCTGGCGGACTGACGAGCTCAGCGTCGGGCGACGCGGGATCAAGCGTGCCTGGAAAGATGCCCGGCGCGGCGCCGACCGGTACCACCGGGTCCTGCGGCGCAGCCGAACGGGAAACCAGCAGCACCACCCGGCGATTGCGAGCGCGCCCTTCTTCCAATTCGTTGCTGGCAGCCGGCCGGAATTCACCATAACCCACTGCAGACAGCCGCTCGGGTGCAACCCCGCCCCGGGCAAGCAGTTTTACCACCGCGGCGGCCCGTGCGGAGGACAATTCCCAGTTGCTTTCGAACTGCGCGGTCCGTATCGGCAGGTTATCGGTATGGCCAGCCACCTCAATTTCATTATCGAAAGGCGCCAGCATCGTTGCCAGCCGGGCAAACACCGCGCGCGCCTGTGCACTGGGATCGGCACTGGCAGACGCGAACAGCAGATTGGCACTGACATCGATCTGCACCCAGTTTTCTGTGCCGATTACTGACACTTCACTGGTCTGGATCCACCCGCCCAGCGCGTCTTTCAGCGTTCTGGCCAGCTCGAGCGGATCTGCGAGCTGACTACCGGACTGCGCCGGAGGGGTCGCAGATGCCGGTATCGCGGGGCCCGTGCTCCCCCGGGATGCGGAGCCGTGTCCCTGAAATGTGGCGGACAGTGTTTCCGACAGAGTCCGGTACTTGCTCTCACTGACCTGGGAGACTGAATACATCACGACAAAGAAGCCAAAAAGCAGGGTGACGAAGTCGGCGTAGGAGACCAGCCACCGATCTTGACTGGTACTGCTTTCAGTGGATCTGTGTCGGCGGCGGATCATGGGGTAACGTCCATGGCATCTTTAATCAATGGAGGTAACCGCTTAATTTCAATTCAATGGCCTTCGGGTTTTCACCTTCGGCGATGGCGAGAATGCCTTCAATCAGAAGCTCGCGATACTGGGACTTCTCGCGCACGCAGGCCTTGAGCTTGTTCGCCATGGGTAGCAGCAACAGATTCGCAAAAGCCACTCCGTAAATAGTGGCAACAAACGCTACCGCTATGCCGGGACCGAGTTGCGCCGGATCCGCCAGGTGCCGCATGACATGGATCAGGCCGATGACGGCCCCGATGATCCCGATGGTCGGTGCATAACCGCCCATACTTTCATAGAAGCCTACCGCTTCCAGGTCGCGCTGCTCGGCCACCAGCAGATCGTTTTCCAGAACGTGGCGAATCACTTCCGGCTCACTGCCGTCCACCAGCAGCCGCAAACCCTTGCGTGCAAACAAATCCTTTTCCTTCTCGGCCAGGCCTTCAAGGCCGAGCAGCCCGTCGCGCCGGGCGGTGCGCGCCCAGCCGGATACCTGTTGGATGCCCTTCTGGAACAGGGCAACCTGAGGTTTAAAAATCAGGGTGAACAGGCCGAGTGCCCGTTTGAGCGTCGTCTTCGGCGTCTGGAGCACCGACGCCCCCAAGGTGCCACCCAGAACTATCAGCGCCGCCGGACCGTTAAGCAGGGCGTTCAAGGTGCCGCCTTCCAGAAAATTGCCGCCGATCAGTGCAGCGAACCCGATGATGACTCCGAGCAGACTGAGCAGATCCATCAGAAGGCCTGCCGGATATGTCGGCCGATCTGACTGAGTGGCAATATTGCATCGGTCAATCCGGCCTGCGCTACCGCACGCGGCATGCCGTATACCATGCTGCTGGCTTCGTCCTGCGCCCAGATTACGGCATTTTTTTCCTTGAGCAGGCGGGCACCTTCGCAGCCGTCAGCTCCCATACCGGTCAGCACCACGGCGAGCACCGCACCGCCATAAATACTGGCGGCCGAGGCGAAAGTCAGATCCACACTGGGTTTGTAATTGACCCGCTCATCGCCAGGCAGGATGCGCAGGCTCCCGTGCCGATGTAAAAGAAGCTGCTTGCCGCCCGGTGCAATCACGACGCAACCGGGGCGCAACAACTGACCATCTGCCGCCTCGGCCACGGACATCTGACACTGGCGATCAAGGCGCTCGGCCAGGACCTTGGTAAAGCCTTCCGGCATATGCTGCACTACCACCACCGGAACTGGCAGGGAAGCGGGCAGTGTCTGTAAAACTTCGGTCACGGCGACGGGCCCGCCCGTAGATGACCCGATGACAATGATACTGACGCGATCCCGGAGACTACCGGCGGGCGGCGCGGCATGCCTCGGTTCGGCCGGAGAGTCCGCGGGTGCCCTGGGCACGGCGGCCTGGCGTCTTGCAAGATGTCCCTTGCGCGCAAATGTCAGGAGAGTCTCATGGAGCGTGCGGGTCAGGCTGGATGAGTCACGACACATTTCCGCGAGGTTTTTCGGGATAAAATCGACCGCGCCGGCAGCCAGCGCATCCAGAGTGATGCGCGCGCCTTCGTAAGTCATCGAAGAAAACATCACGATGGGAACCGGATATTGCGCCATGATCGCCCGCACCGCCGATACACCATCCAGATAGGGCATCTCGTAATCCATGGAAATGACATCCGGGCGCAGTTCAGCAGCTTTGGCGATCGCCTCATTGCCATTGGCGGCAATTCCGACAACCTCCAGCTCCGGATGCTGATTGATAATTTCCCTCAGCCGGTGCTGAAAAAAATGGGAATCATCGACCACAAGCACTTTATAGACCACGCGATCCCTCTACTAAAAGATCATTTGTCACTGTGATGAGAGCGGGTCCGTAAGGCTGACTTAATGAAGTCAGCCGTGGCCCCTGCCCGCATACCGCTTAAGCAGACTCGGCACATCCAGAATGAGCGCGATGGTGCCGTCGCCAGTGATGGTCGCGCCGGCCATGCCGGGTGTACCGTGGAGCATTTTGCCCAGGGGCTTTATCACCACTTCTTCCTGCCCGATCAGCTGGTCCACGACAAACCCCACCCGACGCGTGCCGACCGACACGATCACTACATGAGCCAGCGGCGAAAAGTCCGCCGCGCCGCCGCGTTTGACGAGCCAGCGTTTCAGGTGAAATATCGGTACTGCCTTTTCACGAATCGTGACGCACTCCTGACCGTCAACCACATGCGCTCTGGACAGGTCCATCTGGAAAATTTCATTAACGCTGGCCAGCGGCAGTGCAAAGCACTGGGTGCCGAGCATCACCATCAAGGTCGGCATGATGGCCAGAGTCAGCGGCACTTTGATGAGAATGCGCGTCCCCTCACCCTTTTTCGAAATGATCTCGATGGACCCGTTGAGCTGGCTGATCTTGGTCTTGACCACATCCATGCCAACTCCCCGGCCGGAGACGTCGGAAATCTCCTGCCTGGTCGAAAACCCTGGGGCAAAAATAAGATTAAACGCTTCCACATCCGAAAGCCGGGCCGCCGTTTCGGCATCGTAGAGCCCTTTTTTCACAGCAATATCCCGCAACTTCACCGGATCCATGCCAGCACCGTCATCGCTGATTGACAACAGAATATGGTCGCCCTCCTGCTCGGCGGCCAGAACGACCCGACCGGTTCGCGACTTGCCGGCAGCGGCACGGACATCCGGCAGTTCAATGCCATGGTCCACTGAATTGCGGACAAGATGCACCAGCGGATCGGCCAGAGCATCTACCAGATTCTTGTCAAGATCCGTGTCCTCTCCAATCAGATCCAGCGAAATCTCCTTCTTCAGATTGCGGGCCAGATCCCGCACAACACGGGGAAAACGGCCAAAGACCTTGCGAATCGGTTGCATGCGGGTTTTCATCACCGCAGATTGCAGGTCGGCGGTCACCACATCGAGGTTGGCAACCGCCTTGGACAGGGGCTCATCCACCGATTCCAGACCCAACCGGACCAGCCGGTTGCGCACCAAAACCAGTTCGCCGACCATGTTCATGATGTCATCCAGTCTCTGGGTATCGACCCTGACGGTATTGTCCGTTTGCTGGTTTCCACTGCTCTGGGAGGCATTGGCTGATTCTTTTGCCTGGACGGAGGGCGCTGCTGGTGCATCGATTTCGCGGCTGAATTCCCGCACGGCTTCGACGCCCGGGGTCTTGTCCGCCGCTGCTGTGCCTGGCTTCTGCGCCCTGGCCATCGAACGGGACTCGGGCACTTCCGGCTGCGGGGCATTCGCAGAAACCTTCGCGGGCGCCGGGACGCTGGGGCCCTTGCCCTTGCCGTGCAGCTGGTCCAGCAGGTTTTCGAATTCGTCGTCTGTGATCAGATCGGTTTTGGGACTGGCGGGTGTGGTGTGCATCTGTGCGGTCGCAGCAACACCGGGGCCCTTGCCCTTGCCGTGCAGCTGATCGAGCAGTGCTTCGAATTCTTCTTCGTTAATTTCATCAACCGCCGTCTTGCGAATATCCGCTGAGGCAGACACCACCGCGGCACGTTCGTGGCCTGCGCCCGGTCCTTTGCCCTTGCCGTGCAGTTTGTCGAGCAGCCCTTCAAATTCGTCTTCACTGATAGTGTCGCCAGCTTTTGAAGAAGCATTCGAATCCGCCGGCGCAGCCGTTGTCGGGGGTCGCGTGCTTGTGGACGCTTCGGACTCGCTGTCGATCGCATCGAGAAACGCTTCAAATTCGTCGTCAGTGATATCGAGAACGCCGGCTGCCCCTGAGACATCCCGGCTGGTCGTGGCCTGGGGTCCGGCGGATTCAGGTGCGTCCGCAAAAGGGGCTTCTGATGACTCCAGCGTTTCACCGGATACAAGTCGTTCCAGTTGCGCAAGCAATGCCGGAGAAGCTCGCTGCAGCGTCTGCCGTTTGGATACCTGCCGGAACTGTCCATTGATGGTGTCCAGTGCCTGCAGGACAACGTCCATTAGCTCGGGAGTGACTGACCTTTTGCCGGTGCGCAGGATGTCGAACAGGTTTTCGGTAACGTGGCAGCATTCCACCATGGCATCGAGCTGCAAAAACCCGGCACCGCCCTTGACGGTGTGAAAGCCACGGAAAATCGCATTCAGAAGTGCATGGTCGTCCGGCCTGCGTTCCAGATCGACCAGCTGTTCTGACAGTTGCTCGAGAATCTCCCCCGCTTCGACCAGGAAGTCCTGAAGAATCTCTTCATCGTCGCCAAAGGACATTCAGTGACCCTCAAAAACCCAAACTTGACAGGAGATCATCGACTTCATCCTGTCCGCTGACCACGTCTGCGCGATGCTGCGCGTGTATCTGCGGCCCTTCCGCTTCCCCTTTGGCGCGCGTTCGCGCCGGTCGCGTCAGTCCGCCATGATCAATCCCCGCCAGTTTGTCCACCTGACCTGCAATCCGCACCAGGTTGACCAGTTCCGCTTCGACGTCCGTAATCAGTCCAATGACCTTGCGCAATACCTGTCCGGTCAGATCCTGATATCCCTGCTCCAGAATAATTGACTGCAAGCCTTCATTAAGTTCGCGGGCATCATTGTCCATCTGCTGGAGAAACCCTTCCATGCGCCCGTAAAGCGCTGCAAAATCCGTCCGGGACAATTCCCGCCGCCGCAGTTTCGCCCATTCGGCCCGCAGGCTTTCCGCCTCCTGACCCAGTCGCATGGCCACCGGCGCCGCAGCTTCTACCCGATCCATGGTCCGGTTTGCGGCATTCTGGGTGGTGGTGATCACATAATTCAGCCGATCCGATGCGTCCCGAATGTCATGCCCGTCCAGTCCCGAACGGACTCCGCCGAGTTCGGCATCGATATTGAAATTGACGATAGCGTCATGCAGCGTTCGGGTCAGTTGTCCAATACTGTTAAAAATATGCTGATCCCGCACCTCGTAAAGTTTGTGGATCACCGCCGACGCTTCCTGATACTGGTTGGCCTGCAATTTTTCAATCAACAGTTTGGCGCAGGCTTCCAGATCGGTAGCAAATGCCGTCTCGTTGGCCGGGGCGTGAATTTTTCCCATGAGTGAACCCTTCTGCGCTCGTGCCGTCAACTGTCGACGCGTTCAAATATTTTTTCGATCTTTTCCTTGAGAACCTGCGCGGTAAAGGGCTTGACGACATAGCCGTTGACGCCCGCCTGGGCCGCCTCGATGATCTGATCCCGTTTAGCTTCCGCCGTTACCATCAACACTGGCAGACCAGCCAGTTTGGCATCGGAGCGGACTTCCCTGAGCAGATCGATACCGCTCATTCCCGGCATGTTCCAGTCGGTCACGAGAAAATCGAAATCGCCGTTGCGCAACATGGGCAGGGCTGTGACACCATCATCCGCTTCCTGGGTATTGGTGAACCCGAGATCTCTCAGCAAATTCTTGATGATCCTGCGCATGGTCGAGAAATCATCCACGATCAGGATTTTCATGTTTTTATTCAATTCGGCCTCCACTTGTTCCGCCCGAAGTTAGAGTTTAGTTGGTTTTCTCCGATCGGAATCACCCGGTTACGACCCCACGAGAACTTCACGCCGCGCTCCAGTCAGCCAGCTTTTTCTTCAACCTTAATGCGGCCTGGGAATGAATCTGGCTCACCCGGGACTCGCTGACACCCAATACCAGCCCAATCTCTTTCAAATTCATTTCTTCATCGTAGTAAAGCGATAACACCAGCCGTTCACGTTCTGGCAATTCATCAATAGCGCTGGCCATGGCACTGCGCAAGGCGTCGTTCTGTACCAGCTCGGCAGGCGACTGGAAATTGTCGCCGCTCAGCAGGCTTTCACTGCTGTCCTGCTCACCCTCCTCAACAATATCCTCGTAGCTGAACAGCCGCCCCGCCAGGGCGTCGCTCGACATGGCGTGATACTCGGACAGATCCACACCCAATTCATCGGCCACTTCACTGTCAAATGCGTCACGGCCTGTACGGGCCTCTACCGCGCGCATGGCCTGAGCAATGCGCCGGCCGTTCTTATGAACTGAACGCGGTACCCAGTCGCCGCGCCGCATTTCATCAACCATGGCGCCGCGAATACGAATTCCGGCATAGGTTTCGAACGACGCACCGCGTTCACCATCATATTTCTGCGCCGCTTCCATCAATCCGATGGTACCCGCCTGAATCAGATCATCCAGCTGGACGCTGGCCGGCATGCGCGCGAGCAAATGCAGGCCTATGCGCTTGACCAGATGCGCATATTGCTCGATTTCGAGGTGGACAGCGGCCATTTCCTGCTTGCGTTGATAAACCATTGGTATCCACTTTCTTATTGAAAACAGGCTTATTGACGAACAGGTCGGGCGTCATAATGCCCCAATCCCACCGTAACGACATTCATTAACCGGCCGCTGCGCTGGATTGCAGCAGCCGTTCCAGGAAAAACTCCAGGTGGCCCGTTGCGGAGGTGGCAACCGGCCAGGCATCCACTTTCTGCGCCAGGCTGCGGATGGCCATTGCGGCCCTGCTTTGCGGGGCAAATTCCAGCAGCGCCTTACGCTTCTGTACGGACTTGCGCACATTTTCGTCGAAAGGTACGGCGCCGAGAAACTGCAGGGTTACATCCAGAAAGCGCTCGCACACTCCGTTTAACTTGTTAAAAAGATTGATGCCTTCCTGGGCACTGCGGGTCATGTTGGCGACCACCCGAAACCGGGTCATTCTGTGCTCGGTACTCAGTAGTTTGATCAACGCGTAGGCATCCGTAATTGAGGACGGTTCATCACAGACCACCACGATGACTTCCTGGGCCGCCCTGACAAAGCTGACTACCGTATCGGAAATGCCTGCGGCCGTATCAATCAGGAAAATATCCAGCTGATCGCTCAGATCGTTGAACCCGTGAATAATTGCTGCATGCTCACGCGCAGAGAGCTGGGCCATCTGCGAGACCCCGGAAGATGCCGGCACCACTTTCAGACCGCCCGGCCCCGTCAACAGAATGTCGCGCATCCCCCGCTCGCCGCTGAGCACGTCGGCCAGGGTGAAGCGCGGTTGCAAACCGAGTAACACGTCAATGTTCGCCAGACCGAGATCGGCGTCCATGAGCACCACTCTGCGACGCATTTCCGCCAGGGCCACCCCCAGATTGATGGATATGTTGGTCTTGCCCACACCGCCTTTGCCTCCGGTTATGGCAATGACTTTGACCGGACGACTATTGCTCATTGTATTGGCCACCTTGCTTCTGGGAGGACGCCGTTCTGCGAGCGTCGCGAATGAATGTTTTCAGTATAGATGCTGTTGGGAAAGGTTCCCGGCACCATCGGCAATCCATTCCGATCGTGCCGCGAGGGATCAATTCAGGGGCTGAGGGCGACTTCTGCGTCTGCGGACTGAAGTGCTTTGAGAAGTGCTACGGATTTTGCCACCAGGGTCGCTGATGAAGCCGGCGCGATGTCCTTGGGAATCCCCTGACCATCCGTGCTGTACAGCACCGGGAGATTGCGTTCTATCATCACCCCCAGGGCCTCGCCCAAGCTGGCGGCCTCGTCGATTTTGGTCAAAACGCAACCCGCCAGAGCAGTGCTTCCATAGGCATGAGCGGACGCCTTGAGAGTCTGGACCTGGCTGTTGCAAGCCAGCGTCAGAATACGTTGCACGCCGGGACAGGCATCCAGCGCGGCTTCCTGCTCCTTGCGCAGGGGATCGCCCTGACGGAATCCCGCCGTATCGATCAGTATCAGAGGAAAATTGCGCAGGCTGGCCACGGTCTGCGCAAGGCTGCGCTCCTGGTCCACCACCCGCACCGGTACATTGAGTATCCGGCCCAGCGCCTTGAGCTGATCGTGCGCACCCACCCGATAGGTATCCGTGGTGATAAGCGCGACCTTGCCCAGGCCGTTCTCCAGTACATATCGCGACGCAAGCTTGGCGATCGTAGTCGTCTTGCCGACGCCGGTCGGGCCGACGAAAGCAAATATGCCACCCGCCGCGATCGGGTCCTTGTTGTTGATTGGTATCAGCCGGGACAACCGGGCCAGAGCCTCCCGCCAGGCGACGCTCACGCTTTTACCGGGCGTTGCGCAGGAAGCCAGCCGCCGTACCAGATGTGCAGGCAAACCCATGCGCGCCAGGCGCTTCTCAAGGGTTTCCACCGACAACGACGGTGCTGGCGCGCGGTTGATTTCGCGATCGTTGGACCGGTCGTTGTCGCGCATTTGCCACATTTGCTGCTCCAGCAACAGACGCATGTCCGCGATGTCGTTCTGTAGTTGCGTCAGACGCGCATCGCCGGTGTCGTGAATGTCTTTTGGGGGATTGCCGGGGCCCTGGCGATCACGAACCTGCTCGACCAGATCTTTCATCTGCCGATCGGTCTTAAGTTCCGCCACGGCGCCTCTGCCGGCATTCGCGCCAGATTTCCGCCCGGTTGTGGCCGTGGCAGCAGGTTTGCCGGCAACTGCGCGGGTCTCACGGGTTTGCACCGCGCGGGGTTGTGCTTGGGTTTGCGCAGCCGACTTTTTAGCTGCCAGCATACGGGTGCGTGCCGCTTCGAGTTCGCGCTCAAGAGTCTCGCCGCGGCGCTGGCCCGGGACTGTCTGGTACTGCCCTGCAGCCCGTTCGAGTTGCTGGCGATTCTCCCATGCCTGATCACTGGCCAGGGGTCGATCAAGTTCTTCATCAAACTGATGACTGAACGATTGCCGCTCATCCACTCCCCGTGGCTGCGTCTGGGGTTCGATGGACGTGATGATCTCGACTCCCTGCGCCGTGCGCTGACTCGACAGGATAATGGCATCCGGGCCCAGCTCACTGCGCACCAGCTCCAGAGCGCGACGCATGTCAGGTGCGACAAATCGTTTAACCGTCATATATTTCTCCTAACCTGTCAGGTCAAGTCACCACCCACGGTGGCTTCAATTGTGATCTGTTTGTTGTCCGGCACTTCGTTGTAAGCCAGAACATGAATATCCGGTAGATTGAAGCGCGCGAATCGGGACATTGTCATTCGCAGTGGCCCCGCTACCAGCAGCACCACCACCTTGCCTGCCGCTTCCTGCTGCTGGGCCGCTTCCGTCAGAACCCGACTGAGGCGTTCGGCCAGGCGAGGTTCGATAAATGCCGTGGCGTCGGCGCCAACTTTTTGCGCTTGCTGAACAGCATTGAGCAACAACTGTTCCAACGCCGGATGCAACGTAATAACCGGTATGTTTTGCTCGCTTCCCACGATGTTTTGCACGATCTGGCGCGACAGTGCAGCCCGGACATGGCCGGTGAGCGCGCCGACATCTTGACTCTTGTCCCCATGGGATGCCAAAGCTTCGGCGATGGTGCGCATGTCGCGAATGGAAACCTGCTCGCGTAACAGGTTCTGCAGTACTTTAAGCAGTGTGTTGATGGTGACGGTGTTGGGAATCAGTTCCTCGACCAGTTTCGGCGATTTGTCCGAAAGCAGGTCCAGCCACTTCTGCACGTCTTCGTGACCGATCAACTCCTGGGTGTGCTGCTGGATAATCTGGTTGAGATGGGTTGCGACCACCGTGCTGGCATCGACGACGGTATACCCGAGCGTCTGAGCCTGGTCTTTATGGGATTCTTCGATCCATATGGCTTCCAGTCCGAACGCAGGGTCACGGGTTTTCATCCCCTGCAGGTTGCCAAAAACCTGGCCGGGATTGATCGCCAGACTCTTGTCGGGATACACCTCGCCTCCGCCCAGCGTCACCCCCATCAGGGTGATGCGGTAAGCATTGGGCATCAGGTCCAGGTTGTCGCGAATATGCACGGGCGGAATCAGGAAGCCAACGTCTTGTGAAAGCTTTTTGCGCACGCCTTTTATCCGGCCCAATAACTCACCGCGCTGGCTCTTGTCGACCAGCGGGATAAGACGATAACCCACTTCCAGACCGAGCATATCAACCGGGGTGACGTCGTCCCAGGAAACCTCTGCGGGCTCCTGGGTCCGGTCCGCCGGTGCTTCCAGCGCGGGGCGCGTGGAGGCCGGTGCCGCACCGCCGCCCATGACACCCGCGCTGGCGCCGGCCAGCGACTTTCTCATCTGCGGGCTCAACTCTTCCACTTCCTGGGGCTGGGTGCGTTTGAAATGAATCATGTAGGCGAGAAAACCGCTAACCAGAGCGAGGCTGATGAATGCAAAGTGCGGCATTCCGGGGATCGCGCCCATGATGAACAGGATAAAGGCCGATATTCCCAGAGCCTTCGGGGAATCAAACATCTGCCCGATCACCTGGTTGCTCATGCTCTCGGAGCTGTTGACCCGGGTGACCATGATCGCGGATGCAACGGACAGCAGCAGCGAAGGAATCTGGGCTACCAGACCATCACCGATGGTCAGCAGAACATACTTTTCCATGGCTTCGCCGAAAGGCAGGCTGTGCTGCATCATGCCGATGCCAATACCGCCAATGATGTTGATGAACAGGATCAGAATTCCGGCCACCGAGTCACCGCGTACAAATTTGCTGGCACCGTCCATGGCACCGTAGAAATCGGCTTCGGCCGCCACGTCGGCGCGCCGTATTTTCGCCTGCTCCTGATCGATCAGGCCTGCGTTAAGATCCGCGTCAATGGCCATCTGTTTGCCGGGCATCGCGTCGAGGGTGAAGCGTGCACTGACCTCGGAGATGCGCCCGGCGCCTTTGGTAATCACAACAAAGTTGATGATGATCAGAATGATGAAGACCACCAGACCGACCGCAAAGTTACCGCCGATCACCACCTCACCGAAGGCCTGGATTACCTTACCGGCCGCATCGCCCCCTTCATGGCCTTCCAGCAGTACGACCCGGGTCGAGGCAACGTTCATGGCCAGCCGCAGCAATGTTGCGACCAGCAAAATCGTCGGAAATACGGCGAAATCCAGCGGGCGCATGGCGTACACGCTCACCAGCAGCACTATGATGGACAAGGCAATATTGAAGGAGAAAAACGCGTCCAGCAGAAATGGCGGCAGTGGCAGGATCATCATGCCCAGGAGCATGAGAACCAGGATGGGTATCGACAGATTGCCATGCCACAGCAAGCGTGCCGACGTCATGGCTGACTCCCGGGTCATGGTTCCGGGGATGGATTTGATATGCCGAAAAATTGATACCGCCATCAGGTGCTCTCACGACAGAAAATTGGCGCATGAAACTGCTGCCAGTGCTCATCGCAAAAAGCATTCCGTAACGTCAGTTCAGGTGGACAAGTTAGGTAACGACGTCAGTATGCCGTTGTTCAATCGGGGAAATTAAGATCCGGCGGTACGCGGATATTGGTGGGCGGTCCAGGCCGCTCTCCCCTGCCGGCGCGCCAGGCACGTAACTGAAAAATGTAGGCAAGAACCTGCGCCACAGCGAGGTAAAGCCCTTGAGGTATTTCCCCCTGGATGTCGGTGGTGTGGTAGATCGCCCGGGCCAGCACCGGCGAGCGCAAAGTCTCGATTTTATGTTCTCGCGCGATCTCCCGAATTTTCATCGCCGTCTGGTCTACCCCTTTGGCCAGCAGCACAGGGGTTTCCATGGTGTTCGGGTCATAGCGCAGCGCGAGGGCGTAATGGGTGGGGTTGGTGATAATCACATCCGCCTTGGGGACATCCGCCATCATGCGGCGATTGGCAATCTCCCGTTGCATCTGCCGGATACGGCCCTTGACCTCCGGCTTGCCCTCGGACTCCTTGTATTCCTGCTTGATGTCCTCCTTGGTCATGCGCAGCTTTTTGGCGTGCTCGAAGATCTGCCAGGGAACGTCTACAAACGCAATCAGGATCGTTGAGGCAGATATCAGGATCGCCGCCCACAGGCTGATGTCCAGCGCGTGCGCGATGGCATTCTCCAGCTCTTCCCGGCTCAGTCCCAGTAGCTGGGATTGAAATCCTTTCAGGGTCACAAATGCAACGCCGATCACAATACCAACCTTGCCGATCGACTTGACCAGTTCGACCAGCGACTTCATGGAAAACATGCGTTTCAGACCGCTCAGCGGATTCATCCGGCTGAATTTCGGCATCAGCGCCTTGGTACTGAATAGCCAGCCCCCCAGAGCGATGGGTCCGACAATTGCGGCCACTACAATTACGGCGAACAGCGGAATCAGCGCGAAAAATGCTTCGGCAAAGGACCGCGTGAGGTAGGCAATCATCAGCTGCGGATCAAACGCCGCCTCGCGCTCCAGCGAAAAATTGTAACGCAGCACTTCGGTCAGCCGGTGCGCGATGAGCCCCCCGAAAATCAGCAGTCCAAATGTACTGGCGAGCAGCACGGCGGTCGTGGTGAGCTCACGCGACCGGGGAATCTGCCCTTCTTCGCGTGCCTTCTCCAGTCGCCGGGGGGTGGCCTCTTCGGTTTTGTCATCGGCATCATCATCTTCGGCCACGCGTTACACCTCCAGCAGCCGGGCGGCAAATTGATAGCCGTCAGAGAATATTTTTTCGAAGCTTTCCAGGAAGGATTGCAGGCCGACCCAGATCAACACCATGCCGCAGATCAGCGTAAAGGGAAATCCGACCGCAAAGATGTTCAGTTGTGGCGCAGCCCGGCTCATCACTCCAAATGCAATATTGATCACCAGCAGCGACGTCAACACCGGCAAGGCAATCACCAGAGCCGTGGCGAACAGCCAGCCTCCCAGCATGACAAGGTCGTAGAATTTTTCCCGCGGCAACCCCGTAGTCGCGGGGGGCAGTGACGTCAGGCTCTGGACCAGCATTTCGGTCATGATCAGGTGACCACCGGACGAGATAAACATGATGGTCACGATGGTGAGATAGAACTGCGACAGCACGGTGCTCTGCACACCGTTGGCCGGGTCATTCATGGAGGCGAAACCCAGCCCCATTTTCATTGCCATGTACTGACCGGCCAGTGCAAACACCTGAAACAGGGCCACGAACACAAATCCCATGGTGATACCGATAAGCATCTCCCGGATCAAATACAGTACCGTCTGCAAAGAAAGCAGCTCCGGCACCGCAAACGGCGGCAGCAGTGGCGCGATCAGGAATGTGATCAGCCAGGCGAGAATCAGCCGGATGCGCGCCGGCACGGCCCGCGCACTGAGAATAGGCATCACCATGAACATCGAGCCGATACGCACAAACGGCAGAAAGTATTGATGCAGCCACTGGGATAGCTGTACATCAGACAGCTCCATCAGGAAACCTCAGGTTCAGTCTGGGCCGGCCCGCGCTTAGCCAATGATCAGCGGAATATCCATCATCAGCCGCTCGAACAGCTCCATCAGTTGCCGGATCAGCCACGGCCCGGTGAACACCACGGTGCCGAGCGTGACGACCAGCCGTGGCAGAAAGCTCAGGGTCTGCTCGTTAATCTGGGTCGCGGCCTGGAACACGCTGACCAGCAAGCCGACCAGCAGGCTCGGACCTACGATGACCAGGATCATGATCACCGTGAGATAAAAGGCATGGCCGTAGATATCGAGTACCACTTCCTGCGTCATAAGAGACCCTCACTAACCGAAACTGGCCGCCAGGGTGCCGACAATCAGCGCCCAGCCATCCACCAGCACGAATAACATGATCTTGAAAGGCAGCGAAATGATCAGGGGCGAGAGCATCATCATTCCCATCGCCATCAGCACGCTCGCCACCACCAGATCAATAACCAGAAACGGAATAAAAATAATGAAGCCGATCTGAAACGCCGTTTTCAGTTCCGACATGATGAAAGAAGGCATCAGGATCCGGAACGGGATCTGGTCGGGATCACTTACCGCACTGGTGTTCGATATGCGAAAGAACAGTGCAAGATCACTCTCTCTGGTCTGCGCAAGCATGAATTCATGGAAAGGTTCACGGGTGCGCTCCAGCGCCTCGGTCGCGCTGATCTGTTGATTGATATAGGGCTGCAGTGCGTTGCTGTTCACTTCATTGAAAACCGGAGACATGATGAAAAACGTCAGGAACAGCGCCATGCCGATGAGTAACTGGTTCGAAGGCGACTGCTGTAAACCCAGCGCCTGGCGCAAAATGGAAAAGACAATAATGATGCGGGTAAATGAAGTGGTCATGAGGAGCAGCGCCGGCAGAAAAGACAGCGCCGTCATCAGCATCAGAATCTGTAATGTGATCGTGTAGTCTTCCGAGCCGTCCGCCTGGGTGGTCACCGTCAGCGCCGGCAGGGCCGGAATCGGTTGCCACGCACCCGGGTTCTGGCCCAGCAACTGCTCGGCCTGGGCCGCGGGTGTGGCGGGCGCGGCGGCTTCCTGGGCCAGCGATATGGACGACGCCGTGAATATTAGCGTCACTATCAGCAGCCGCTGCAGGATACACCACAGGCGAGCATTCATGCCCCGCCTTGCCGGCCGCGAGCTGCCCCTGGGTCCGCCCATCCGGGTTTTCATCCCTGCTTGTTACCTTGACCGAGAAACTCGGACAGTTTACGCGAAAACTCTGCCGGCGAAGACGCCGCCAGCTTACTGTAGCTCTTGAGGGCGCGGCGACCCGGCTCGACCGGGGACGCGACCAGCACCGGATGCTCGAACACATGCAAGGTCGTGACACTGCCAGGCGCCACACCCAGCAGCAGCTGCTGGCCCCCGATATCGACGACAACTGCCTTCTCCCGCGCACTTAGCGGCAAGCTCGCCAGTACCTTGCAGGGACTGCTGCGGGAAAATCCCGCGACGTTGGCACGCCTGGCCAGCCAGGCCAAACCCAGAATCATCAGGACAACGAGCACCAGACCGATAAAAGTTTGCAAAAGCATGGCACCAGTGTCCGGCAGGGCGCGCCCAGTCGCCTGCGCATGCACAGCCGCTCCTGAAAATCCGGATAACAGCGCGCTTCCAGTTGTGAGCAATCGTTTCATGGCCACCCTTGACTCCTGATCTGTCAACGCAGTTTTTTAATCCGTTCCGAAGGGCTGATGACATCCGTCATGCGGATGCCGAATTTTTCATTGACGACCACGACTTCGCCATGGGCGATCAGGGTGCCGTTCACCAGCACGTCCAGAGGTTCGCCCGCCAGCCGGTCCAGTTCAATCACCGAGCCCTGATTAAGCTGCAGCAGGTTTCTGATGGTTATTGAAGTGCGGCCCACTTCCATGGAAATGGAAACCGGTATATCCAGAATCACGTCCAGATCCGGCTGGCGCCCACCCGGCCGCTTTTCATCCTCGAATTCGTCGAGCTCGACCTGCTGGGCTTTGGCGCTTTTCGGTTCTTGCTGAGCCAGGGCCGCGGCCCACTCGTCGGCCATGGAATCCTGATCGCTTTCATCACTCATCTGACGTCTCCTTCACTCGATACAGCATGTGCATTTTTGCGGTCGATCACCTGCGTGACCTTGAGCGCAAGATTCTCTTTCGATCGACCCATCACCACCCGAAACATGGGAATGCCATTGGCGGTAACGACGCTGGTGTCCGGCATATTGATGGGGATAACGTCACCTGCGCGCAGATCCACAATATCCCGCAGGGTAATTTCCCGGCGCACGATTTCGCACTCGAGGTCCACCTGTGCCGACATGACGTCCTGCCGTAAGGCCCGCACCCAGCGCTCATCCCGCTCATCGGTGTCGGACTGCAGTCCGGCATCCAGAACTTCGCGCATGGGCTCGATCATGGAATAGGGAATTGTGATGTGGAATTCGCCGCCGCCGCCATCGAGTTCAACGTGGAAGGTGCTGACCACCACCACTTCACTCGGACTGACAATATTGGCCATGGACGGGTTGACTTCAGAATTGACGTATTCGAAATCAATAACTTTGACGGCTTTCCAGGCTTCGCGCAGATCGACAAAGGCCTGGTTCAATACCATCTGCACGACCCGCAACTCGGTGGGTGTGAACTCGCGGCCCTCGATCTTCGCGTGGCGGCCGTCGCCACCAAAGAAATTATCAACCAGTTTGAATACCAGTTTTGCATCCAGGATGATCAGCGCGGTGCCGCGCAATGGACGGAATTTCACCATGTTGAGGCTGGTGGGAACGTAAAGGGTATGGACGTATTCGCCAAACTTCTGGATCTGGATGCCGCCCACCGACACATCGGCAGTGCGCCGCAACAGGTTAAACATACTGATGCGGGTATACCGCGCAAAGCGTTCGTTTATCATCTCCAGCGTGGGCATCCGGCCGCGGACGATGCGATCCTGACTGGTCAGGTCGTAGTTGCTGACACCCGTCGCGTCGCGTTCGCCTTCGGTTTCGATTTCGCCGTCATCGACCCCGTGCAGCAGCGCATCAATTTCGTCTTGAGACAGTAAATCTTGCACAAATAACCTCGATGTTGACTCTCGATATCGGACTACTGCATGACAAAATTCGTAAACAGCACCTGTTCGATGCCCGGTTGACCAATCTCCTGCTGCAACAGCCGCTGCAGCTCCTGCAAGGTGGCCTGCCGCAGCAACTCCTTGCCCTCTGCGGTCTGCAGCTGCTCGTAGTCCTGGCCCCCAAACAGCAACACCAGCGCATTGCGCAACATGGGCTGATGCAGTTCGATTGCACTGACCACCGTTCCGTCCCGCAGCAGCAAGGTCAAATCCGCCTGCAGGAAACGCTGCCTTCCCCGAACGGAAAAATTCACGATGATTGGCGGCTTCATCGGATAATAAATCGCCGGCTTCCGGGCCGCTGTGGCAGGACTATCTTCAATAACAGGATCCACCGCCGGTGTGGCGAGACGTATCACCATCAGGGTTCCCCCGATGGACGCTATCATCAGCAGCACGCCAGCCACAGTCAGCCACAGCCACAACCGCCGCCTGGGCGTTGCAGCCGCCTCATCCTCCGCCGCTGTTTTGCTGCCGCCTTTATCCTGGGCCATGTCAATTTTCCGCCGTTTACTTCCGCTAAATCGATAAGAGCAATGGAGGTGCCAATTAAAAGTGTATGAACCAGATAAGTATCCGTCCAATTTGAAATGAAAAATAAACCGCGAAGGGCCGGATTCACGGATAGAACCGGGAACCCATTAACAGGCGAATCAACCTGAAACAACCGCATGACAGATGTCGATGGCAGCAGCAATAGCTTCATGCAGGGGAAGGCGACGACGATCGGCCGTCAGTCCGGGTCAGGCGAAATCGTCGATACCGGATTTCAGGGTGATGGCCTGGGGCGCATCCGGCTGCGCGACGGTAGCGACGGGAGCCGCTGCGTCACCGCCGGTCTCACCGCCTTCGGCATGTTCTCCGGACGAAGACTGTCCTGAGGATTGATCCGAGACACCGGCATGCAGCAACGACATGCCCTGTTCCTGCAGCATTTCCCGCAGGCGGGGGATGGTTTGATCCAACGCTTCCCTCACGGCCGCGTTGGCACTCGTGAACTGGACTACCGCCTGCTCATTCTGAATCTGGATCCGCACCTGCAACGGCCCGAGTTCCGGCGGATCGAGCATCAGTTCAGCCGATTGCACGCCCTGTTGCAGCAGTGACACCGTGCGCTCAGCTGCCAGCTGCTGCCATTTTTCATGGCCAAAGGTCACACTCACTGGCACTGCAGTCCGCAGGCTGTCCGGTACAGTGGCGCCGGTTGTGACGTCACTCAAGGAAGGATTCCCCAGGGAAGCTGCCGAGGTATTTCTGGCAAACAGCTTGCCGAATTCTGAATCCAGCAGAGGCTGGGGTGCCACCTCCGCAGCCAACCCGGTATTTTCCAGCTGCATTTGCAGCTGCACCGGCAGCCCGGACAAACGCGTCCGCTCTGTCATCACGGGGTTGAGTCCGGGATCCAGCGCCGCTACCCCAAAGGTTTTCATTTTGGTCGGGTCGACTGCCGATTCACCGTCCGCATCAGCAGTCACCGCAACGGACTCGATGGCTGCAGTGAGTAACCCGGACTTACCCGCGCTCTCCTGCAGATTCAACACCGACTGCAAAGACGTTGGCGAAGTAGTGCCTGGAGCTGATCCCGTTAATGACACAGACAACGGGGACATTAATATCTCCGGGTGAGCCACCGTCAGAATTCCGGCAGATTCCGGCACGATACTGTCAACCAGATCCACAGGCTCCAGGGCTTCATCCAGCCCATCAATATCACTTCCACTGGCAGGGCTCGATTCGATAGCGCCATCTCCGCCCGGTGTTGCAGGACCGGAAGCTGGCGCCCCAGGCCCGGAATCCGGGGAACTGGAGGCCTCGCCCGGGTTTTCTGCGGACCGGGACGCAGGTTTCGCCGCTGCCGCGTCCTCCTTCCCGGATCTTTCATTACGATTTGCCGAGTGAATCTCATCCGCGGATTTCCGGTCGGATTTATGCGGACGGGACGCTTCTTTCATAGAATCCCGGAAAGAGCCTGCATCCGGCTTTCTTGCATCGCGCGAGTGCGCATCGTTAGCAGAAGGGGCTGAAGATTTGGGGCCGGAAATGAGCGGGCCACCGAGTGAACTACTTGTAGGGTGCATGCACGGGTCCATTCAAACAGAGCGCGAAAGTATTGACGCATTCAGGCGTCATTCGGGAGTCTTCAAGGCTCTATACAAAGGACATGCCAGCTATTGGCCGGCGAGGCACCGCGGGAAGGTGAGACTATCTTGGACTGATTTAACGCGGCTCACCGCGTGATTTTCGGGATCGGCAGCAGCGATTAATGAAGTTGGTTATGCAGAACTTCGCAAACAGCGGCAAACTCCTGCTCCACAGCGGCAAACAATGGTTCCAGCGCATGCGCCTCACCGACGCGTCCCTTGGCTTCGAGCTCCGCGCAGTAGTTTCCCAAGGGATTGGCGCCAATATTCCGACTGCTACCTTTGAGGCCGTGCGCTTCCGTGTAAATCGCGTCAAAGTCGCGCTCGCGCACTGCTGCCCGCAGAAGATTCAGACGCCGCATACCATCTTCCACAAAGCGTTGCACGAGTTCCGCAAAGCGCCCCCCCAATAAATCCTGGAGCTGCGCAATCATGGCCGCATCAATTTTTTCCTGATGAACTATCATGGTCAATCCTCGAAGGTCCAACGGTAGCACGCGCGAATTTTGTTGCCGGGCGGAATAATTTCCAGGCTTTCAGCAATGGAGGCTATCAGATTCAGGCCTCTGCCATAGTAATTGGTAATCGAAGGATTTTCGGACTGGGATTCTCTGATGCTGTGGTCGAACCCCGGGCCGCTGTCGGTCACCGTGATCGTCAGCAGGCCGCCAGTATTCAAGACCTCATGTTGAAAGTCAAACTCGACAAATGCATTCTCCAGCCTGGCCAGACCCTCGCGGCGCAGTCGATAATAGTCGGCAAATCCCGCGCGCGAATCCTTGATTTTCGATGACAGCTGCAGCACTCCGTGCTCCACCGCATTGTTGAAAAGCTCGGAAAGCAGCGTGTACAACGCGCTGCCGCTCTGACGCAATCCGGGCACTTCCGACAGGACATGGATGAGCAGGGACAAGGGGTTAAACCCCCGCAGGGAAGAGGCGTCCATCCGGAATGACAAGCTCCAGTTTTCCAGAAATTCGTGGTTTTTATTGGTTTGTGCCAGCATCGACTCCATGGCCTTCGCGTCGGGGATGGTGATGTCCACCAGAGAGATGTCGTCGTCTTTTTCGGAACTGCCGATATGAGCCTGCACCTGCCGCAGAATTTCCAGAAACACCTTGGCCGGATCCGGACACTGATCCAGCACCAGGTTCAGGCGGGCCTCGCCAAACATGTCTCCAGCGCGGTTGCGCGCTTCCTGGATGCCGTCTGACCACATCAGTAAATGGTCCCCCGGCGTCAGAGGGAAAGCCTCCGGTTCGGATTTGAATTCACGGTTTGAAAGCACCCCAAGCGGCAGGTTGCGTGAGCGGATCCGGTCATAGGACAGGGTTTGCTGGCGGAACAGGATATTGTCCGGCATGCCGCCATTCCAGACGCGCAGTCGCATCCTCTTGATATCGATATCGACAAAGGCGGCGCAGCAAAAAAGACCTACCGGCAGCGTCTGGTAAAGTTTCTGGTTAATTTCACGCAGAATATCCGACATGGTAAAACCCTTTCGGACCATGCCGTAAAATGTGGACGCCAGGGGCATCGAGCCTATGGCCGCCGGCAAACCGTGGCCGGTGAAATCACCGAGCAATAAAAAAAGACTGCCTCGAGGGCTCAGATCGGCCAGAAGTACGTCGCCATTAAACACCGCCAGCGCGGACATGTAGTAGCGGATATATTCGAGATTCAGTGTACCGGCATGGGCAATCTTGTCGAATACCTGCTTGGCAATATTCTGTTCCTGAATCAGGTGTTTGTGGTTTTGCACCAGAGTTTGGTGCATTTCCCGCATGCGCGCGAAAGCGCGGATTTTTGAATCCAGAATAATCTGGTTGTAGGGTTTGGAAAGAAAATCATCACCGCCGGCGTCAAGGCAGGTGGCCAGCGATTCTGCGTCCGCAAGTGATGTCAGAAAAATAACCGGCGTCAGTTCGTCACCGGCTCGTTCCTTGATGGCTCTGGCTGCCATGATGCCGTCAACGTTCGGCATGATCACGTCGAGAAAAACCAGGTCGGGGCGATATTCCGAAAAGGCGTCGATCGCCTGTTGCCCATCTTCGGCAAGCAGTACTTCATGACCGGAGCTCATCAACATCGACTGCAAGATCATCCGGTCCGCGGCCGAGTCTTCCGCCACCAGGATTTTCAGGGGTTTCGGGCTGGGATTGCTCATATGGTTGCCAGTTGGGTCAGTTCTGTAGAACCGGCAAAACCCGCTCACAATGCTTAATTACAACGAATAGACTCCGCTTGTTCGCGTGCTTTTGCCAGGTCTCGCCATCGCTCGGGAGTTACTAAACGGCTGAGTTAGCAAGGGGCTGAATTATTAAACAGCTCGGAATTATTAAACGGCTTCGGATTTGTTAAACGGCTTCAGGTTTATTAGTCGGCTTCCGGATCAATCGGGATGCGGAGCTAAACGGCGTGCCCGCGGCCCCGATAGAAACTTGCAGTACCCGCATACCAGGCCGGCCTTTTCCGGCCACTGCGTATCAGGGGACGGAGCTGTTCAGAACCGAAGAACAAGGGGCGTATCAGCAGAAATCTTCGATCGATTGAACGCGGCGGCTACCCGTCGCGTCGGGCTATTGTATGGTAAACAGCTGTTCGAAACTCGATATGGTGAAGATTTTTTTGACTTCGGGTGAGCAGTTGGAAATGGATATCTGTGCCGTTTCGCCGCCGGCATAATCCCGCAACACCAACAGCATTCCCAGGGCCGAACTGTCCAGATAAATCGCATTTTTCAGATCGACGTTGTAGTGATCCGGAGCGCCGTGGGGCAGGTTTTCATAGCACCTTCTAAACTCGTCCAGGGAACTTGCGTCGAAGCGTCCATCGACCTCTATGGTGAGTGTCTTGCCATCAGGTGACATCGTGGAGCTGATCGCCATAGGTTTCCTCCGGATTTAAATCAGCCAATTATTTTTGTCAGTTACGGGTTATGCAATCTATAAAACCATCGCCGTCTACCGCTAAAGCGGTGGAATTTTCCCAGCGGCATTCTAGCAGACCTTTTTACGAAGTTGCTCGGAATATTCTTCTTTGCTCCGCCGGATGCAGCCGCCTGCAAAGGCCCCTAGAAGCTATTTCATAACTGCTGCACTCGCCGATACCGCGTTGAAAATGGCCTCGGACTACTCATTTATTCCACGTAAACTCCGCGTCTTCGGTCATTTT